>JAWVEV010000226.1:0-13255 GCA_033856535.1 Miltoncostaeaceae bacterium | reverse complement strand
CGAACCGGCGGGGGCCGGCCCACACCACCGGCTCGGCGGTGTGGCGCGCGAGCGCCCGCGCGGCCCGCCCGACGTTCTCCAGGACGAAGCGGCCGGCCGCGGGGGTGGCCTCCTCGGCGGCCAGCGCGGCCGTCGCGATCTCGGGCCGCGGCGCCGGCGCGCCCCCGGCGAGCGCCGCCTCGACCCCGTCCAGGTCGATGCCGTAGAGCGAGAGCACGGAGTCCGAGACGTCGCGGCGCCCGCGGTGGCGGAGCTCGAACAGCTCCGGCTCGTCCTCGTCCGCGTCCGAGCTGACGTAGCTCGTGCCGCGGACCCAGCTCACCTGCTCGTCGTCCGGCTGCCGGGTGTCGATGAGGGCGATGTGGCCGGTGGCGTCGTCGCGCCAGAGGTCGAGCGTGTAGTCGCCGCCGGTCAGAACCTCGACGCTCGCCGCGGTCCCGGGGGGCGGAGGCTCCTGCGCGGCGGCGGCCGCGGGCAGCGTGAGAGCGCCGGCGGCCGCGACGAGGGCGATCGCGCCCCGGCCGAGGGCACGGCGCGGTTGCGGCGGGGGGAGAGCGGCCACGGTTCCTCCAGTTCGATGCGCGCGCCGCCGGCGCTCACGAGCCGGCGGGCCGGACGGGGCCCCGCCGGCGCACGGGCGCCCGCGGGTCGATTGTCGTGCAGCGCGAGGCCGTCCGACACGGGGCGGCGCGCGCCGCTTGCCGCAAGATGCGATCGGCTCCTTGACCGCGTACCGTCCGGTCGCGCCAGGTAGCGTGCGCGCGACGGCCCCGCGCCCCCTGACTCGCCGACCCAGGTCACGCTCTTCCGCTGATGGAGCTCACACTCGTCCTCGTCGTCGCGCTCGCGTTGGCGTTCGACTTCACGAACGGGTTCCACGACTCCGCGAACGCGGTCGCGACGAGCATCGCGACCAAGGCGATCCGGCCCAGGGTGGCGGTCGCCGGCGCGGCGGTCCTGAACTTCGCCGGCGCGTTCGTCTCGCTCGAGGTCGCGGCGACGGTCGGCAAGGGGATCGTCGACCCGAGCGCCGTGACCCTCGGCGTGATCATGGCGGGCCTCTCCGGCGCGATCGCCTGGAACCTGACCAGCTGGCGGCTCGGCCTGCCGACCAGCTCCAGCCACGCGCTGATCGGCGGCGTGGCCGGCGCGGCGATCGCCGCCTCCGGGCTCGGGATCGTCAACTGGACGGGGCTGAAGGACAAGGTGATGATCCCCTCGCTGGCCGCCCCGGTCGCCGGCCTGGCGATCGCCGGCGGGCTCGCCTTCCTGCTCCTGCGGATCGTGCGCCGCCGCGATCCCGAGAAGGTCGGGCGCATCGCCCGTCGCGGCCAGCTGATCTCCGCGAGCTTCGTCGCCTTCACCCACGGCACGAACGACGCGCAGAAGACGATGGGCGTCATCGCCCTCGCGCTGGTCGCCGGCCAGCCGGCGTCGGAGTTCCACGTCCCGCTCTGGGTGATGCTCTCCGCGGCGGCCGCGATGGCCGCCGGCACCTACGTCGGGGGCTGGCGGATCATCCGCACCCTCGGCACCCGCCTGACCGAGCTCTCGCCGGTTCAGGGCTTCGCCGCCGAGACCTCGACGGCGGCGATCCTCTGGTCGACCGCCCACCTGGGCTTCCCGGTCTCGACCACCCACACCATCTCGGGGTCGGTGCTCGGCGCCGGCGCCGCCGGCCGCCAGCGGGTTGGCTGGGTCGTGGCGCGCAACATCGGCGTCGCGTGGCTGGTCACGATCCCCGCCGCCGCCCTCACCGGCGCGCTGCTGGTCTCGATCGAGCGCCTCCCGGCCGGCCCGGTGCTCGTGGCCGCGCTGACCGCCGCGATGGGGCTCATCGCCTGGCGCTCGCGCGAGCGGCCGCCCGAGGCCCCGCCGGCTCCGCCGGCGGCCGCCACGGCGGTCGCGCCGCCGCCGGCGCCCGTCCGCTCCTAGGGAGCCGCGGCCACCGCCGCGCCGCTCGCCTCCATGGCCGCGATCTCCGCGTCGGAGCGGCCCAGCTCGCGGAGGACCTCGCGCGTGTCGGCGCCGAGGTGGCGGCCGGGGAAGCGGATCGACCCGGGCGACGCCGAGAGCCGCACCGCCGGCGCGGCCATCGTCAGCCGGCCGACCTCCGGGTCGTCGACCTCCTCGACCAGCCCCTGCCCGCGCACCTGCGGGTCGTCGAAGAGCTCGTCCCGCCCGCGCACCGGCGCCGCCGGCACGCCGGCCTCGGCCAGCGCCGCGTCCCAGCCGGCCGTCGGGCGCTCGCGGAAGCGCGCGGCCAAGCGCTCGGCGAGCTCGCCGTCGCGCCCCGCCCGCGCGGCGCGGTCGCCGTACGGCGCGTCCTCGAGCAGCCCCGGCATGCCGAGGACGGCGCACAGCCGCCGGGCCAAGCGCTCGGACAGCGCCGCCACCGCGATCCACCCGTCCGCGGTCCGGTAGGCGCGGAAGAAGGCGCGCGCGAAGCCGCTGACCGGCGGCGCGGCGGCCTCGTCCAGCCGCACCAGCGCGTGGGCGTTCAGCGCGATCGCGGTCCCGAGCATGCTCACCTCGACCAGCTGCCCGCGGCCGGTGCGCCCGCGCTCGAGCAGCGCGGCGAGGATGCCCGTCGTGGCCAGCAGCGGCATCGCCGTGTCGGTGGCGGGGAACGGCGTCGGCGCCGGCGGTCGCTCGTCGGTGGCGCCCACGGCCGGCATCAGGCCGGCGTAGGCGCCGACGGTCACGTCGTAGCCGCCCCGATCCGAGAGCGGGCCGCCCGGCCCGTAGGCCGACATCGCGCAGTAGATCAGGCGCTCGTCGCGCGCCCGGCAGTCCTCCCACCCCAGCCCGAGCCGCTCCGGCGCCCCGGGGCGCAGGTTGGTGATCAGCACGTCGGCGCGGCGCACGAGGTCGCGCGCCGCCGCGCGCGCCGGCTCCATCGTCAGGTCGAGGCAGACCGCGCGCTTGTTCCGGTTCGCCTGCATGTAATGCCGGCTGCGCCCGGGGTGCCCCGGGATCGCCTCGTGCTCGCGCCATTCGTCGCCGGCCGGCGGCTCGATCTTCACCACCTCGGCGCCCATGTCGCCGAGGTGCATCCCGGCGCGCGGGCCCGCGAGGCCGAAGGTCAGTTCGACCACCCGGATGCCGCGGAGGGGGCCCTCGCTCATCGGTCCATCCTGCGCGTCGCGGCCGGCCGCGGCAACCGCCGCTCCCGAGGGCGATTCCGGCGGGGGCCCCTTGATATCCTCGCCTCCGTTCGCCCGCTCGCCGAAAGGAGCGCGATGGGCCTCATGGGGCGGTTCACCACGATCGTCAAGGCCAAGGCCAGCAAGGCGCTGGACAAGGCCGAGGACCCCCGCGAGACGCTCGACTACTCGTACGAGAAGCAGCTCGAGATGCTCCAGAAGGTCCGCCGGGGCGTCGCCGAGGTCGCCACGAGCAAGAAGCGGATCGAGCTTCAGGCGGTCAAGCTCGAGCAGAGCGTCACCAAGCTCGACGGGCAGGCGCGCAGCGCCCTACAGCAGGGCCGCGAGGACCTCGCCCGCGTCGCGCTCGAGCGCAAGAAGGGCGTGCAGGTGCAGCTGCAGGACCTCGACACCCAGCGCGATCAGCTCCAGGGAGAGCAGGACAAGCTGGTGCTGGCCGAGCAGCGGCTGACCGCGAAGGTCGAGGCCTTCCGGACGCGCAAGGAGACCATCAAGGCGCAGTACACGGCCGCCGAGGCGCAGACCAAGATCGGCGAGGCCGTGACCGGCGTGTCCGAGGAGATGGCCGACGTCGGCCTCGCCATCGAGCGCGCCGAGAACAAGACCGAGACGATGCGCGCCCGCGCCGGCGCCATCGACGAGCTGATCGCCTCGGGCGCCCTGACCGACATCACCGACGGCAAGGACGACATCGACCGCCAGCTCGAGCAGCTCTCGGCCGGCAGCGCGGTGGACGACGAGCTCGCGAGCCTGAAGGCCGAGCTCGGGACCGGCGGGGCGCCGAAGGGCGAGATCGGCTCCGGCGGGGAGGGGGAGAAGGCGTGATCGTCAGGGTGCTTGGGGAGGGGCAGTTCCGGCTGGACGACGCGGCCTTCGCGACGGTCAACGCGATCGACGACCGGGTGCAGTCGGCGGCCGAGTCCGGCGACGAGGGCGGCTTCGCGTCCGCGCTGGACGAGCTGGTCACCGAGATCAAGCGGACCGGCACGCCGCTCCCGCTCGACGAGTTCACCGGGTCCGACGCCGTCGTGCCCGCCGCCGGGACGACGCTCGAGGAGGCGCGCGCCCTGCTCTCCTCGGAGGGCCTCATCCCGGACTGATCCCGCGGTTCTCCTCGGCGCGCCAGCCTCAGGGTCACTGGCGCAGCGGTCGATGTTCATGTGATGCACATCGCCAGCTCACCGGATGGGCGCAGCCTGAGGAGCAGCCTCTCGGCGCAGATGCTCCTCGCGAGCGGCGTGCTGCTGGTCCTGGTGGCCGGCCTCTTCCTCGGGCTGGTCGGGGCGCTGCAGGACCAGCGCGGCTCGGCCCGCCTGGCCGAGCACTCCCAGCGCGTGCTGGTCGCCGCCGGCGAGCTGGAGCGCCTGCTGGTGGACATGCAGACCAGCGTCCGCGGCTTCGCGATCACCGGGCAGCCGCGCTTCCTGGAGCCCGCCCGGCGCGCCCAGCGCGTGGTGCCGGCGCGCTCGGCCGAGCTGGCCCGGCTGGTGTCGGACAATCCGGCACAGGAGCGGCGGGCGACCGGCATCGCCGCCGGGATCCGCCGCTACGAGACCGGCTGGATGGAGCCCCAGATCGCGCGGGCGCGACGGGATCTCGCCGCCGCGCGCGCCGCGGTCGCCACCGGCCGGGGCGAGGACGCCATCGGCGCCCTGCGCGAGAGGTTCGCCCGGTTCGTCACCGCGGAGCGCCGGCTCGGCGCGCTGCGCAGCCGCGCGGCCGGCGACGACGCCACCCGCTCGCTGTGGTTCGGCGTCGCGGGCCTCGTGGGCTCGGCCCTCCTGATCCTGCTGTTCGCGCTCTACCTCATCCGGGGCGTGGTCATGCCCGTCCGCCGGGTCGCCGGCGCGGCGCAGCGGCTTGCCGCCGGCGACATGGCGGCGCGCGTGCCGGACCAGGGCGCCGGCGAGACCGCGCGCCTCGGGCGCGCGTTCAACGCGATGGCCGTCTCCCTCCAGGGCGCTCAGGCGGACCTGATCGAGCGCAACGCCGACCTGGCCCGGGCGCTCGAGGACCTCTCGCGCCAGAGCGCGCGCGTGGACACCTTCTACCGCTTCGCCGAGCTGCTGGCCGGCGAGCGCGACGACCTCGACCGGCTCACGCGCCGCGGGCTCGAGGCGATCGTGCGCCACGCCGGGGCCGGCGGCGGCGTCCTGGTCATCGAGGAGCTCGGGCTCGCGGTGGCGGCGGGCGACGCGCCGGCCCCCGGCGCGTTCCGGCTCGACCTGCCGCTCGACCACCTCGGGCGGACGCCGGGACGGCTGGAGCTCCACCGGTCCGGCGGCTCCCCCTTCTCGGACGACGAGCGCGAGGCGGCCGCCCACCTGGCGGGCCAGATCGAGGTGGCCCTCACGGACGCCGCCTCGTTCCGGTCCGCGCGGCGGCAGGCGGCGATCACCCGGGCGGTGCTCGACGCCGTGCCGGACGTGATCATGCTGGTCGACGACGAGGGGCGCATGCTCTTCCGCAACCGGCCGGCCGGGGCCCTGCTGCGGCAGGTGTCCGCCGGCGAGGAGCCGGTCTCGGTCTACGCGCTGGTCGACGGCTTCGCCGAGCACACGACCGACCCGCGCGGGTTCGCGGCGGCGGTCGACGCGCTGCGGCGCGACCCCGAGCTGGCCTCCCGCGACGAGTTCTCGCTGGCGCAGGGCGGTCGCGCCTTCCAGCGCTACGCCGCGCCCGTGCGCGACGGCGACGGCGAGGTGATCGGGCGCATCTTCGTGATCCGCGACGTGACCGCCGAGCGCGAGGCCGAGCGGATGAAGGACGAGTTCGTCGCCCTCGCGTCGCACGAGCTCCGCACGCCTCTGACCTCGATCATCGGGTATCTGGACGTGGTGCTCGAGGGCGAGCTGGGCGAGCTCGGCGAGGAGCAGGAGCAGTTCCTGCGGGTGGCGGCCCGCAACGCCGACCGCCTGCTCGCGCTGGTGGGCGATCTGATCGTGATGGGCCAGTCGGACGCCGGCCGGCTCTCGATCCAGCTGCGCCCGCTCGACGTGGGCGAGCTCGCCCGCGACCGCACCGCCGCCGCGGGGCCCACGGCCCAGACCCGCGAGGTGGCCCTGGCGGTCGACGCGGGCGTGCCGGCGCCGATCCTCGGCGACGCCAGCCGGCTGGGGCAGGTCGTCGACAACCTGGTCTCGAACGCGCTCAAGTTCACCCCCGCCGGCGGCCGGGTCGACGTCCGCGTCGCCGTCGACGGCGACCAGGTCGTGCTCGAGGTGGCGGACACCGGCGTCGGGATCCCCTTTGCCGAGCAGCCCCGGCTCTTCGAGCGCTTCTATCGGACCCCCGGCGCGCAGGCGCGCTCGGTGCCGGGGACGGGGCTGGGGCTGTCGATCTCGAAGGCGATCGTCGAGGCGCACGGCGGCTCGATCGACGTCGAGAGCGGAGTGGGGAGGGGCAGCGTCTTCCGTGCCCGGCTCCCCCGGGACGTGGCCGCGTACGGCGCGTCGCACGAACGTTCACTTACGGCCAAGGAGGCCTGATGAGCACCGAAGGACCACCCGAGACCCGGAGCGTCGTGCTCGTCGCGGACGACGATCGCGACATCCTCGACCTGCTGGCGTTCCGACTGGGACGCGCCGGCTACGAGGTCGTGAGCGCATCCGACGGCGAGGAGGCGCTGCGCCTCGCCACCGAGCGCCGGCCCGACCTGGCCGTCCTCGACGTGATGATGCCGAAGCTCGACGGATACGAGGTCACCCGGCGCATGCGCGCCGACGAGGCGACCAAGCGCATCCCGGTGATCCTGCTGACCGCGCGCGTGCAGGAGCACGACGTGGCCCGCGGGTTCGAGGTCGGCGCCGACGACTACATGAAGAAGCCGTTCAGCCCGGCAGAGCTCCGCGCCCGGGTTCAGACGATCATCGGCCGGCGGTAGTGGGAGCGCGCATCACATGATCCAGGCCCTCCAGATCGGCGCCCTCGTCCTCGCGGTCGCCAACCTGCTCGTCCTCGCCGTGCTCGCGATCCGCCGCGCCGCCCTGGCGCGCGCCGAGACGCGCGCGCTGCAGGCGCAGGCGCGGATGCGCGACCTCGCGCTCGCCCTCGTCGACGGCGAGCCCGTCGAGCTGGGAGGCCTGGGTGACGACGACGCCCGCGGCCTGGCCGTGCTGCTCGCCCGCTACGGCCGCCTGCTCACCGGCGCCGCCCGGCGCCAGATCGCCGGCTTCTTCGAGGGCCGCGGCGACGTCGAGCGGGAGATCGCGGCGCTCGGCGACCGGCGCGCCTGGAGGCGCGCGACCGCGGCGCGGACCCTCGGGGACATGAGCTCCCCGGTGGCGGTCCCCGCGCTGCTCGGCGTGCTCCGCGACGACCCCGAGCGCGAGGCGCGCGCCGCCGCCGCCCGCGCGCTCGGCCACCTGGGCGCGGCCGAGGCGGTCGAGCCGCTGCTCGCCGCCATGACCGACGGCCGCGCCCCCCGCTCCACCGCCGGCGGCGCGCTGATCCTGATCGGCCCCGCGGCGGTGCCCGAGCTGCAGCGCCTGACCGACGCGGTCGACCCGGCGCTGGCCGCCGAGGCCGTCGAGCTCATCGGCGTGCTCGGCGACGCCGGCGACGCGGCGCCGCTGATCGGGCTGCTCGAGCACCCGGCCGCGCGCGTGCGCGCCGGGGCCGCTCGGGCGCTGGGCCGCCTGGGGGCCGAGGAGGCCGCCGCCGCGCTCCGCCGCGCGCTCGAGGACCGCATCCCGTTCGTGGCCGCCGCCGCGGCCGCGGCGCTGGGACAGATCGACGACGTCGACGCGCGCGACGCGCTGCTGGCCGCCGCGGCCGAGGGCGCGCACGAGCTCGCCCAGGCGGCGTCCGAGGCGCTGGTCCTGGTCGACCCGGACGCGCTCACCGCGGCCGCCGCCGAGGAGGGCGCGAGCGCCGAGATGCACGAGGCGGCCGACCGGGTCGCGCTGCGCGCGGGAGCGCTCCGATGAGCGTGCTCCGCGGCGTGCTCGAGGTGACGGGGATCGTCGTCCTGGTCTACTTCGCCCTCTTCAACCTGATCTACCTGACCCTGACCGCGGTGGCCTGGCGCGGCGTCTCCCGTCACCGGCACGCGCGCGCCTACGCCGCCGTGGACGAGATGCTCGCATCCCCGCTCACCCCCGGCGTCTCGGTGCTGCTGCCGGCCTACAACGAGCAGGCCGGCGTGGTCGAGAGCGTCCGCTCGCTGCTCGCCCTGCGCTACCCGCTGCTCGAGGTGATCGTCGTCAACGACGGCTCGAAGGACGCGACGCTCGAGCGCCTGCGCGAGGCCTTCGACCTGCGGCCGGTGCGGATCGCGCTGCGCCAGGAGATCCCCCACGCCGAGGTGCTCGGCACGTACGCCTCGGCCCGGCACCCGAACCTGGTGGTGGTCGACAAGGCCAACGGCGGCAAGTCCGACGCCCTCAACTGCGGCATCAGCGCCGCGCGCCACCCCTACTTCTGCGCGGTCGACGCGGACGCCATCCTCGAGGAGGAGGCGCTGCTGCGCGTGATCGAGCCGATCGTCGACGACCCCGACCTGGTGGTCGCGACCGGCGGCATCGTGCGGATCGCCAACGGCTGCCGGGTCGAGGACGGCAAGGTGGTGGAGGTGCGGCTGCCGCGCTCCCGCCTGGCCACCCTCCAGGCCGTGGAGTACCTGCGCGCGTTCCTGGTCGGCCGAATGAGCTGGAACACGCTCGACTCGCTGCTGATCATCTCCGGCGCCTTCGGCGTGTTCCGCCGCTCGGTGGTCGAGGCCGCCGGCGGCTACTGGACGAAGACGGTCGGCGAGGACATGGAGCTCGTCGTCCGGATGCACCACCACCTGCGCGACCGCGGCGAGGAGTACCGGGTGGCCTTCGTGCCCGACCCGGTCTGCTGGACCGAGGTCCCCGAGGACCTGCGCACGCTCGGGCGCCAGCGCCGGCGCTGGCAGCGCGGGCTGACCGAGTCGCTCTGGCGTCACCGGGAGATGATCGGCCGTCCGCGCTATGGCTCGATCGGCACCGCGGCAATGCCCTACTTCGCGGTGTTCGAGATGCTCGGGCCGATGATCGAGGCGCTCGGGTACGTGCTCTTCCCGATCGCCGTGATCCTCGGGCTGCTCTCGGTGACCTACCTCGTGGCGTTCGTCGTGCTCGCGGTGGTGCTCGGGATGCTCCTGTCGTTCTCCGCGCTGATGCTCGAGGAGTTCAACTTCCGCCGCCACCGCCAGGGGCGCGACGTCGCCCGGATGCTCGCCTTCTCGGTGTTCGAGAACCTGGGCTACCGCCAGCTGGTCACCTTCTGGCGGGCGCTCGCGGCGGTCGACCTGGCCCGCGGCAAGCGCGGCTGGGGCGAGCAGCGCCGGCGCGGCGTCGCGGCCGGCCGCGCCGTGGAGCCGGCCCCCGCGAAGACGACCCCCGCGAAGACGACCCCCTAGGGGCTGGTGCCGGGGGGCGCCTCGCTGACGGCGGCCCCCATGCCGGCCGGCAGTCCGCCGTCGGGGGCGCTGTGGATCCACTGGTCCACGTGGTCGATCCACGCGGTGATCAGCGGCGCCGGGTTCGTGCGCTTGGGGTAGAGGCCGGCGATCGCGGTCTTCACCGGCTTGCCGACGATCGGGACCATGACCGGGTGGGGCCGGCGGATCGGCTCGACCGCGCTCCGCGGGAGCACGCTCACGCCGTAGCCGGCGCCGACGAGGCGGGCGACGGTCAGGAAGCTGGCGCCGTCGCAGACCACCCGGGGGCGGAAGCCCTCCTTCTCGCAGGCGGCCTCGATCACCTGGAAGAGGTACCAGGCCTTCTGGCGGTCGAACGCCACGAAGCGCTCGTCGGCGATCGCCTTCAGCGGCAGCTCGCCGGCGTCGGCCAGCGGGTGGTCGGGCGGGAGGGCGAGCATGAACTCCTCCTCCCACAGCACCCGCACGTCGACGTCGGTCGGCGGGATCGGCAGGCGGGCGAAGCCCATGTCGATGTCGCCGGACTGGATCTCGGCCGCCAGCCGCTCGGCGCCGGCCTCGCGGAACAGGACCATCACCTGGGGGAAGCGCTCGGCGAACGACTGCAGCGGCCGGGTGAGGTGCGGCGCGATGGTCGGCACGGCCCCGAACCGGAGCCGCCCGCTCGCGCCGGTGGCGACCCCCCGCACCTCCTCGGAGGCCTCGTCGAGCACCGCCATGATCTGCTGGGCGCGCACGTAGAGCACGTGGCCGGCCTCGGTGAGCTGGGCCGCCCTGCCCCGCGCGCGCTCGAACAGGGTCGCGCCGAGGCGCGCCTCGAGCTGGCGGATCTGCTGCGAGAGGGGGCTCTGGGCGAGCTGCAGCCGGCGCGCGCCCTCGGTCATGCTCCCGGCGTCGGCCACCGCCAGGAAGTAGCGCAGGTGGCGAAGCTCGATCTGCTCGTCCAGCCGCAGCTGGGAGATGTCCAGCGCGCCGTCCTGGCCGGTCTCGTCGACGACGAAGTCGCCCATCGGGCGGTCCTCGCCGAGGCGGGCGCGGGCGCTCACGCGGGGCTCACCGGCGCGCCCCAGACGGGGTACCAGCGCTCCAGATCGGGCTCCATCGGCAGCTCGCCCGACAGCGCCCCCTGCAGGCGCAGCTCGAGCGCGTTGTCGCGCTTGGGCTCGCCGAGCGGGGCGAAGGGGTAGAAGGTGCCGCGCTTGTAGGCGTAGACGAAGTCGACCGGGGGACCGCCGGGGCCGTTGCGGAAGGCGAAGACCGAGCACAGCAGGCGCTCGGAGAATCCGCGCTCCTCGATCGTCTGGTTCACCAGGTGGGTCGTGGTGACCAGGTCCTCGAAGGCGTCGTCCTCGAGGATCACCCAGGTGAACCCCATGCTGTCGCTCTCGCGCCGCACCCCGGTGCCGTCGTCCGCCTTGGCGAGGCCCAGGATCTGGTCGAGGTCGCGCATCAGCTCCTCGAAGGCCCCCGCCTCGACCGGCTTGAAGCAGACGCCGGCCCGGCCGGTCGGCTCCAGCCCGAGGTTGACGGTCAGGGTCGGGTAGGCGGTCGAGATCGCGAAGAGGCGGTCGAGGTCGGCCCGCTTGGGGGTGCGCTGACCGCGGATGATGTCGAGCAGGCCCATCGCTTTAGAGGCTGACGACCGGCGCGGAGTCGATGCGAGCCTGCAGCTCCAGGAGGCGCTGGATGCGCTTCTCGGCCGGCGGGTGGGTGGCGATCAGGCTCGAGAGCGAGACGCCCGACGAGACGGCCGGGATGATGAAGAACGCGTTCATCCCCTCGGCGGCGCGCAGGTCGCGGGTCGGGATGCGGGCCATCGCGCCGGTGATCTTCGAGAGCGCCGAGGCCAGCTGGGCCGGGGCGCCGGTCATGATCGCCGCGCCCCGGTCCGCCGCGTACTCGCGGTAGCGCGACAGCGCCCGCAGCAGCAGGAACGAGATGCAGTAGACCAGCACCGAGATCACGATCACGGCGAAGATGCCGATCGCGGTGTTGTCGTTGTCGCGGCGGTTACCCATGCCCGAGTACATCCCGAAGCGGATCACCAGGCCGGCCAGGGTGGCCAGGAAGGACGCGATGGTCATGACCGCCACGTCGCGGTTGGCGATGTGCGACAGCTCGTGCGCGATCACGCCCTCGAGCTCCTTCGGCTCCAGCCGGCTCATCAGCCCGGTGGTCACGCAGACCGTCGCGGCCTTGCGGCTCCGGCCGGCGGCGAACGCGTTCGGGATGTCGGTGTCGGCCACCGCGATCTTCGGCTTGGGCAGGTCGGCCAGCTGGCAGAGGCGCTCGATCATGGCGTGCAACTCGGGCGCCTGTTCCGGCTCGGTGACCTGGGCACCCATCGCCCGCAGCGCGAGCTTGTCGCTCAGGAAGAGCTGGGCCAGCAGGAAGCCGCCGGCGATGACGACCACCAGGACGACGCTGACGCCGGCGGCGATCAGCGCCGCGATGAAGATGACGTAGACCAGGCCCAGCCCGAACAACGTCACGCCGATCCGGGTCGTGAGGCCCCGGTCGCGGCCGTACCAGCGCTGCGCCACCACGTGCTCCTCTCGCGTACCGCGACCGATGATACGCCGTCCTCGCCGAGTACCCTGACGGGCGGTGGAACGGTTCCCACTCAGGCGCTCCGGCTGGGCCGCACCCCTCATCGTCCCCTTCGCGCCCGGCCGCCACGAGGCCGTGATCGACGGCGACGAGGTCCGCGTCGCGATCGGCTGGCTGGGCAGCGCGACGATCCCGCTCGACCGGATCGGCGCGGTCGGGCGGATGCGCTGGCCCTGGTGGGGCGGCGTCGGCGTGCGCATCGCGCGCAGCACGGTCGCGTTCGTCGAGGCCTCCGGCACGGCCGTCGCGCTCGAGCTGACGGAGGCGCTCGCGGTGCGGGCGCCGCTGAAGTGGCGGGCGCGCCGGATCGTGATCGCGGTGGAGGACGTCGACGGCTTCATCGAGCGGCTGGCCGCCGCGCGCGGCCGCGCCCGGTCCCCGGAGGCGAGCGACTCTTAGGCCGTCACGGTCGGCTGAGGGCGGAACGGGGGCTGGGCTCGGTCCCGGCACCGGCATCGGCCCAAGAGAGCGTGCCGGCGGCCCGGCCCCCGGGTCGAGCCAGCGCCCCTCGGTGAACCAGCGCCGAAGGGTGTGCCGGCTGGGCCGGCGGGTCCTCGGATCCGCGCCGGCGCGGGGGCGGCGGATGCGCTCGGCGACCGCGGCGGGGGCCCCGCCGGCGGCAAAGCGCCGCTCGGCCTCGCGGCGAAGCTCGGGCCAGGCGTAGGAGCCGGGACGCGGGCGAGGCTTGGGGGCGCGAAGGCCTGGAGGCGCGCCAGGTGGACGTCCAGGGAGCGGTGGCGGCGTCGGGTGAGGCAGCCGGACGCCGCCCAGACGCGCATCAGGCTGGCGGGACCAGACGCACTCGTGCCGAGGAAGCGCCGCGCCGGCGCCGGTGGTTGCGCGCACCGCTCCTTCCGGCACTGACGAGCCCGCTTCGCCTTGGAGGCCGGTCGGCCATCTCGGTGGCCAATCGCACCTCGAGCGGGCATCGCCCGCCCAGGCTGCGGGGCGTTCCTCGCCCTGTAGGGCCAGTCGGCCGTCGTCGCGATGGCCACTTGCTTCCCCACGGCACCGCCCGCCCCGGGACGCCGGCGAGGGCGCCGGCCTCACGACCGCTGCCGCGGGGGCCTCG
>JAWVEV010000225.1:0-2877 GCA_033856535.1 Miltoncostaeaceae bacterium | reverse complement strand
CGCCCAGAGCGCTGCCGGCGAGGGCCAGCCAGGCGAGGGCGACCAGGAGGGCGGCCGCGCCGGCGACGGCGAGGCGAAGGGGACCGGACCGACGTGACGTCGACGCGCCACCGCGCATGAGATGTTCTCCCGCGTGGGCTCCCGCCGTAGGGCACGTTCCTTCGGACCAGCCCGGACGGCGGACGGCACCGGGCCAGCGGGAGCGATCCTATGCGGGCGAACCGGACGCGTCGAGGCGACTCGGGACACGATGCATCGCGTGCTACGCCCGGACGGCGGCCCGCGACCCCCGAACCGGGGCCGCGGGCCGGCGCTCCCCCGCCCTAGCGGTTCTTCAGGAAGTCCGGGATGTCGAGGACCTCGTCCGGGATGGCGAAGTCGTCGCGGTCCCGCTTGTCGAGCGCCGGCGTCAGGCGGCCGGGCTCGGGCTCGGGCGCCCGGCGCGCCGGCGGCGCCGAGGAGGCCGAGGTGCCGGCGACGCGGGTGCGCCTCGGCTCGGCGACCGGAGCCGGCTCGGGCAGCTCGACGTCGAAGCCGGTGGCGATCACGGTGACGCGGATGTGGTCGCCGGCGTTCTCGTCGATCACGGCGCCGAAGATCACGTTGCACTCGTCGTGCGCGGCGCCGCGGATGATCCCGGCGGCCTCGTCGATCTCGAACAGGCCGATGTCCGGGCCGCCGGTGATGTTCAGCAGCACGCCGGTGGCTCCGGCCACGGTGGTCTCGAGGAGCGGCGAGGAGATGGCGGCCTTCGCGGCCTCGGCGGCCCGGTTCTCGCCGGAGGCGGTGCCGATGCCCATCAGCGAGGCGCCGGCGTTCTCCATGATCGTGCGGACGTCGGCGAAGTCCAGGTTGATCAGGCCGGGGACCGTGATCAGGTCGGTGATGCCCTGCACGCCCTGGCGCAGGACGTCGTCGGCCATGCGGAAGGCGTCGATGATCGAGGTGCGCCGCTCGACCACCTCGATGAGGCGCTCGTTCGGGATCACGATCACCGAGTCGACCTGCTTCGACAGCGCCTCGATCCCCTCGTCGGCGCGGCGCGCGCGCTGCCGGCCCTCGAAGCTGAACGGGCGGGTGACCACGCCCACCGTGAGGGCGCCCTGCTCGCGGGCGATCTGCGCCACGACCGGAGCCGCGCCCGTGCCGGTGCCGCCGCCCTCGCCCGCGGTCACGAACACCATGTCCGCGCCGCGCACGGCCTCCTTGAGCTCCTCGCGGCTCTCCTCCGCCGCGTCGCGCCCGATGCGCGGGTCCGCGCCCGCGCCGAGGCCACGCGTGATCGTGCTCCCGATGTGGATCTTCACGTCGGCGTCGCACATCGACAGCGCCTGAGCGTCGGTGTTGACGGCGATGAACTCCACGCCCCGGACGCCCGCGTCGATCATCCGGTTGACGGCGTTCGTGCCGCCACCGCCGATGCCGCAGACCTTGATGACCGCCAGGTAGCCGTTCGATTCCACCGCTCGCCTCCTCGGCGCGACGCCCCTGTTCAGATGCCCGGCACCCCACGCAGGGCGCGCGGCGGTTCCGGACAACCCTCAAGCAAGACTTGACACCCTGAACACGCCTCGGAGCCCGTCGCGGAACGGGCTGAGAGTGCGGACCAGGCAGCTTGGCAACCTAAAGCCGAGACCCAGGGCTGTCAAGCTACTCTCATGTAGTAGTCGAGTGTTATTTTCGACGCTCATTGCGACCTTCAACCTTGGGTCGATGCCTCCGGCTCGAGGGCGTCGGGCTCCGGCGGGGCCAGCGGCGGCGCCGCGTCCTCCTGCACCACCGGCTCCAGTCCGCCGACCGCCGGGCGCTCGGGCAGCGAGAGGTCGAGGTAGGTCGCGGCCTCCTCGTCCTCGGCCGGGATCTGGTCGAGCACCACCTGCAGCGCGAGGGCCTTGGCCAGCATCCGGTCCGGCCGCCCGAGGCGCAGCTCCGGCCCCTCCTCGAGCCGTCCGATCACCCGCCCGGCCTCCAGCCGCAGGTCCTTGACCCGCCCGGCCACCTCGGGGTCGAGCGAGCTCACGAAGATCAGCGCCGATCGCAGCCCCGGCGCGAGCAGCCGGCCCGTCTGCGGCGCGGGCCCGCGCAGCAGGATCCCCGCGCGGGGCCGGTGGCGCTCGACCGGCGCGGACAGCGGCCGCACCGCATCGGCCCCGGTCGCCGTCGCGGCGTCGGCCGAGGCGCGCCCGGGGGTGGGCGGGCCGAGGACGCGGCCGTGGGCGTCGACCAGCACGCGCTCGTTCCCGCTCGCCTTCACGGCGGCGACGGCCTCGGCCTCGATGATGTCCACGCGAAGCCCGAGCGGCCAGGCGCGGGTCACGACGACGTCCGCCACCCAGGGGAACGCGAGGGCGGCGCGGCGGATCGCCGCGGTCGGCGGGCGCAGGACGGTCCCGCCCCCCGCGGCCGCGCCGATCGCCGCCTCCAGGCGGCCCGCGTCCTCGCGGTCGTAGCCGGTCAGGTGGACCTGGCGCACCGCCAGCACCGGGCCCGTCGCCAGGAACCAGAGGCCCAGCCCGACGGCCAGCGCCCCGATCGCCGCGAGCGCGGCGGTGCGCCGCCGGCGCCCGCGCTCGAGGATGATCGCGCGCCGGCGCTCGGCCATGGCCGGATGGGGGCGCGTGCGGCCCGGCGCGCCGGCCGGCGGGCGGGCGGTGCTCACGGCAGCGGCGGCGGCCCCACGCCGCGCTCCGGGTCGAGGTAGCGCACCTCGGGGTGCAGGATCGGTCCGCCGGCGGCGGCCACGCGGCGCCGGCCCTCGGCCATCAGCTCCAGCACGTCGCGCGCGGACGTGCCCGGCGACGCCTCGATGAAGTTCGCGTGCACCGGCGAGAAGCGCGCCCCGCCGATCCGCAGCTCCTTGCATCCGGCGGCCTCGAG
>JAWVEV010000224.1:0-2652 GCA_033856535.1 Miltoncostaeaceae bacterium | reverse complement strand
CGACGAACACCGACTCCTCCGCCGGGCCGTGCCACCGCCCGGGCGGCAGCGGGCCCGAGAACGCGGAGAGCGCGATGACACCGTCCACGTCGAGGAACAGCAGCGGCTTGCCCGACCGCCCCACCTGCGGCACCGGCGGCAGAAGGGGGAGAGCTCCGCGCCGGTAAACGGCGACGGCGACGGCGAGCGCGAGGGCCAGCAGCGTGACGAGCAGAGCGAACAGTACGTTGCTGATCCCGGAGCCGCCCTCGCCCGCTCCGCCCAGATTCAGCCCCTGGTCCGCGTCGGTGTCGCCCAAGCTTCCTCGCGAGCGCTCGGTCATTCCGAGGACGTCGCCCACGTCCTTGGGATCGGACCCGTCCCCATCCGCACCGTTGCCCGGGGCGACTGGAGACGCCCCGGCACGCAGGGAGGTGCCGAGCTCAGCTCCACCCGTCCCGGTGCATGCGCCGGATGTGAGGCTCATCACTCCCGACAGACCGAGCCTGACCGCGCGCTCGGGCGACATTCCGAGACGGCGCGCGATAGCGCTCCAAGACGCCGGCTGCCGTCCGAACAGCCCGGCGCGGTGGAGGAGGGCTCGCCGCTGATTCGCGGAAAGGGCGTCGGCGCAGCTCCAACGATCCAAGAGTCGCCCTCGCAGGCGCCGCAGGTTCGTGCCTCTGAGGCGCTCGCGCCAGAAGGGGGCGGTTGCGGCCGGGAGGCGGAGCTCGCCGCGGCCACCGCGCAGCTGCGGGATCGAGAGGATGCTGTCCGGCGAATCGCCCAGGAATGCAGCGATGTCCGAGGCGGGCAGCGGATCGCCCGAGGCCTGGCCGCCCGGCACCTGGCCGCCCGGCTGCTCGCCACCTGGCGCCTCGCCGCTCGGCCCCTGACGGTCGGGCAAGCGGCCGTCAGGCGACTGGCCGCCCTCCCCCGGCTCCCCAGCTCCGGGCCGTCCTGTCCCCCTGCCGCCCCGCTCCTGACCACCCCGGCCGGGTCTCGAACCGGTCTGCCCGGGAGAGTTCGGGGAGACGGACGGCGGCGCGCCCGGGCCCTGCCCCTGGCCTCCCGGCGGCGACGGCACGCGCGGCCGGTCCTGGCCTGCCGGCGGCGACGGCACGCGCGGCCGGTCCGGAGTAGACGGCGGCGACGGCACGCGCGGCCGGTCCGGGATCGACGGCGGCGACGGGGCACGCGGCCGGTCCGGAGTCGACGGCGCGCGGGGCCGGTCCGGAGGCGACGGCGGCGACGGCGCACGCGGGGGTGTCGGAACGCGGGGCGGGTCCGGAGGCGACGGCGGCGACGGGGCACGCGGCGGTGTCGGAACGCGCGGCGGCGACGGCGGGCGCGGCGGAGACGGAGCACGCGGCGGCGTCGGCACGGCGGGGACGTCGGGGGCCCGCGGGGCGGGCGGCGGGGCCGGGGGAGCCGGCGTCGGCACGCGCGGCACGGGCACGTCCGGGACCTGAGCGGAGGCGGGCGACGCGGCACACGCGACCAGGAGCGACGCTGTCAGTGCGACCGCGTTTCGTGCCCGACCTCCCGAGCCTCGCCTTAGGGGCATCACTTCTCCCGTCCTTGGGAACTTGTGACGGGCTCCCGACCCCAAAGCCCGGCAAGCGAGCACTACCCACCCGGTATACCGCAAACCCCCAGGTTGCCGAACAAACTCCAGGCGGCCGAAGGTTCTAGAGTGCGCGCCGCATGAAGGCACTCGTCACCGGCGGCGCCGGCTTCATCGGCTCGAACCTCGTGGACGCGCTGCTCGCGCGGGGAGACGAGGTCACCGTCGTCGACGATCTCTCCACCGGCAAGCGCGAGAACCTGGAGGCCGCGCTCCAGAACGGGGCGAAGCTCGAGGAGACCGACATCCGCGCGGCCGACTCCGTGAGCGAGGTCGTCGGACGCGTCAAGCCCGACGTGATCTTTCACCTTGCCGCGCAGATCGACGTGCGCAAGTCCGTCGCCGATCCGGCCGCTGACTCGCGCATCAACGTCGAGGGCACGATCAACGTCCTGAACGCGGCGCAGAGGAACGGGGTGGCGCGCGTGGTGAACACCTCCACCGGCGGCGCGATCTACGGCGAGGGCCGGCAGCTCCCGGCCCCGGAGGACCACCCCACCGCCCCCGAGGCTCCCTACGGCCTGTCGAAGTGGTGCGCCGAGCAGTACTGCGAGATCTTCACCCGGCTGCACGGCCTCTCGACCGTCTCGCTCCGCTACGGAAACGTCTACGGACCGCGCCAGGACCCGCTCGGCGAGGCCGGCGTGGTCGCGATCTTCTGCGGCAAGCTGCTCGAGAGCGAGACGGCCACGATCTTCGGCGACGGAAAGCAGACGCGCGACTACGTCTACGTGGAGGACGTGGTGGATGCCAACCTGCGCGCGGCGGAGTCCAACGCCAGCGGCCCGATCAACATCGGCCTCGGCAAGGAGAAGTCGGTGCTCGACATCGTCCAGGTGCTGAACCAGCACGCCGACGGCGGCTTCGAGCCCGAGCACGCGCCCGAGCGCCCCGGCGAGGTCCAGCACATCGCCCTGGACCCCTCACGCGCGCGTGAAGAGCTCGGCTGGGAGGCCAGGGTCGAGCTCGACGAGGGCCTGAAGCGAACCCTCAACAGCCTGCGCTGAGGCCTACTCGGCCAGCTCGAACGTCGGGTTCCGGATCCG
>JAWVEV010000223.1:0-13273 GCA_033856535.1 Miltoncostaeaceae bacterium | reverse complement strand
CCTCCGACTGATCCACGCCCGGCCGGTGCACCATCCGGCCGGCCGCCGTATCCTGAGCGGGTGGACGAGGATCTCCCCGCAGAGCCCGACCGCGTCGCCGACGAGCTGTGGGCGCGCGTGCGCGTGCTCGCCGCCCGCGTCGAGCGCCTGAGCGTCGCGGCCGACGAGGACGCCCTGGGGCCCGACGACGTGCTCCGGCTGGAGCGCGCGCGGGTGCGCCTGGCGCGCGCCGCCGAGCGCGCGCAGCTGGCCGACGACCTCGCCGACCAGGTCGCCGAGGTCCGTATGCGGAGGCGCCGGGCCGCGCTCCAAGCGGAGGCCTGAGAGGGTCCGCTCCGGCGAACGGAGCACCGGCGAGCCTTAACACCCGGGGAACTCCCGGCTCACCGATCCGCGATACAACCTGAGGCCGGTGGCCGCGCCTCTTCCCCCGATCCCGCCTCGACGCCGCCCCTCGGGGGACGACCTGCCGCCCCTGCCCCCACGTGGCCCGCGCGCCGCCGCGGGCCTGCCGCCGCTCGCCCCGCGACCCCCGCGCGGGACGGGCGGCCTGCCGCCGATCGTGCCGCCCGGCCCGGCCCACCAGCCGCCGGGCGGCCCGAGCCGCCGGCCGCTCCCGCGCGTGCCCCGCGGGGCGGCGGCCGGCGGGCTGGCGGTTCTGGCGCTGGCGGCCGCCGGCGCCATGGGCGGGCTGGCGGTGCACGCGCTGGAGGACGGGTCCCCCCAGAGCGTCGTCGCGGCCGTCGCCGAGCCGCGGCCGGCCTCCGGGAGCGGCGGCAAGATCGACCTCGCCGACGCGGTGGCGCTGGTCTCGCCCACCGTGGTGCTGGTGCGGACCGACTCCGGCGCCCAGGGCAGCGGCGTGATCCTGGCGGGCAGCGGCCTGGTGATCACCAACGAGCACGTCGTCAAGGGGGCCACGTCGGTCCGCCTCGACACCGACGACGGGCGCACCATCGGCGCGGTGGTCCAGCGGGTCGACGGGAGCCAGGACCTGGCGGTGCTGCGCCCCGAGGAGGTTCCCGGCCAGGGCGCGCGCCTCGCCGCGTCCGACGACCTCCGGCCCGGCGACCAGGTCTTCGCGATCGGCAGCCCCTTCCAGCTGCGCAACAGCGTCACCGCCGGCGTGGTGAGCGCCGTGGGCCGGCGCGACCCCGACACCGGCGTGCCGATGATCCAGATCGACGCGCCGATCAACCCGGGAAGCTCGGGCGGCGGCCTCTTCGACCTCCGGGGCCGCCTGGTCGGCATCCCGACCGCGATCCTCGCGCCCATCCGCGCCAACGTCGGCATCGGCTTCGCCGTGCCGGCGTCCCGGGTGAAGCGCCTGGTCGACTCCATCCCCTGATCCCCGAGGAGCCATGACGAGCGAGCCCACCCTGGTCCCCGACGCCGCCGGCACGCCGCGCGAGCGCCTCGAGGCCGTCCTCTACGAGCTGCGCCGGGTGGTGGTCGGCCAGGACCGGCTGCTCGACCGCGTGCTGGTGGCGCTGCTCTCGCGCGGCCACATCCTGCTCGAGGGCGTCCCCGGGCTGGCCAAGACGCTCACGCTCGAGACCACCGCGCGCATCGCCGGCGGCCGCTTCTCGCGCATCCAGTTCACGCCGGACCTGGTGCCGTCCGACGTGGTGGGCGGCCAGATCCTCGAGGACGGGCGCCTCGCCACCCGCCTCGGCCCGGTGTTCGCCAACTTCGTGCTGGCCGACGAGATCAACCGCGCGCCGGCCAAGGTGCAGTCGGCGCTGCTCGAGGTGATGGCCGAGGGCCATGCCACCATCGCCGGCGAGACCCACCCAACGCCGCGGCCCTTCTTCGTGCTCGCCACGCAGAACCCGATCGAGAGCGAGGGCGACTACGCCCAGCCCGAGGCGCAGGTCGACCGCTTCGCCATGAAGCTCGTGGTCGGCTACCCGAGCCAGGCCGACGAGGAGGAGATCGTGCGCCGCATGGCCTCCGACCCGCCCCAGCCGCGCCAGCTGCTCGACCCGGGCCAGATCCTGGAGCTGCAGGCGGCCGCCGACGCGGTCTTCGTCGACCACCGCGTCCGCGCCTACGCCGTCCGGCTCGTCACCGCCACCCGCGAGCCCGGCTCGGAGGGGCTCGACCGCCTGGCGCCGTACCTCGACCTGGGCGGCTCGCCGCGGGCCTCGCTGGCGCTCGTGCGCGGGGCCCGGGCGCTGGCGGTGATGCGCGGGCGCACCTACGCGGGGCCCGAGGACGTCCACGACCTGTTCCACGACGTGCTCCGCCACCGGGTCGTGCTGAGCTATGAGGCGCTGGCCGCCGAGGTGCGGCCCGACCAGGTGCTGGACGCGATCCTGGAGGCCATCCCGCAGCCCGACGTGGAGATGGGGAGTGGCCGCTCCGTCGCCTGAGCCCGGCGTCTCCGCGGAGGCGGTGCTGCGGCGCGTCGAGCTGCAGGTCGCCCGGCGCCTGGACGGGCTGCTGCAGGGCGAGCGGCGCGGCCGCCGCCCCGGCCCGGGCGGCGAGGCGAGCATCACCCGGCCCTACCAGGCCGGGGACGACGTGCGCTGGGTCGACTGGCCGCTCACCGCCCGCTCGCTCGACGTGATGGTGCGCGTGCCCGAGCTCGAGCCGGTGCTGACGGCCTGGGCGCTGCTCGACCGCTCGCCGTCGATGGACTTCGGCAGCGCGGTGCAGACCAAGGCGGCGCTGGCGCGCGAGGTGCTCGCCGGCATCGGCACGGTCATGCGTCGGCGCGGCGACCGCCTGGGCGTGGTGGCCAGCGGCTCCGGCGACCTCGACCTCGTGCTGCCGCCCCGCGCCGACCGCCGCGGGCTGGCCGGGGCGCTGCGCGCGATCGACCTCCTGCCGCCGGCGGTCCCCGGCGCGCGGACCGACCTCGCCCGGGCGATCACCTCCCTCGGGCGGGTGGCGCGCCACCGCGGGGCGGTCGTGATCCTGTCCGACCTGCCCCTGCAGCCGGGGCTGGAGCGGGCGATCGGCGCGCTCGGGCGCCTCCACGAGGTGATCGCGGTCGAGGTGCGCGATCCGCGCGAGCGCGCGATGCCGCGGCTCGGCGTGGTGCGCCTGCGCGACATGGAGACCGGCGCCACGCGGCTGGTGGACACCGCCGACCCGCGCTTCCAGGAGCGCTTCGCCGCCGGCGTGGCCGCCGCCGACGCCGAGCGCGCCGCGCTGCTGGCGCGCGCCGGCGCCCGGCACCTGATCGTCGAGACCGGGGCCGACTGGGTCGCCCCGCTCGCCCGGGTCCTCTCGCGCCCGCTGCGCCGCCGGCGCACCGCCGCCCTGCCCGCGGGGGCCACGCCGTGAGGCGCCCTTGGCGACTCATCGCGGGGCGAGCGGGCCGGGGGAGGCGGGCGGGCCGGTGCCGCCGGCCCGACGAGCGATGACCTTCGGGTCGCCCCTTCTCCTGCTGGCGCTGCTGATCGTGCCCGCGGCGCTGCTCGCGCTGCGCGGGTGGCGCCGGCGGGTTCCGCCGCCGGCCCTGCCCTTTCCGGACCTCGACGTGCTGGCGGCCGCGGCGCCCCCGCCGCGCCGGCGCCGCCACGTCCCGCTGGCGCTCGCGGTCCTCGCCCTGGCCGGCTTCTGCGTCGCGCTCGCGCGCCCCCAGGCCTGGCGCGACCACCCGCGCGAGCAGGCCACGATCATGCTCGCGATCGACGTCTCGGGCTCGATGGCCGCGACCGACGTCGCGCCCTTCCGCCTGCGCGCGGCCCAGGACGCCGCCAAGTCCTTCGCGGACGAGGTCCCGCGCCAGTACAAGGTCGGCCTGGTGAGCTTCTCGGGCGCGGCCCGCCTGCTGGTGCCGCCGACCACCGACCGCGCCCAGCTCGAGCGGGCGATCGACGGGCTGCTGCCCAACGGGGCCACGGCGATCGGCGACGCGGTGGAGACCGCCCTCTCGGCCATCCGCTCGGTGCAGCCCGAGGACGGCCGCGCGCCGGCGGCGCGGATCCTGCTGCTCTCCGACGGCGCCAGCACCCAGGGCGTGCTCACCTCCGTCGCCGCGGCCGAGGCCAAGCGCGCCGGCGTACCGGTCTACACCGTGGCGCTCGGCACCGAGGACGGCATCCTCTACACCGGCCAGCCCGTGCCGCCCGAGCCCGAGGCGCTCGCCGCGCTTGCCGAGGCGACCGACGGCCAGGCCTTCGAGAGCCGCGACGCGTCCTCGGTGAGCGCGGTCTATGAGCGGCTCGGGTCGTTCATCGGGACCGAGCGGGTCCGGTCCGAGGTGACCGGCTGGGCCGCGGGGCTCGCGGCGCTGCTGCTGGCGCTGGCCGGGCTGGCGGCCTGGCGGCTGGGGCCGAGGGCGGCGTGACCTTCCAGTCGCCCGCCTGGCTCTGGGCCCTGCTGGCCCTGCCGGTCCTCGCGGCCGGGCTGCTCGCGTGGAGCCGCACGACCCACGCGGCCGTCCGCGCCTACGCCGACCCGCGCGTGATGCGGGTCGGGCCGGGCCCGCGGTCCCGCCGGCTGCGGGCCGGCGCGGCCGCGCTCGCGCTGCTGGCGGTCGCCGCCGGCACCGTCGCGATGGCGCGGCCGTCGGTGGCCGCCGAGCACGACCAGCGGCGCAGCGCGGTGGTGATCGCCCTCGACGTGTCCCGCTCGATGCTGAAGGACGACCTGGCGCCCACCCGGCTGGCCGCCGCCGTCGACGCGGCGGAGCGCTTCGCGTCGGCGGCGCCGAAGGAGACCGCGATCGGGCTGGTGACCTTCGCCGACCGGGCTCAGGTGGCGCTGGCGCCGACGACCGACCGCGAGGCGGTGCGGCGGGCGCTCGAGGGCATCGGCGAGCCGCGCGAGGGCACCGCCCTCGGCGAGGCGGTCACCGTGGCGCTCGGCTCGCTGCAGAGCTACGGGGCGCTCGATCCGCCGCCGGCGAGCCCCCGGGACGCCGCCGGGCGGGTGCTGGTGCTCACCGACGGCGCCAACTCGATCCGCCGCCGCGTGGCGACGCCCGGCGAGGCGGCCACGCAGGCCGTCGCCGAGCGCGTCCCGGTGTACACGATCCTGCTCGGCGACGATCCCGGCCGTCCCGACCAGCCGACCCCGTCCGAGACCCTCGCCGCGATGTCCGCCCGCACGGGCGGCATCCACGCCCAGACCACCACCGCGTCGGACCTGCGGCAGGTGTTCGCCGACATCGGCGGCATCGTCGCCCCGGTCGAGGAGCTGCGGGAGCTGACGGTCTGGCTCGCGCTGGCCGCCCTCGTGCTCCTGCTCGCCGCCGCGGTCGCGGCCGGCCTGGCGGGGGTGCGCGACGCGCGGCGCGCACCGGCCCCCGCGGCGGGGCTCAGCCCCCCGCGATGAGGTCGGCCGGGTGCGCGACGCGCACCCGGGCCCCGATCTCCCGCAGCCCGGCGGCGATCTGCATCGCGCAGCCGGGGTTCGCGACCGCCACGGTCCCGGCCCCGCTGGCGGCGATCGCCTCCGCCTTCTGGCGGCGCAGCTCGCCGGCCATCTCGGGCTGGGTGACGCTGTAGAGCCCGGCGGCGCCGCAGCAGCGCCCGGCGTCGCGCAGCTCGACCACCTCGGCGCCGGCGGCGCGCAGGAGCGCGCGCGGCTGGGCGGCGATGCCCTGGGCGTGCAGGTGATGGCAGGCGTCGTGCATGGCGACGCGCCCGAGCGGCCGCGACGGCGCGGGCGCCAGGTCGAGCTCGATCAGGTCGCGGGTCCGCTCGGCCAGCCGCTGCGCCCGCTCGGCGTACCGCGAGTCGCCGGCCAGCAGCTCGCCGTAGGTCTTCATGTGGGCGCTGCAGCCGGCGGCGTTGACCACCACCAGGTCGGCCCCCTCCAGCTGGTCGATCCGGGCCCGGGCCATCGCCCGGGCGGCCTCGGGGCGGCCGTAGTGCATGGCGAGCGCGCCGCAGCAGCCGTTCGGCGTCCCGACGGCCCGGTACCCGGAGCCGGCCAGCGCGCGCAGGGTCGATCGGTGGGTGGGCCGGAAGGCGGCGTCCATCACGCAGCCGGTGAGCAGCGCGGCGGTCGGGCCCGACCCGGTCGCGGCCGGCAGCGGCCGCGCCAGCTCGCGCAGCCTCACGCGCGGCGTGGAGGCCCGCAGGCGCGTCGGCAGGAGGCGGTCCAGGCGCAGCAGCTGGGCGGCGCCGAGGCCGGCGGCCATCGCCAGCACCAGCCGCCGGCGGGGCAGCACCCAGCCGAGCCCGAGCGCCTTGATCCCGCGCGCGCGGGCGGGCCGCAGCGGCTCGGCCTGGGCCCGTGCCGCCTCGATCATGCGGCCGAAGGGCACCCCGCTCGGGCAGGCCGCCTCGCAGGCCCGGCAGGCCAGGCACTCGTCCATCATCGTCAGGAACGAGTCGTCCATCGCGGCGCCCTCGTCCTCCTGGCGCATCGCCGCGATGCGCCCGCGCGGGGACGCCGTCTCGCGGCCGGTGACGCGGAACGTCGGGCAGTGCGGCAGGCAGAGGCCGCAGGCCACGCACTGGACGATGTCCTCGGCGTCGGGCGCGAGGCGTCCGGGCGTCCACCCGCTCGCGCCGCTCATGCCGCCATCTCCCCGATGAAGTCGCCCGGGTTCAGGATCCCGGCCGGGTCGAACGCCGCGCGCAGGCGGCGCATCGCCTCGAGGCCGGCCGGCGGCGGGCCCCACGGATCGGCGCGCAGCTCGTCCGGCCCGTCCTCGACGACCGCGTGCCCGCCGGCGTCGCGCGCGATCGACCGCACCCGCGCCAGCGCCGCGGCGTCCTCCACCCCGACCCGGATCACCCCGACCCCGGCCAGCGCCTCGTAGGGCAGGCCGGCGCGCTCCAGCGCCTCGAGGGCCCGCGCCAGGGCGGGCGGGTGGACGCCGGCCAGGGCCGTCCCGGGCCAGGCGGGCGCCGGCGGCGCCTCGGCGGGCGTCATGCCGGCCGGCGCGACGACGTCCTCGGACGGCCCGGCGAGCTCGACGTGCACGGCGCCGGGGGTGAGCACCACCGCGGCCGGCAGCAGGTCGCCGCGCAGGGCTCCCGCCGCCAGCTCCCACCGGGCGGCGAGCGGCCCCTCGGCGGCGAACCAGCCGCGGGCCGGCGGCAGCGGCCAGAGCTTCAGGGTGACCTGCACGATCAGGCCCAGCGTGCCCCGCGCGCCGACGGCCAGGCGCGGGATGTCATAGCCGGCGACGCCCTTCACGGTGCGCCCGCCGGCCTTCACCAGCCGCCCGTCGCCCGTCGCCAGCACGACCTCGAGCAGGCTGTCGCGCACCGGCCCGTGGCGCAGGCGCCCGCGGCCGCTCGCCGCGGCGGCGAGCACGCCGCCGACGGTCGAGCCGGGGCGCAGGTCGGCCTGGGGCCAGCACTGCCCCCGATCCGCGAGCAGGGCGGCCAGCTCGAGCGCCGGCAGGCCGGCCTCGACGGTCGCGGTGAGGTCGGCGGGCTCGTGCGCGACCACCCGGCGCAGCCCGGCGGTGGACAGCGTCCGGTCGGCGAGCCGGGGCAGGCCGGCGCGCGACCGGGTGCCGCCCCCGGCCAGGCGCACCGTGGCCCGGGCCGCCGTGGCCTCGGCGAGCGCGGCCGCCGCCTCCTCGGCGCTCGCCGGGCGCAGGGCGGTCACAGCCAGGTCCCCTCGGGCAGCGCGCCGGCGTCGAGCACCAGCTCGCCGCAGCGGCTCCCGAGCGGCAGGACCTTCTCGGGGTTCAGGCGCCCCTCGGGGTCGAGCGCGTCGCGGGCCCGGGCCTGGGCGTCGAGGTCGGCCGGACTGAACGTGAGCGGCATGAAGTCGCGCTTCTCCAGCCCGATCCCGTGCTCGCCGGAGAGCACCCCGCCCACCGCCACGCAGGCCTCGATGATGTCCTTGCCGGCGGCGTGGACGCGCGCGACCTGCGCGGCGTCGCGGCGGTCGAAGGCGATCAGCGGGTGAAGGTTGCCGTCGCCGGCGTGGAACACGTTCATGATGATCAGGTCGCGCTCGGCGGCGATCTCGGCGATGCGCTCGAGCACCTCCACCAGGCGGGTGCGCGGCACGACGCAGTCGTGCAGGTAGTAGTTGGGCGCGATCCGGGCCACCGCGCCGAAGGCGCTCTTGCGGGCCTTCCAGAAGAGCGCCCGCTCCGCCTCGTCGCGCGCGGTTCGGACGGTCCGCGCGCCCTGCTCGCCGCCGACCCGCTCGACCACGGCCCCCTGGGCGGCGACCTCGGCCGGCGAGCCGTCGACCTCGACCAGAAGCACCGCCTCGGCGTCGACCGGCAGGTCCGCGTGGACGAACTGCTCGACCGCGCCGACCATCAGGCGATCCATCATCTCCATCGCCGCGGGCACCACCCCGGCGGCGATGATCGCGCCGGTCGCCGCCCCCGCGGCCCGCCGGCTCGAGAAGTCGAGCAGCATCGTGCGCACGGCCGGGGGGGTGCGCATCAGCCGCACCAGCACCTTGGTGACCACGCCGAGGGTGCCCTCGCCGCCCACCGCGAAGCCGCGCAGATCGTAGCCGGGCGGGTCCGGCGCGGTCCCGCCGAGCCAGAGCACCTCGGCGTCGGCCGTGACCATCTCCAGGCCCAGCACGTGCTGCGAGGTGACCCCGGCCGACAGGCAGTGCGGCCCGCCGGCGTTGGTCGCGACGTTGCCGCCGATCGAGCAGGCGGCCTGGCTGGAGGGGTCCGGCGCGTAGTGGAGGCCCAGGTGGCGCACGGCCTCGGAGAGGTCCAGGTTGAGCACCCCCGGCTCCACCAGCGCGCACGGCACCGCGGGGTCCACGGACAGGATCCGCCGCATCCGCGCGAGCGCGATCACCAGGGCGCCCTCCAGCGGCACCGCGCCGCCGGCGAGGCCCGTGCCGGAGCCGCGCGGGACGATCTTCAGGCCGAGCTCGATCGCCAGCCGCACGCAGGCGACGACCTCCTCGGTGGTCTCGGGCAGCACGGCGAGGCCGCAGCTCCCCTGAGCGATCGAGCCGTCGCGGCCGTACAGGCCGAGCTCGAGCGGCCGGTCGATCACGCGCTCGTCGTCGAGCAGCGCCCGGAAGCGCGCCGCGGGGGTGGCGGTCGTCGTGGCCACGAGGTGGCGAGGGTACCGCAGGCCGTCTCGTGGGCTGAGTCGGCCCGCCGACCATCTCGCCGTGGCCGATAACATGGCCGCCCGTTCGGGTCACCGAATATCCAGCGGGAGGTATGTAAAAGGTGAAGGCCGCGGTGAGGACCGCCGCCGTGCTGCTGCTGGCGCTGGCGGCGCTGGCGGGGTGCGGGGGCGACGACGACGGGGGCGCGGAGGGCGAGATGCGCTCCGTCGTGCACGCGATGGGCACGACCGAGGTGTCCGCGCACCCGGAGCGGGCGGTGGTACTCGACACGGGCGAGCTCGACAGCGCGATCGCGCTGGGCGTGACGCCGGTCGGCGCGGTGGAGGCGATCCCGGGCGAGGGCTTCTCGGACTACCTCGCCGACGCGGCGAAGGAGATCGAGATCGTGGGCTCGATCGACCAGCCGGACCTCGAGGCGATCGCCGCCCTCGAGCCGGACCTGATCCTGAGCAGCAAGGTGCGCCACGAGGCGATCTACGACCAGCTGGCGGCGATCGCCCCGACGGTCTTCACCGAGGACATCGGCGTGGCCTGGAAGGAGAACTTCCCGCTGCACGCCGAGGCGCTCGGACGGGTCGAGGAGGGCGAGGAGCTCACCACGGAGTACGAGGCCGACGTCGCCGCCTTCAAGGCGGACATGGGCGACCGGCTCGCCGACACCCACGTCTCGGTGGTGCGCTCGGTGGGCGACGAGGTGCGCGTCTACCTGAACGCCAACTTCATCGGCACGGTGCTGAAGGACCTCGGGCTGCCCCGCCCGCCGGCGCAGGATGTGGACGACTTCTCGCTCACCGCCACGCTCGAGAACCTCGAGGACGCCGACGGCGACGTGATGTTCCTCTCGCGCTACGGCCCGGACCACCCGATCCTGGACCGGCTCATGGGCAGCCCGCTCTGGCAGCGGCTGGACGCGGTCAAGGCCGGCAGGGTGTTCGACGTCCCGGACGACCTCTGGTTCCTCGGCCTGGGCAACCTCGCCGCGCGCGAGGTGATCGCGGACCTGCGGACGCTGCTCATCGACGGGAAGCCGCTGGAGGAGCCCGCGGCCGCAGCCGCGGAGTGAGTCGTGGCGCCCCGACCCGGGTCGCGGGAGGCGGGCGGCTGTCGCTGCCCGTCGTCCTCGGCCTGGGCGGGGCCGCCCTGGTGGGGGCCCTGCTCGCCAGCATCGCCATCGGCGCGACCGTGATCCCGCTCGATCGGGCGCTGGCCGTCCTGGCCGCGCCGGACGGCTCGCGCGAGGCGATCATCGTCGCCGACGCACGACTGCCGCGGACGCTGATCGGCGCGACCGTGGGCGCCGCGCTCGGCGTGGCCGGCGCGGTCATGCAGGCGGTGAGCCGCAACCCCCTGGCCGAGCCCGGCATCCTCGGCGTGAGCTGGGGCGCCGCCCTGGGCGCGGTGGGGGCGCAGGTCGCGCTGGGGATCGGCTCGCCGGCCGCCGCGGTCGGCTTCGCGCTGCTCGGGGCCGCCGGCGCTGGCGCCACCGTGGTGCTCATCGGCAGCCTCGGCCGCGGCGGGCTCAGCCCGGCCCGGCTGGTGGTCGCCGGCGCGGCGGTCAGCACGCTGCTCTGGTCGGTGCTGCAGGGCCTGCTCGTGATCGACCACGCGAGCCTCGAGGCCAGCCGGCGCTGGCTGGCCGGCTCGCTCAGCGGCCGGGACGAGGCGTCGCTGCTGCAGGTGGCGCCGTACCTCGGCGCCGGCCTCGTCCTGGCGCTGCTGCTCGCCCGGCCGCTCACCGCGCTCAGCCTGGGGGACGACGTCGCCCGCGGGCTCGGCCAGCGGACCGGGACGGTGAAGGTCGCGGCTGCGCTCGCCGTGGTGCTGCTCGCCGGCGCCGCCGTGGCGGTGGCCGGCCCGATCGTGCTCGTCGGCCTGGCGGTGCCCCACGTGGCCCGCGCCTTGGTCGGCCGCGATTACTCCCGCGTCCTTCCGGTGTCGGGGTTGCTGGGCGCGGTGCTGGTGCTGGCGGCCGACGTCGCCGGCCGGCGCGTGATGCCGCCCGAGGAGGTTCCGGTGGGCGTGATGGCCGCGCTCCTCGGCGCCCCGGTCTTCCTGCACGCGGTGCGCCGCGGGGTGCGCCCGCTGTGATCCGGCGACTCGACCGCTGGCGGCCGCTGCGGCCCGCCTGGCCGCCCGTGGCGCTGCGGCTCGACCTGCGCGCGCTCGCCGTCGCGCTCGGCCTCGGGCTGGTGGCGCTCGCGGCGCTGGTGGTCTCGCTCGGCCTGGGCGAGTACGCGATCGCGCCCCAGGACGTGCTGCGGACCCTGCTCGGCGAGGGCTCGGCGCGCGAGGAGTTCGTGGTCACCGGCCTGCGCCTGCCGCGCGCCCTGGTGGCGCTCGCCGCCGGCGCGGCGCTCGGCGCCGCCGGCGCCATCTTCCAGGGGCTGGTGCGCAACGCGCTGGCCTCGCCCGAGATCCTCGGCGTGACCGCCGGTGCCAACGTGGCGGCCGTGCTGGTGATCGTGGTCTTCCCGGCGACCCCGATCGCGCTGCTCGGCGTGGCGTCCTTCGGCGGCGCGCTGGCCGCGACGGCGCTGGTCTACCTGCTCGCCTGGCGGCGTGGCGCCTCGCCCGAGCGGCTCGTGCTGGTCGGGATCGGGATCACCGCGGTCGGCTACGCGATCGTCACCGGCGCCATCGGGGCGGTCGACGAGCTCGTCTACGCCAGCCAGCTCATCATCGCGACCACCGGGAGCGTCTACGGCGCGGGCTGGCCCGAGCTCTGGACGATCGGCATCGCGCTGGCGGTCCTGCTGCCTCCGGCGATGGCCGGCGCCCGCCACCTCGACGCGCTGCGCCTGGGCGACGACGTCGCCCGCGGCCTCGGCGTCCCGGTCGAGGGCGAGCGGCTGAAGCTGCTGCTGGTCGGGACCGGCCTCGCCGCCGCGGCGGTCGCGGTGGCCGGGCCGGTGAGCTTCGTCGGCCTGCTGGCGCCGCACATCGCGCGCCGGCTGGTGGGCGGCGGGCACGCGGGCCTGATCCCGGCGGCCGCGATGGCGGGCGCCGCCATCGTGATCGTCGCCGACGCGCTGGCGCGGACGCTCTTCGCGCCGGTCGACATCCCGGTCGGCGTCTTGACCGCGGTGGTCGGCGCGCCGTACCTGATCGCGCTCCTGTTCCGCTCCGGCGCGATGGCGGTCCGGTGATCCTCGAGGCCCGCGAGCTCACCCTGGCCTACGGCCGGGACCCGGTGGTCGCCGACATGTCGGTGCGGATCGCCGAGGGGCGCGTGACCGCACTGGTCGGCGCCAACGCGTCCGGGAAGTCGACCCTTCTGCGCGGCCTGGCGCGGCTGCTGAAGCCGGCGCGCGGCGCGGTCCTGCTCGACGGGCGGGCGATCGCGCGCATGCCGACCCGCGAGGTGGCGCGCCGGCTGGCGGTGCTCCCCCAGGGGCCCGACCTGCCCGAGGGGATCACCGTGCGCGAGCTGGTGGCCCACGGCCGCTATCCGCACGGCCGGGCGCTCCGGCGCTTCACGCGCGAGGACGAGCTGGCGGTCGAGCGCGCCCTGGCCGCCACCGCGCTGCTGCCGCTGGCCGAGCGCCCGCTGGACGAGCTCTCGGGCGGCCGGCGCCAGAGCGCCTGGATCGCGATGACGCTCGCCCAGGAGGCCGAGGTGATGCTCCTCGACGAGCCCACCACCTACCTCGACATGGCCCACCAGGTCGGGGTGCTCGAGCTGCTGCGGCGGCTGAACCGCGAGCAGGGCCGCACGATCGTGATGGTGCTCCACGACCTGAACCAGGCCGCCCGGTACAGCGACGAGGTGCTGGCGATCCGCGACGGCCGCCTGGTCGCCGCCGGCCCGCCGGCCGAGGTGGTCACCGAGGAGACCGTGCGCGCCGTCTTCGGCCTCGACGTGCTGGTGGTCGAGGACCCGGCGACCGGCGGGCCGCTGGTGGTGCCGGCCGCGACACCGCTGGTGGCGCGGCTCCCGCCGGACCCCACGCTGGCCTAACCCGGCGCCTCCGAGTCCAGGTCGTCGAGGTCGTCGGGCGGCGGCTCGCCGCGCCGGCGGCGGCGCAGCGCCTGGATCCCCAGCGCCAGCGCGAGCAGCACCACCGGGGCGGCGAAGAGCGCGTCCCAGGCGGTGTGGTGCAGCGGGAGGATCAGGATCTCGGCGCGCAGGTCGGCCTCGCCTTACGTGGTCACCGCGGACAGGAGCCAGAGGCCGAGGCCGGTGTACCCGACCATGACCGCGAGCATCCAGTATTGCGAGCGGACCGCCTCGCCCGGGCGGCGGAAGAGGACCAGCGCCCGGTCGTGGGCGACGACCAGCCCG
>JAWVEV010000222.1:0-9639 GCA_033856535.1 Miltoncostaeaceae bacterium | reverse complement strand
TGCTCAACCCCGGCCCCCACGGCCGCGCGGGCCTGGCGGCCCGCTTCTGGCCCGACGTGATGGACGCCAGCGCCCTCGCCTCGCTCCGGAACGCCGTCTGGGCCGTCCGCCGCGCGCTCGAGGCGGTCGGCGGCGGCGCCTATCTCTCGGCCGACCGGCGCTCCGTCGGCATCGCGCCGGAGCTGCCGCGCGAGGTGGACGCCGAGGAGTTCGCCCGGCTGGTCGCGCGCGACGAGCCCGAGGCGTGGGAGCGGGCGGCCGCCCTGGCGTCCGCGCCGCTGGTGCCGGAGATCGCCGACGAGTGGGCGCTGATCGCGCGCGACGAGCTGCGCGACCGGCTCGCCGACGCCCTCGAGCGGCTCGGCGATGCGGCCGAGGTGGCCGGCGATCCCGCGGGCGCCGCGGCCTGGGCCCGGAAGGCGCTGGCGCACGACCCCGTCCGCGAGCGCGCCCACCGTGCGCTCATCCGGCGCCTGGCCGCACAGGGCCGGCGCGACGGAGCGCTGGCGGCGTACCGGCGCTGCCGGGCGGTGCTCGCCGCCGAGCTCGGCGTGGCCCCCAGCGCCGAGACGCGGGCGCTCGCCGCCCGGCTCGAGACGGCCGAGGCCGCCCGCCGCCCGGCCGGCCCGGCCGACGAGCGCTCCGAGCCGATGGTGGGCCGCGCCGCCGAGCTGGCGGCGCTCCGGGGGGCGTGGGCGGCGGCCCGCGCGGGGCGGGGCGGGCTGGTCGCCGTGGCCGGTGAGGCGGGCATCGGGAAGAGCCGCCTGCTGGCCGAGCTGGTCGCCGAGGCCCGCGCCGGCGGGGCCCGTGTCGCGCGCGGCGCCGGCCTCGAGTTGGAGGGCGCGCCGCCCTTCGCGCCCTGGTCCGAGGCGCTCCGGGAGCTCGTCGCCGCCGCGCCGCGCCCGCCGGAGGAGGCCGCCTGGCCGAGCGAGCTGGCCCGCCTGTGCCCGACCGTGGAGACGGCCTGGAAGCGGCGCCCTCCCGGCCCCGCCGGCGCGCCGGACCTCGAGCGGGCCCGCCTGTTCGAGGCCGTCGTCGGGCTGGTCGCCTGGTGTGCCGCCGACGCCCCGCTGCTCCTCGTGCTGGAGGACATGCACCTGGCCGACGCGGCCAGCCTGGGCCTGCTGGCCTACGTCGGCCGCCGGCTGCCCGAGCTGGACGCGCTGGCCGCCGTGAGCCGGCGGGACAGCGTCGTGAGCGCCGAGCTCGAGGTCGCGCTGGAGGGCCTTCGCCGGCGCGGCGCGGTGGCGGCCGAGCTGCGCCTCGGCCCGCTGTCACAGGCCGCCGTGCGCGAGGTGGTGGCGGCCGCCGCGCCCGCCCTGGTCGCCGCGGACGCCGGGCGCGCGGCCGCCGCTGCCGAGGGCAACCCGCTGCTGGCCCGCGCGGCCGCCCGGTCGCTCGCGGCCGGCGACGACCCCGCCGCCGGCCTGCGCGCGGCGGTGCGCGGCCCGCTGGCCGGCCTCACCGTCACGGCGCGGCTCGCGGTGGACCTGGCGGCGGCGGCGGCGCGGCCGCTTGCCGCGGCGGAGCTCGCCGGGCCGGTCGGCGCCGAGGCGCTGCCGGACGCCGTGGCGGCCGGCGTGGCGGCGGACCTGCTGGCGCCGGGCGCCGATGACCGGATCTGCTTCCGCCACGCCCTGATCCGCGCCGCCTGCTACGCCGAGCTGCCGGCGGGGCGCCGGGCGTGGCTCCACGCCGCCCTGGCCGGCGCGCTCGGCGCCCGCCCCGGCCGCGCGCCGGCCGAGGTGGCCCGTCACCTGCGCCTGGCCGGCGACGACGCCGGCGCCCGCCGCGAGCTCGCCGCGGCCGCGGCCGAGGCCCGCGCGCTCGGCGCGCTCGACGAGGCCGCCGGGTTCCTGCACGAGGCCGCCGGGCTCGCCGCCGGCGAGCCGGCCGCGCAGGCCGAGCTCTGGCTCGAGCTCGCCGGCGTCGAGGCGTGGCGCGGCCGGCGCGCCGAGTGGGACGAGGCCTTCGCGCGCGCCGAAGGGCTGCTCACCGCCGCGGGCGACGCGCGCGGCCTGGCCGAGGCGCACGCGCTGCGCGGCCGCTGGCTGCGGACCACGCTCTGCTACCCGCGCGAGGCCCTCGGGGCGTACGCCCGCTCGTTGGCGCTGATCGACGACGAGCGCCTGGACGCGCCGGAGCTTCGCGCGCTCGCGCTCGCGGGCTCGGCCTGGGCCGAGGCGATGGCCGGGGATCCCGAGCGGGTGGAGGATCTCGCCGCCGGCGCGGCCGGGGTGCCCGAGACGGCGGGCGACCGGGTCCTCGCCGCCGAGATCGCGCTGGCGCGGGCGGCCGCGCTGGTGCGCCGGGGGCGGATGGAGGAGGCCGAGGAGCCCTACGCCGAGGCGGCCGCGCTCGCCGAGGCCGCGGGCCGGCCGGACCTGGTCCACATCGCGTGGGCCAACGTCGCGTCCGCGGCCGCCTGCCGCGGGGAGTTCGGGCGCGCGCTGGCGCTGGCCGAGCGGGCCGGCGAGGGCGACGGCGACCGCAGGGCCGGTCCGGCGCTGGGCAGCATCGTCCAGGCGGTCCGGGCCCACGCGCTCTCGCGCCTCGGCCGCCACGCCGAGGCCGAGGCGGCGGCCGGGGCCGCGGCGGCGCTGGCCGCGCGCTCGGGCGACCCGGCCCGCGAGGCGAGCGCGGCCTTCGATCGCGGCGCGGTGGCGCTCGCGGCCGGCCGGCCGGCCGCCGCGGTCCGGCACCTGGCCGCCGCCCTGGAGGGTCCCGCCCGCGGGACCCCGCGCCCCCAGGCCCGCCTGCTGCTGGCCGAGGCGCGCCTGGCCGCCGAGGGGCCGGACGCCGCAGAGGACGAGCTCGGGCGCGTGCCCTTCGAGCCGGTGGGGGCGGCGGACCTGCCGGACACCCTCGTCGCGCGGCTCGCCCGGCTGCAGGGCTGTGTGGCGCTCGCCCGCGGCGATGCCGAGCTCGCCCTGCGCCGGCTGGGCGAGGCCGAGCGCGGCTGGCGGCGCCGGCTGGCCCCGGCCGCCTCCGGCGACCTCTTCGCGGCGACGCTCGTGGACCTGGGACGGCCGCCGATGGCCGGGCTGCTCGAGCCGGGCGTCGAGCTCGGGCGCACCCTGGCCGACCGGGCCGAGGCGCTGCGCGCCCTCGGGCGCGACGAGGAGGCGGCGGCGGCCGCGGCGGAGGCCCTGGCGCTCGCCGAGGAGCTGCGGTTCGACGGCTACCGGGAGCGCCTGGCCGGCGCGCCCGCGAAGGGGAGGTAGGGACATGCCGGGATTCACCGAGGAGGGGACCTGCCGCGCGCCGGCCGTGGAGGTCTGGAAGCTGCTCCACGACCCCGAGCGCTACATGGACTGGTGGACCGGCACCGAGCGCGTCGACGTCGGCGAGGGAGACGTGATCCGCTACGTCCCGGACGAGCCGGGCATCGCCTGGCCGACCGCGATCGCCTCGAGCGAGTCGGGCGGGCGGGTGACGATCTCCTGCATCCTCAGCGGCATCGTCTACGACTGGACGCTCAGCCCGCGCCCGCCGGGGTGCACGGTGAGCCTGCACGTCGAGATCCCCGAGGAGCTGGCCGCCAAGCTGGAGGGCCAGATGCGCAGCTTGCGGTCGGCCTTCGGCCGGCTGGTCGACCTGGCCGAGCGGGAGGCCGGGGGCTGAGCGCAGCCGCTCGGGGAGGCCCGCCGATCGACCTGCGATGATGCCCGCCGGCGGGAGGCCGGCGGCGCCGGCCCGAGACCTCGGACCGGAGGCGCGGGAGCCGGTGCAGCGGGACCAGCGGCCCAGGGAGGGCGGGCGGACGGCGCGCGAGCGAGGGCGCCGCGCCCTGGTCGCGATCGCCCTGCTCGCGATGGCGCTGCTGCTCGGCCTGGCGGCCGGCTGCGGCGACGACGCCCCGACGCCCCAGCCGCTGACGCTCGAGAGCGGCGGCGTCCCGCGCACGGCGATCGTCGTGCCGGGCAAGGGCGGCGAGGGCGACCCACCGCCCCTGGTCGTCGCCTTCCATGGCGCCGGCTCGACCGCCGCCGAGCTGCTCACGAGCGTCACGACCTTCCCGGAGAGCAGCGGGGCGACCGTGGTCGTGCCCGACGCGCTTCCCTGCGGCTCGGCCGCGGGCGGGGGACGGTGCTGGCCCGCCGAGGCCGACGCGAAGGGCATCGGAGCCGAGGAGGCCTTCGTCCAGAAGCTGGTGGAGGCCGTCGCCGCGCGCTGGCCGGTGAACCGGGAGCGGGTGTACGCGCTCGGCCTCTCCAACGGCGGCGCCTGGACGCTCCGGCTGCTGCTGGACCGCCCCGACCTGATCCGCGGCGGGCTGGTGGTCGCCGGCTACGACCCCACCCGCACCTACGCCCGGACGCCGGATGGCGCGCTCGCCCTGCCGCTCACGCCGGTCACCCCGAGCGCGATCGCCAAGCCGGCGGCCTTCCGCCCGCTCGTGCTCGAGCACGGCACCGCCGACCTGCTGGTGCCGTATCCGCTGACGCTGGAGCTCGTCCGGACCCTGACCGCCGAGGGCTGGCCGGGGCAGACCACGCTGCTCGAGCCGACCGTCGGCGTGGGGCACCTCGACCCGATCCTGGTGCGGCCCGACACGCTGCTCCGCACCCTCCAGTTCATCGACCGGCGGGCGACCGCGCCGCCGCCGACCCAGACGGCGCCGAGCGGCGGTTCTGGGTAGCCTCCGGGTGTCGCCCGGCACGCGCCGGGCCCCGCATCACGACCGGAAAGGCGCCCCGTGGGACTCCTCGACCGCCCCGACCTGCTCGCCCGCGACTCGCTGGGCCTGGTGCTTGGCACGGGGGCGGCCGTCGAGGCCTTCGAGGCCGCCCGTGCGGCGGCCAACGCGGTCGAGTTTCCCTTCCCGAACGAGGTCATCCGCAACGTCCTGATCTGCGGCATGGGCGGGTCGGCGATCGCCGGCGAGCTGGTGGCCGGCGCCTACCGTGAGCGCCTGCGGCTCCCCGTCGCGGTCCACCGCGACTACGAGCTGCCGGGGTGGGTGGGCCCCGACACCCTGGTCATCCTCAGCTCCTACTCGGGCGACACCGAGGAGACGCTGACGGCCACGATGCAGGCCTACGAGCGCAACTGCCCCTGCGTGGCGATCACCAGCGGCGGCAAGCTCGGGTCCTTCTATGCGAAGGAGGGCATCCCGGTGGTGCCCGTCCCGGCCGGGTTGCAGCCGCGCGCCGCGCTCATCTGGCTGCTGGTGCCCGTGGTCACGGTGCTCGAGCGCACCGAGGTGCTGCCGCCGCTCGGCTCGGAGATGGAGGAGGCCCGGGAGACCCTCGCCGCCGTCATCGCCGCCTGCGGGCCGGACGTGCTCGAGGAGGCCAACCCGGCCAAGCAGCTCGCGGCGGCCCTCCACGGCAAGGTCGCGCTGATCTGGGGCGCCGAGCTGACCGCCCCGATCGCGCGCCGCTGGAAGGGTCAGCTGAACGAGAACGCCAAGATGCCGGCCTACTGGTCCGAGCTCCCCGAGCTCGATCACAACGAGATCGTCGGCTTTGCCGGCATGGGCCGGCTGACCGCCATGACCCAGATCGTGATGCTGCGCGACTCGCGCAACCACCGGCAGGTCGTCCGCCGCTTCGACCTCACCAGCGACCTGATCAAGTTCGATGTGAGCGGCGTGCTCTCGATCACCGCCGAGGGCCGCGGCGCCATGGCGCGCATGCTCGACCTCGTGATGCTCGGCGACTACGTCTCGCTCTACCTCGCCCTGATGCAGGACATCGATCCCGGGCCGGTCAAGGTGATCGAGGCGCTCAAGGAGCGTCTGGCGACCACCGGCTTCGGCCGGAGCGCGTCCCCGGAGGAGCCCGCCTAGGCGGAGCGCCTCGGCGGCGCGGTTCGCCGGACGTCGAAGCCGGTGAGCGTGGTCAGCACCAGGTGCCCCACGCCCAGGATTACGAAGAACGCGAAGGCGCCCCGGTCCTCGGTGAACGAGAACAGGAAGGGCGAGACGATCAGGAAGAGCGCCAGCACGTAGTCGAGCACCACGTGCGCCGCCAGCGGGATGTTGTGCATCACGCCCACCGGCGAGTCGCTGACGATCCCGAAGACGACGATCCCGGCGCCGACCAGGATCGCCACCGCCGTGGCCAGGTCGCTGTCGAACGAGAACAGGAACGGCGACAGGATGAAGAGGACGCCGAGGCCGTACTCGGCCACGCCGTGGACGAAGACCGGGATCGGGCCCTCCCTGATCAACGCGCCCCTCCTCTCGCCGTCGTGTCGCTGGCCGCGCGGACACTACTGCCGGGACCGGCCGTCCGGAAGCGGGTCCGGGGCGCGCGGGAGACCGCTAGGCTCGGGCGCCCGACGACGCGCGGGACGCCCCGCGACCGCCCCCAGGACCGCCCGTGGCGAAGACCCCGCAGCACGACGTCTCGGACCTCGGCCTGGCCCCCCGCGGCCGGCGTCGGATCGAGTGGGCCGACCGCGAGATGCCGGTCCTGACCTCGCTGCGCGAGCGCTTCGCCGCCGAGCGCCCCTTCGATGGGCTGCGCCTGTCGGCGTGCCTGCACGTGACGACCGAGACCGCCGGGCTCGTGCGTGCGCTCGAGGCCGGCGGCGCCGACGTGGTGCTGGTGGCGGCCAACCCGCTCTCGACCCAGGACGAGGTGGCCGCCTCGCTGGTGAGCGACTTCGGCATCGCGGTGCACGCGCGCCGGGGCGAGTCCGAGGCGACCTACTACCGCCACATCGGCGCGGCGATCGACCACCGCCCCCAGATCACGATGGACGACGGCGCCGACGTGATCGGCGTGCTCCACGGCGAGCGGCGGGAGATGCTCGACGGGGTGATCGGCGGGACCGAGGCCACCACGACCGGCGTCATCCGCCTGCGCGCGCTCGAGGCCGAGGGCGGCCTGCGGTTCCCGGTGGTCTCGGTGAACGAGGCGGCCACCAAGCGCTTCTTCGACGACCGCTACGGCACCGGCCAGTCGACCGTGGACGGCCTGCTGCGCGCGACCAACATGCTGATCGCCGGCAAGCGGGCGGTCGTGGCCGGCTACGGGCACTGCGGCCGGGGGGTCGCGGCCCGATTGGCCGGGATGGGCGCCAGCGTGATCGTGCTCGAGGTGGACCCGCTGCGCGCGCTCGAGGCGGTGATGGACGGCTTCACCGTGATGCCGGCTGAGCAGGCTGCGCCGATCGGCGACGTCTTCGTGACCGCGACCGGCGACGTCGGCGTGCTGCGCGCGGAGCACTTCGCCCTCATGCGCGACGGGGCGATCCTCGCCAACGCGGGCCACTTCGACGTGGAGATCGACGTGGACGCGCTGGCGGCCGCCGCCGCCGGCGAGCCGCGCGAGGTGCGCCCCTGGGTGAGCGAGTACGGCATGCCCGACGGCCGGCGCCTCTTCCTGCTGGCCGAGGGGCGCCTGGTCAACCTGACCGCCGCCGAGGGCCACCCCGCGGCGGTCATGGACATCATCTTCGCGAACCAGGCGCTGGGGGCGGCGTACGTCGCCGCCGAGGGCGCGGGACTGGAGCCCGGGGTGCACGCCGTGCCGGCCCACGTGGACCGCGAGATCGCCCGCCTGAAGCTGTCGGCGCTGGGCGTCCGGATCGACGCCCTCACCGAGGAGCAGCGCCGCTACCTGGCCTCGTGGGCGAAGGGCACCTGAGTCGGGTGCCCCGGCCGCTAGATATCGGCGCGGGACTCCGGCGGGGCGTTGTCCGGAATACGGGGATCAAGCGCCAATCGACCGGCCCGAAGGCCGGCGACGATCTCCTCGAAGACGAGATCGGGATCCTGCGCGTCGGCCGGGGGCGCCCGGCGTGCCGAGCGGAGAATCGCGATGGCGAGCGCCGCGGCCGCGACCGCAAGCACAAGGTAGCCGACGGTGCCCATCTGGCCTGTCCTCCGTCCTCGCGCGATGCAGGACCAGCCTAGCGTGTCTTCCCCTACGAAACCCGGAGCGAAACGAGGCGAGTTGAGCCACACCGTCCTGCCGGCGGGCGACGCGTTCTGGCGCCCGTCGAACCAGCTGAAGGTCCAGAACACCGACCTCGCCAAGCAGCTCGGCGCGGAGACCCTCGGCGCCCGCCTGTGGCGGCTCGAGCCCGGTCAGTGGTCTACCCGCCACCGGCACCGGACCCAGACCGAGCTCTACGTCGTGCTGGAGGGCACCGGGCGCATCCGGGTCGAGGACGACCTGCTCACGCTGGAGCCGCTCTCGAGCCTGCTGGTGGAGCCGACGGCGGTGCGCCAGATCTTCAACGACACCGATGCCGACGCCCTCTGGCTCGTGGTCGGCACGCCGGTCGAGGCCGCCAACACGCTCGAGATGACCGAGGAGACCCTGGCCTGGATGTACCCGTCCGGCCCGAAGGCGCCGCCCCCCGAGCTCGAGGGCTGATCGGCCGCGCCGCGCGTACGGGCGCGGGCCGATTGGCCGCGCCGCGCCCGATCGGCCGGGAGTGACCGTGCCCCGCCGGCGTCACTTGGCGTCGCGGGCGTCACACGGCCCGGCCGCCCCGGCTCGGGCCGAGTCGCCTCGCGCCGTGACGATCACGGCGGAACAGCGCGGGCCTCACGGCCCGCCCGCCGGGCCGCGCCGCTTCGCTCGGTGAGCGTCACGGCCCGGCGGAGTGGTGGACTTTTCGCTGCCTGATTCCGCCGACGTTCCCGCGCCCGGCGGGATCGACCGGGAACCGATCACGGCGGAGTTTCCTCGACGACGCCCGGCGCGCTCGAGCCCGGCCGATTGGCCGGACCGCGCCCGATCGGCCGAGACCCCGGGCTCCCGTCGTCCGACGCCATTCGACGTCGGGGGCGCGAAGTGGCGCATCGGACCAGGCGTGGCGCCTGTGACGCCATTCACGCCAGGGACCCGAGGTGGCGCACCGGACCGGGCGGCGCTCGCTGTGGCGCCATTCGACGTCAGGGACGCGAAGTGGCGCGCCGGCCCAGGCGCGATCCTTGCCGAAGCGCCGGTTGACGTCACGGACGACAATCGGCGCGACGACCGACCGCGCCCGGCGGCCGTGACCCGGTCCAACACGCACCGGTTGGAGCCGCCGCCGCCAACTGACGCCGGGCCGCCCCACGGCACCTTCAGGCACGGCTCGGCGCGCGAATCGGCACGGGTCGGCCTCGTCCCGCGCGCCCCCGCCGGCGCACCCTGCGCCGGTGATCGCCCGCGCGCTCGACCTGCTCGTCCCGCCGTCGTGCGCCGCCTGCGGCCTCCCCGGCGGGGCCCTCTGCGCCGGTTGCCGCGGCGCGCTGCGCCCGATCCCGGCGCCGGCGTGCGGGGGCTGCGGCCACCCGGTCCCGATCCCGGTCACGCGCTGCCCGGCCTGTCGCCCGGCGCTCCTCTGGGCGCGGCAGGCGGTGCTCTACGCCGGCCCGGCGCCGCGCTTGGTCGCGGCGCTGAAGGACCGCCGCCGGCGCGCTCTCGCCCGCGTCGTCGCCGACCTGCTGGCCACGGTCCCGAGGCCCCCGGCCGGCGCGGTCCTGGTCCCCGTGCCCCTGGGCGCGCGGCGCATGCGCGAGCGAGGCTTCAACCAGAGCCTCCTCATCGCCGAGGCGCTCGGCGCCCGCTGGGGCGCGCCGGTCGAGGACGTCCTCGCGCGCGTCCGCGAGGAGGCGCCCCAGCGCGGCGCATCGGCCGACGCCCGGGCGCGCCAGGTCGCCGCCGCGTTCGCCGTTCGCCCGGGCCG
>JAWVEV010000221.1:0-3367 GCA_033856535.1 Miltoncostaeaceae bacterium | reverse complement strand
CGGCGTCCGGGCGGCGCCGAGCGCCGCGGCGATGAACCGCTCCACCAATCTCGGATCCTTCCGGCCGGGCGCCCGCTCGACGCCGCTGGACACGTCCACCACCGACGGGCTCAGCCGGACCACGGCGTCCCCGACGTTCTCGGCGGTCAGGCCGCCGGCGAGCGCGAAGGGCCGCTCGAGCGGCTCCTCCTCCAGGATGCCCCACTCGAAGGCGATGCCGGTGCCCCCGTGACGCCCCGCCACCGCGGCGTCGAGCAGCACCAGGTCGGCTCCGCTGAGGCGCGCCCGCTCGAGCGCGGCCGGGCCGTCGACCCGAATCCCCTCGATTACCGGCAGGCCGGTGGCCCGGCCCACGGCGGCCACGTCGGCCGCGCCGTGGAGCTGGATGTGGGTGAGCCCGCAAATCGCGGCGGCCGCGACCACCTCGGCCGGCGCCGGGGAGACGAAGACGCCCACCCGCGCCACCGAGGGCGGCAGCTCGCGAAGCACGATCGCGGCGTCGGCCGGCGCCAGGGTGCGCGGGCTGCCCGGGCTCAGCACCACCCCCACCGCCCAGGCGCCGAAGGACGCGCAGGCGAGCGCCTCCCCGGGATCGGTGAGGCCGCAGATCTTGACGAGGGGCGCCGTCGCGGCGCGGCCCTCCGGGGCGCTAGCGGCGATCGGCGAGCTCCTCGACCGGGTCGGGGCGCCAGCGGGGCAGGAAGACGCGCAGCAGCGCGCCGGCGCCGGGGGCGCTCCAGATCGAGAACTGCCCGCCGAGCACCTGGGCCCGGTCGCGCATCCCGTGCAGGCCGAAGCGGGCGAGCGGGATGCCCTCCTTCAGCTTCGGGAGGTTCTGCGGGTCGAAGCCGCGCCCGTTGTCGCGCACCTCGAGGCTCACGCCGGCCGGCCCGTCGGTGCAGGTCACCGCGACCTCGGTGGCGCCACCGTGCCGCTGGGCGTTGGCCAGCGCCTCCTGGAGGATGCGGTAGAAGGTGATCCGCTGGGTGACCGAGACCCCGTTGACCGGGAACTCGCCCTCGAAGCGCGCGTCCACGGTGCACTCGGTGCGCATCTCGAAGCCCGTGATCGCGTCGCGCATGATCTCCGAGAGGCGCCGGTCGTCGAACTGGGCCGGCCGCAGGTGCCCGATCAGCTCGCGCATCTCGTGCAGCGCGCCGCCGAGGACCTCGTAGATGCGCGAGAGCGCGGGGCGCACCGACGCCGGCAGCTCCGCACCGGCGGCCTCGCTGTCGGCCAGCTCGGCGTCGAGCAGCTGCACCTCGAGCAGGGCGACCGAGAGCTGCTGGGTGGGGCCGTCGTGGATGTCGAGGCCCATCCGGCCCAGCATGCGCTCGTCGGTCTCGAGGATCTGGGCCATCGCGCGCTCGAGGTTGTCGCGCAGACGGATGCCCTCCAGGAGGGAGCCCATGCGGGCGGCGGCCACCCTGGCGGCGTGGTGGCGCAGCCCGTCGGCCGAGAGCGGCTCGGCCGCGCCGACGACGAACACCCCACCGACGTGCCCCGCCACGCAGACCGGAATGCCCAGCGCGTGGGAGGCGCCGACGCGGCGCATGTCCGCCGGCACGTCCTCGCCCTCGAGCGCCAGCTCCTCGTTGGCCTCGGCCACGCGCGCGTAGGTCGCGTCGGCGATGCCGGCCGAGGGGTCGCCGGTCTCCGGCGCGGGCAGCCCCACCGACGCGTGCAGGTCGCGGCGGGCGATCCGCACGTCCTCGGCCCACAGGCCGCCGGCGCTTCCGCCGAGGGCCGCGACGGCCGCCTCGGTCAGGGCGCCGAGCCCGTCGTGCGCCGCGATCAGCGAGGTCTCGCACGTGGTGACCGCCACGAGGGCCGCCACGGAGTCCTTCTGGTCGCTGGCGGCGGGACTCGGGCGCATGGTCGTGGAATGGTAACCGGCAACCGGTTCGGGGCCGGTCGCCTATACCTCTCGAGCGGGGAAACTACCAAGCCGTCTAGGCCACGAGGGGTCCGCGAACGCCTAGGGTGCCCGGTATGAGGTCAGCATGAAGCAGGCCGAGGCGATCAAAACGGGATCCGAAAGGATGACCTCCGTGGTGCGCGTGCTCCTCGTGGACGACAATGCCTCCTTCCGCCAGCTCCTGCGACGTTTGCTGGAGCGCGACCCCGAGATCCTCATCGTCGGTGAGGCCTCCAACGGAGGCGAGGCGCTCGACGGCGTCGAGGCCGCCGCGCCGGACGTGGTCCTGATGGACGTCTCGATGCCGGGGATGAACGGGATCGAGGCCACCTACGCCCTCAAGGCGCGCCTCCCCGACGTGACCGTGCTGATGCTCTCGGTCGGCAACAAGGAGCAGGAGATCTCGAGCGGCCTCGCCGGCGGGGCCTCCGAGTACTTCGTCAAGGGCGGCCCCACCAGCGAGATCGTGGACGCGATCAAGCGGTACGGGCCGGTCGCGGGCCCCACCATCTAGCACCTCCCCGGGGACGCGGCGCCCGGCCGACGTCCTCGCCCCCGCCGAACGGCCGGCCGTTGTGAACGGCCCCCCGCCGCTGTGAGCGGCTCCGTCCGCTGCGAGCGGGCACCGCCCGTCCGGCGCCGCCCGGTGCCGTTGACAGTGGGCGTACCGTCTGACGAAATCCCCGTCCTCGTCGCGGACGCCGAGCGTCCCGGCGGGCACAGCGCTCGGGACGCCCCGCCCACGCCCGGCGGGTGGGATCCGCACCGGGGCGCGCAGGTCGCGGGCGCGGGCCCTCACCCGGCGCCGCCCGCACATCCGATGCCGACCGCACCCGCGCCCACGTCCCCGCACCGTCCGCCCGCCGCGGGACCGACCCCGAGGTCGGGCGCACGCTGACCAAGCCCGCCCCCCCGCGCCCCGCGTCCGCTCCGCGCGACGCCGGGCGCCCCGCCGTGCGCAGAAGCTGGGCCCCGGTCCTGCTCTGGCTCATGGTCGGCGCGTACGCCGCGCTCTTCGCCGGCCTCTCGGTCGCCCGCCACCGGGCCTTCGCCACCGGGCGCTTCGACCTCGGGAACATGGTGCAGGCGGTCTGGAGCACCGCCCACGGGCACTTCCTGGAGAGCACCGACGTCCACGGCGTCCAGTTCTCCCGGCTCGGCGCCCACGTCGACCCGATCCTGGCGCTGTTCACGCCGCTCTACATGGTGTGGTCGAGCCCGGAGTCGCTGCTGGTGGCGCAGGCGGTGATCGTGTCGCTCGGCGCGCTGCCGGCGTTCTGGCTCGGGCGGCGCTGGCTCGGCGACGACCGGCTGGCGCTGGCCGGCGCGGCGGTCTACCTCCTGTACTCGCCGCTCCAGTTCGCGACGCTCTTCGACTTCCACCCGGCGACGCTGGCCGCGCCGCTCCTGATGTTCTGCATCTGGGCGGCCGAGGAGGCGCGCTGGGTC
>JAWVEV010000220.1:0-7097 GCA_033856535.1 Miltoncostaeaceae bacterium | reverse complement strand
GGCCGCCGCGATCGCGCTGCTCATGGTCGGCTGGAACGTGGCCCTCCAGACCGGCGACTCCGGCCCGGGCCCGAGCGCCGAGGTGACCTCGCTGCGCGTGAGCGGGCAGGGCGGCGTCGACGGGCGGGTGCTCTACGTGCCCGACGAGGACCGCGCGATCGTGAACATGAGCCGCCTTCCGCGCGCCGACGAGGGACAGGGCTACGAGCTCTGGGTGATCCGCGACGGGCGACGGCCCGTCTCGGCCGGCTTCCTGCAGGCCGCGGGCCCCGCCGAGGCGATCGCCGTGGCCTCCGGCGTGCGCGGCGCGGACGCGCTCGCGATCACGCTCGAGCCGCTGACCAACCGCGAGGGTCCGACCTCGGACCCGATCGTGGCGGTCGACCTCCCGCAGCGCGCGTAACCGGCTGATCCATCGGGGCGGCCGGCCCGTAGCACTGGCCGACCGCCACGACATCCGGATCCGGAGGTACGCGCGAATGATCGCAACCAGCCGAGGGGAGTTCCTCTCACGCGGTGCGAAGGGGGGACTCGTCCTGGTCGTGGGGGGCAGCCTGCTGGCCGTTGCCGCCGGCCCCGCCCTTGGACAGGGCGGGGGGGACGCCGACATCGCCGCGCTCGCGGCGACGGCCGAGCTCCTGGCCATCGACTTCTACGGACAGGCCATCGGGCAGGGCGGCTTCGAGGGGACCGAGCTGGCCTACCTCGAGGCGGCCAAGCAGAACGAGCAGGACCACTACGACGCGCTCGCCGACGTGCTCGGCGACAAGGCGCCGAAGGGCGTCGCGTTCAAGTACCCGAACGGGACCTTCGCCAGCACGAAGAGCATCGCGGCGACCGGCGCCGCGCTCGAGACCGCCTTCGTCGGCGCCTACATGGGCGCGGTCTCGGCCCTGACGAGCAACGAGCTGAAGGGCGTGGCGGCCCTCATCGGCGCCAACGAGGCGCAGCACCTGGCGACCTTCCGGCGGCTCGAGGCCGGCGCCTTCGTCGGCAACCCGTCCCTGCCGAGGGTGCTCACCGCCGACCAGGCCCTCGCGGCCGTGACCCCGTTCCTCGCATGAGCGAGGCGCCGACCCCCACCCCCGACCCCCGAAGGGCGCCCCGCATGACCGACTTCAGCAGAGCCCACTTCCTCTCCCGCGGCGCCAAGGGCGGCGTCGCGCTGGTCGCCGCCGGCTCGGTGCTGGCGCTCGCCGCATGCGGCGATGACGACGACCCCGCGGCCACCACGGCCCAGGAGACCACCGGCACGGGCGCCGGCATGGTCGACGACACCGCGATCGCGACGCTGGCCGCCACGGCCGAGCTCCTGGCGATCGACTTCTACGGCAAGGTGATCGACGGCGGCGGCGTGGCCGACGACGTCCTCGCCTACCTGCAGGCCGCGCGCCAGAACGAGCAGGATCACTACGACGCCCTCGCCGGCGTGCTCGGCGACAAGGCGCCCAAGGACCTGAGCTTCACCTACCCCGACGGGACCTTCGACTCGCCCGCGACCGCCGCTCAGACCGGCGCCGCGCTCGAGACCGCCTTCGTCGGCGCCTACATGGGCGCGGTCACGGCGTTGAAGGACCCGATGCTGAAGGCCGTCGCGGCCCAGATCGGCGCGAACGAGGCCCAGCACCTGACCAACCTCAACTCCATCGCCGCCGGCGGCGACCTGGTCCCGAACCCGTCGCTCCCGAAGGTGCTGACGGCCCAGGAGGCCACCGACGCGGTGACCCCCTTCCTGGCCTAGCGAGCTCCTCCGCGCTCCGGCAATCGGCCCAGGCCGGGTCGATTGCCGGGCGGGGCGGGAAGGGTCCCCGGCCCGCGACACTGGGTCCTTCGGCGACGAGCGCGGAGGCGGCGGTGGCGGACTGGGATGCGGGGACCTACTCGCGGGTGTCGACGCCCCACCGGGTCTGGGGGCCGGCGGTCATGGCGCGCCTCGAGCTCCGGGGCGACGAGACCGTCCTCGACGCCGGCTGCGGCGCCGGCGACGTCACCCGCCAATTGGCCGAGCTGGTGCCGAATGGCCGCGTGATCGCCGTGGACGGCTCGCCGGCGATGGTCGCCAAGGCGGCCGACACCCTCGCGGACCTCGCGCCGCGCGTGAGCGTGCGCCACGTGGACCTGCTCGAGCTGGAGCTGGACGAGCCGGTCGACGCGGTCTTCTCCTCGGCGGTCTTCCACTGGATCGCCGACCACGAGCGCCTCTTCGCCCGGCTGGCGGCCGCGCTCCGGCCCGGCGGCCGGCTGGCGGCCCAGTGCGGCGGGTTCGGCAACATCGCCGCCGTGGTGGCCGCCGCGGACGCGGTCGCGACGGAGCCGGCCTACGCCGCGGCCCTGGCGGACGCCCGCAAGAGCGTCCACTTCGCGACCGCCGAGGACACCGAGGCGCGCCTGGCGGGCGCCGGCCTCGAGGGCCGGGCATGGCTCGTCCCCGACGACGTCCTGCTCCCGGCCGGCCAGGAGGCCGAGCGCTACATGGCGACGGTGGTCCTGCGCGAGCACGCCGCCCTGCTCGACGAGTCGCTGCGGCCCGGGTTCCTCCGGGCGGTCGCCGAGCGGCTCACCGAGGACGGGACGGTCCGCCTGGACTACGTCCGGCTGAACATCGACGCGATCCGCGCGTAGCGGACCGCGCCCGGTCAGTGGGTGCGGAGCACCTCGCCGAGGCCGAGGCAGGCGTCGCAGGCGTGGGCGACGAGCATGCGGCCCTCGCCGTTCGGCGCGTCGACGGGCTCGAGGATCCGGCGCTGACCCCAGCAGGTGGGGCACTGGCTCCAGCTGGTCCGGACCTCGACCGGCGCGGGCGCGGGCGCGGACCCGGGGGCCCGCGTGGGGGCCGGGACGGCGGCGTTGCGCTCCTGGCTCATGACCTCTCCTCTGTGGGCGGCGTCACGGCGGCGCCTCCTAGCAGCGGTTATCGGCCGAAGCCGCGCGTTTCTGACTCGCGCGCCTTCTTTTTCGCGCGACGTTCTGCTAACGACCGGCGTCGGCCTCGAGCATCGCCTTGAGACCGGCCAGCGCCTCGGTCTGCGTGCCGCGCACGCGGTCCTCGAGCGAGGCGCCCTCGACGGTCGAGCGGCCCTCGGTGCGCCACACGATCCGGCTGCCCTCGCCGCGCGCCTCGACGGTGAAGCTGGCCCGGTGGTCGACGACCGGGGCGCCCGAGAGCACGCTGTAGCTGTAGCTGCGGCCGGCGTCGTCGCGATCGATCAGGCGCTCGACCAGCTCGCGGCCGTCGGCGCTGCGGATCACCCGGCGCTCGCCGTCGACCTCGGCCGAGACGTACTTGGTGTACCAGCGCGGCACGGAGGTCGGGTCGCCCACCACCGCCCACACCGCGTCCGGCGGCGCGTCCACGTCCACCGCCACCTCGAAGCCGTCGGCCATGCCGCCTCCTCCTCTCGGGGGTCGCTACCGGTCACGGTAGCCGTCGGGGCGGTTCTCGACCGGCGACGACACCCCCTCCACCAGGTGGGGGCCGGCATGCGGCACGCGCACGCGGTACACGCCGGGCGCGCCCATCCGCAGGCGCGCGGTGCGGGCCGAGCTCAGCTTGCCGCGGCCGGCGGGGCTCCAGCGGTAGGTCTCCAGGCTCAGGCGCTCCAGCAGGACGCGCGCGCCGGCGCGGCCGGGCTGGACGCGGGCGCGCAGCACGCTCCCGCGCAGCGTGACCGCGACCAGCGGCTCGACGCCGATCCGCACGCTGGGGCTGACCGCGTCGCCGGCCACCGCCCGGTACGCGCCGCCGGACTGCAGCGGCGGCGTGCTCGCGCCGAAGGCGCCGTCGGGGTCGGTGGCCGCGTCCGCCACCGGTTCCCAGCGGCCGGATTGGCGCCGCTGGATCGTGACCATGGTGCCCGGCGCGGCGCCGGGCATCATGCCGGCCAGGCCCGCCCGGGTGCGGTAGGTCACCGACGCCGGGGCCTCGAGGTCGAGCGGGGACACCACCAGCACGCCGCGGATCGTGGAGTGGAAGCGGCAGAAGTAGCGGTAGCTGCCGGTCTCCTCCGGAGCCTTGATCGTGAAGTGCGCGCCGCGGAAGAGGGAGCCCGATTCCCAGCGGCCGTCGACCTCGGTGACGGTGTGGATGTTGTGCCCGTCGTTGCGCCACGTGACCTCGGTCCCGGGCGCGACCACGGTCGTCCGCGGGATCACGCCGTTGTCCGTGACGGAGATCCCCCGGCTCATGAGCGGGATCGGGTCGACCGCGGGCCCGCCCGCCCCGCCGTGTCCCAGCTCCTGGCCGGCGACGCCGCCGGCGCCCGCCAGCAGCCCGAGCGCGGCCAGCGCGCCCGCGGCGGCCGCCGGAATGGCGCGCCTCATGCCGAGGACGCGGCCCGTCGGGGGCGCCGGGGCGAGGGCCGCCGCGTCACGCGCGGCGCCACTCGCCCCGGCGCCAGCGCGGCCGGCCCCACCGGACGCCGGTGAACGATCACGGCGTCCGGGTCCCCCGTCGGGCGGCCTCGCCTAGGCGACGGTGATCGTCCCCCTCATGAACGGGTGGACCATGCAGCGGAAGTCGTAGGTGCCCAGGGTGTCGAACTTCACCTTGAACGCCTTCGGCCCCGGGATGCCGGGGTCGGTGAGGACGCCGGAGTTGAGGAAGCCGTTGCCGTGGGTGGTGGGGCTCAGCGACACGACCGCGCCGGGCGGGTCGCTCGGGTAGGCGCCCTCGCTCGCGACCGGCTCGGTCGGCGGGCCCTCGAAGGTCTTCTCCGAGAGCGCGTCGAGGAACGCCGTCGGTCCGAACGTGACCGTGTGGATCTCCTCGCGGCCGCCCATCCGGAAGGTGACCTCGGTGCCCTTCGGCACGGTGCGCTTGGCCGGGAAGAACGTGAAGACCTCCGTCCGCGCGGTGCCCGGGCCGATCAGGACCGTCGCCGAGTTCGCGGTCGCCTCGCGCGCCAGGTCGATGACGCGGCGGAGGGAGGCACGGTCGGCCTTGAGCTGCGCCGCCGCCGCGCGCTTCTGCACCGCGCCGGAGGGCGGCGTGCGGTTCTTCGGCAGCACCGTCACCTTTCCGCGCATGTTCGGGTGGAGGGCGCAGAAGACGTTGTAGACGCCGCGCTTCGGAAACTTGACCGTGAAGCGAGCGGTCGCCGGGTTGCCGGCCGGCACGCCCGAGCCGACGGTCTTGGTCCCGTTGACGACCTTCCCTCCGATCGGGCCGAAGGCCGCCGGGTTCAGCCCCAGCACGGGCAGGCCGGTGAACCAGTACGGCGCCCCCGCCGGGTCGTTGGTGACCGGGGTGGGCTGGCCGATCGGCCGCACCGGCTCGGGCGGCTTCTTCCCGCGAGCGGGGAAGACGGCCGTGTGGAACCCGCCGAAGCGGAAGGTGAGCGTGTCGCCCTCCCGCACCACCGCGTTGCGCGGGTAGAAGCCGTCGAGGTCCGCCCCACGGGCGTCGTCGAAGCCGCCGACGGTGACGGAGAAGGGCGCGTTGGCGCCGAGCGCGACGGGGGCTGCGGCGAGACCCGCCGCGAGGGTGCCCACCGCGATGGCGATGCGTCGTCTTGGTGCTGTCACGCGAACTCTCCCGTTTCTGGACCCAGACGCGCCTTCCCGCGAAGCGGACGGGATGCGCGCCGACTGCAGGCCATCCTCTGCGCACTCGCCAGAGACTGTCAACGAAGTCCGCCCGAATGGGCGGCGGAGGGTCAGCCGCCGATCGGAGCGGCCGCCGTGGCGATCACGGCCACGCCGGGGAAGGCATACCCGCCGCCGTCCCGGAAGGGCTCGAGGCGCCCCGCGATGTCGGCGCGCAGGGCCGCGCGCTGATCGGCGTCCAGGCGCTCCAGCAGCAGCGAGACGGGCCCGGCCACGCGCTCGACGAAGCTCCAGTAGGTGGGCTCGTCGGGGAAGGTCCAGACCACGCCCACCTCCTCCAGGCGCGCGTCCTCCAGCCCGGCACCGGCGATGAGCCCGAGCAGCCGTTCCGGGTCCGCGAGGGCGTCGATGCCCGGGGTGCCGGGCGGTGGCGGCGGCAGGTGTCCGTGGGTGACCGCGGCAGCGGACGGCAGCGTCGCCCATTGGTTCCGCGCCGCCTCGGCCCAGACGGCCAGCACCAGGCGCCCGCCGGGCCGTAGGACGCGGCGGGTCTCGGCCATCGCCGACTGGGGGTCGGCCATCAGCATGTAGCCGAAGCGGCAGACCACCGCGTCGACCGACGCGTCCGGGAGGTCCATCCGCTCGGCGTCGATCACGCGGAACTCCAGGCCCTCCAGGCCGAGCTCCTCGCCGCGCCGGCGGGCCACCGCGAGCATCGCGGGGGAGAAGTCGCTCATCACCACGCGCCCCCGCCCGCCGAGAGCCGCCGCGGCCGCCAGCCCGACGATGCCGGTGCCCGAGGCGAGCTCGAGCACGATCTCGTCCGGCATCGGCGCGAGCAGCTCCACCATGCGGTCGGTGACCGGGCGGAAGGCCTCCTCCAGGGCGGCGCCCTCCCGGTCCCAGCCCGCGGCCATCGCCTCCCAGACGGCGTGGCTCGCTTTGCGGTATTCGGTCAGGTCCATGCCCCGACCATACGCGCCGCCGCGAGCGGCGATCAACCGCCGTCCGCGAGCAGGTAGGCCACCAGGGCGTCGAGCTCGGACGGGCTCACCGGGAGGGTCGGCATGGCGCCGCGCATGCCCGGCGGGTACGCGCCGGGGTCGCGGATCGATTGGCGCACGTAGCCCTCGGCGTCGAGGCCGGGCGCGCGCGAGCCCGCCGTCGCCGGCAGGCCGCGCAGGTCCGGCCCGATCCCGTAGCCGTCCTGGGCGCCCTCCGCCAGATGGCAGACCGCGCAGCCCTTGGCGATGAAGAGGGCGGCGCCGTCAAGGGCGCCCGCCGAGGCGATCGCGGCGGGCTCGCCGTCGCCGCCGCGGCCCCAGGCCAGCGCCGTCGCGGCGGCCAGGACGGCGACCGCGACCGCGAGGAGGGCGGCCTGCCGGCGCCCCGGCACGGCGGCTCAGCCGGCCGCCGGCCGGCGCAGCGTCGCAAGGCGCGTCGCGAGCAGGCCGGCGGCGGCGAGCGTCAGGCCGAGCAGCGCCCAGGCGAGCGCGCCGGGGCCGGACGCGGCGGCGTCGCCCCCCCCGGGCGGGGCCCCGCCGGGGGCCGCC
>JAWVEV010000219.1:0-37507 GCA_033856535.1 Miltoncostaeaceae bacterium | reverse complement strand
AGCCGCCGAGGACCGTGTGCATCAGCCCGGGCACGCGCTGATCGGGCGGGGCGTTTCGGTAGAACTGGACTCCCTGCACCAGCGAGGAGGCGCAGTTGCCGACGCCGATGATGGCGACGTTGACGGTTTCGCTCATGGAGATGCGGCCTCCTCGGACGGGGACGGACACGTACACCGGCGAGCGATTGGTGTACGAGTGTGGTGTAGCACCTGCGAAAGTTAGTGTAAAGCGTGTACAGTGGATCCCATGCTGCGACCGCTGATCGGCTACGTCCGGGTGGCCCCCCGCGAGCGGGTCGACGAGCGCCCGGGCCTCGACGGCCAACGGCACACCCTCGAGGCGGCCGCGGCGGACCGCGGCTGGAGCCTCGTCCGGGTGGAGCGTGACGTCCGCTCCGGACGCACCATGCGCCGGCCGGGCCTGCGCGCCGCCATCGCCGCCTGCCGCGAGGGCGAGGCCGAGGGCATCGTGGTGGCCCGCCTCGACCGGCTCACCTACTCGCTCGTCGACCTGGCGGACATCGTTGGCCAGGCGATGGACGGGGGCTTTGCGATCGTCGCGCTCGAGCCCGACCTCGACCTCGGCACCGAGGCCGGCCGCCTCACCGGACAGGTGCTGGCGACCGCCTCCCGCTGGGAGCCGCGCAGCCTGGCCGCGCCGGCGCGGCGGGTGCTCGACCGCCAGCCGGGCCGCCCGTCGTCGACGCCCGAGCCGCTCGCCGACCGCATCCGGGCGATGCGCGCGTCGGGGATGACGCTGCAGGCGATCTGCGACGTGCTGAACGAGGAGGGCGTCCCCACGCCGCGCGGCGGCGCCCGGTGGCGGCCCACCTCGCTCCGGGCGATCGTTCGCGGCACCTCGCCCGCGGGGGCGCCGGCCGAGGACTGATCAGCCCGCCGGGGCGTCGCAGCCAACGCCCGCCGCGGCCGCGTAGCCCTGCCACCGGTCCGCGGTCTCGCCGAAGGTCGCGCGCGGATAGATCTGGGCCAGCCGGCGCAGCAGGCGCACGTGGTAGCAGTGGTAGGCCCGGTCGGCGAGGTAGCTCCCCGGCGCGCGGCCCGGCGTGACCAGGCCGTAGCGGCTCCAGGTGCCGGAGTCGTGCAGCGGCAGGAACCGCACCAGCGACTCGGCGCCCCGGTCGGCCAGGCCGCGCGCCAGGCGGCCGGTCGAGCGCGTCGCCGGCGACCGGTCGAAGGCCGCGGCCGCGCCGCGCAGGTTCAGCAGGGCGACCATGAAGCCGTTCAGGGCCCCGCCCTTCCAGGGGTCGGCGCCGGGGTAGGCCCGCTCGACGTACCAGGGGCTCGTCGCCGGGTCGGCCGGCCCGCGCACGTCGCTGCGCACCCCGCCGCGGTCGACCGGCACCGTGAACGCGGCCAGCGCGGCGCGGCCGGCCTCCGCGAAGCGCCGGTCGCCGGTGCGCCGGAAGGCGTGGGCCATCAGCAGCGCCACGCGCGCCTGGGCCATGGCGGACGCGCCGGGGGCGATCGCGCCCGGATCGTCGGCGACGTCGTAGTACTCCCAGACCAGGAAGCGCCGGCCCGGGACGGACCGATCCACCCCCATCTCGAGGAACGGCTCGGCGAGGCGCTCCGGCGGGAGTCCGGCGTTCAGGCCGCGCCAGCGGCCGGTGGTCGCCACCGGGTTGACCGCGAAGCCCTGGCCGGGGCGGTACGTGAGGATGATCCCGTCGCCGTCCCGCAGCAGCACCCGCCGAGGCGGGGCGGCGTGCCCGGCGTACCACCAGGCCGCGTCGCGGACGGTCCGGGCGATCGTGCTCCGACGGCCCTCGGGCACCCCGGCGTCGGGCTCGAGGAAGCCGCGGGCGAGCGCGAGCGTGTGGCGCAGGTCGGACGCGGTGCGCGAGTCCGGGGCCGCGGCGGCGAGGCGCGCGACGAGGATCCGCCGGGCGGCGTCGTAGCCGGACGGCGCGGCGCCGGCGGGGATCCGCACCGTCCCGGGCGGCGGCGACGGGTCGCGCACGGTGAGCTTTGCCGGCGGCGCGGGCTCGGGCGGCGGCGGCTCGGGGGCCAGCGTCAGCTCGTCGCGGTGCCGCGGCGCCGGCTTCTCGGGCGGCCTCCCGGGCGCAGCGGGCGGCGGCGAAGGCTTCGGGCCCGGCCCCGGCGCGGTCTCGACGGGCGCCGGCTCCTCCGCGGGCGCGGGCCGGGTGGGGACCGGCTCCACGGGCCCGGTCGGCCAATTGGCCGCGCCGTCGGCCGATCGGCCATCGCGGGACACCGGGCCCGGGCCGTCGAGCGCCGCCGCGCCGAGGTAGCCCACCCCGACCGACGCCGCGACCAACGCCGCCGCGAGGGAGGCGGTCGCCGCCCGCCCCCTTGCTCCTCGCCGGCGCCGCACGGGGCGTGTCTATCACGGCGGCATGCACGTTTTGTTTGCAATTCGCGCCGACGCTGGCGGTGCCGAGGCGCCCGGGATTACATTCCGCGCACTGCGGAGGGGTGATCGAGGAGGGGCGACCCATGGTGCGGATCGGCGCTGGTCTGTTGGTCCTCGCCGGCATGGCGGTCGCGGTTCCCGCCGCGTCGGCGGGCGGTACGAGCATCGGCGACGTCCAGGTGACCGACGGCGCCGCGACCGTGCGGATCGTCGTCGCCGTGACGGGCGGGTCGGTGTCCGCCCGGGAGGGGAGCGTGCAGGCCATCGATCCCGAGCCCGGCGACGGGCGCGCGGTGATCGAGATCGCCGGCGCGGCGATCTCGGCTCCGGGGACGGTGGCCTCCGGGTCGGGCGTGCGGGTGCGCCTGGCCGCGAGCCCGGATGGAGCGCGGGTCGTGCTCGACGCCGCCCGTCGGGCCTTCAAGTTCGTCTCCTACAAGGCCTCCGGCCGGGGCGACCGGCTGATCATCGACCTCTGGAAGGGCACCGGCGCCACGGCGGGCCAGCGGATCCTGGACGACGGCTGCCTCCGGATCACGGGGTGGGCGGGCGGGCGGTCCCGGGCGTCGCTCCGCGGCCTCGAGCTCCGGCCGCTCTTCGAGCACAACGTGGTGATCTCGCTCCGCGACGCGCAGGGGCGGCGGCTCGCCCTGAAGCCGCTGACGGCGACCGAGGGCACCTTCAAGCCCGACTTCTCGGGGTACCTCCGGCCCGGCCGCTGGTCCGGCGTACTGAACTACGCCGTCAGCGCGCCCAGGAGGGCGCTGCTGGAGGCCTGGTCGGCGTCGGCGCGGGATGGGGCGCTCGAGTGCCTCGTGCAGGTGCCGGTCATCGTCCGGCCGCTCCCGCAGTGAGGGATCGGCCCGGACGGGCCTGAGCTCCGCCGTCAGATGAGCCGGAGGGCGTCCTCCGGCTCGTCGGCCGGCCGCTCGCAGGTGGGGCACCACCAGACGGCCTCGAGCGGCGTCCCGCACGCCGCGTGGCGCGGCGGGTCCGCGGCCTCGCTGTGGCGCGCGCCCCAGTCGGCAAGCAGCCGCAGCGCGCCGGCCAGCGCCCGGCTCTCCTCCGTGAGCTCGTAGCTCGCCCGCGGCGGCCGCTCGGAGTAGCGGCGCGCCACGACGACGCCGCTGTCCTGCAGGGTGCGAAGCCGCCGGCTGAGGATGTTCGGGGCGATGCCCGGAAGGCCGTCCCGCAGGTCGCCGAAGCGCCGCGGCCCGTCGAGCAGTGCCTCGACGATGAGAAGGCTCCAGCGGTCCCCGACCGCCTCCAGGGCCTCGTCCAGCGGCGTGCGACGCGTCGGAGGCTTCGTCATGGGGGCATCGTAGCCCGCGGTGGGAGTACGGTTGCGAATTGCAACCAACTATCGAGTAGGAGTCGCGGGTGATGGGACTGGACGAGACGGGAGCCGCCCTTGCGGCGGTGGCCCAGCGGGTGGGGCCCGCGGTGGTCGGGCTGGGCGCCGGCTGGGGTCGCGGGTCGGGCGTCGTCGTGGCGCCGGGGCGGGTCATGACCGTGGCGCACGCGCTGCGCGGCCCGGAGCCGACGCTCACCATGGGCGACGGGCGCCGGGTGACCGGCCGCGTGCTGGCGACCGACATCGACCGGGACGTCGCGATCTTGGAGGCCGACACGGATGAGATCCGCCCGGTCGAGTGGCGGCCGGAGAGCGCCGAGCTGGCGATCGGGCGGCCGGTGATCGCGCTGGCGGATCCGGGCGGGAGCGGGTTGAGGGCCACGCCGGGCTTCGTCGCGTCGCTCGGACGGCGCTTCCGGGGGCCGCGCGGGCGCTGGATCCGCGGCGCGATCGAGCACACGGCGCCGCTGCCGCGCGGGTCGGCCGGCGGGCCGCTGGTCGACCTCGAGGGCCGGCTGATCGGCATCAACACCGTGCGGGTGGAGGGCGGGCTGATCCTGGCCGCGCCCGCCGACGCCGATCTCGCCGACCGGGTCGAGCGGCTCGGGCGGGGCGAGGCTCCGGTCACGCTGCAGCTGGGGGTGGCGGTGGCGCCGCCGCGCGCGGCCCGGCGGATGCGGCAGGCGGTGGGCCTGCCCGAGCGCGCGGGCCTGCTGGTGCGCGAGGTGGACGAGGACGGCGCCGCGGCCCGGGCCGGCGTGGCGGCGGGCGACCTGATCGTGGCGGCGGACGGGCGGCCGGTGGAGGGCACCGAGTCGGTCCACGCCGCGCTGGACGCGCTCGTGACCGGCGAGGAGCTGGTGCTCACGGTGGTGCGCGGCACCGAGGAGCGCGAGGTCCGTGTCGCCTTCGACGCGCCGGCGGCGCGGGGGTGAACGCTCCGCGGGCGCCGTCGGTGCCGCCGGCCGATCGCGAGGCGCTCGACGCCTACTCGGCGGCGGTGATCGCGGTCGTCGAACGGCTGGCGCCCTCGGTCGCGAGCCTCCGCGTGACCCGGGAGGGCGGCGGCGGCCGGCGGGGGACCGGCCTGGGCAGCGCGGTCGCGCTGACGCCGGACGGGTTCCTGCTCACCTCGGCCCACGTGGTCGAGGGGCGGGGCAGCGCCGGCCACGCGGCCTTCACCGACGGCCGGGAGCTCCCCTTCCGCGTGGTCGGCCGGGACCCGCTCTCGGACCTGGCCGTGCTCCGGGCCGAGGCCGACGATCTGCTCCCGGCCGACCTCGGCGACGCCGAGACCCTTCGGGTGGGCCAGCTGGTCGTGGCCATCGGCAACCCGCACGGGTTCGCCGGCTCGGTCACCGCCGGGGTCGTCTCGGCCCTCGGGCGCGCCGTGCCGGTGGGCCGGCGCGGTGGCGGCGGCGTGGTCGACGACGCCATCCAGACCGATGCGGCGCTCAACCCGGGGAACTCCGGCGGCGCGCTGGCGGACAGCCGCGGGCGCGTGGTGGGCATCAACATGGCCCTCGCCGGGGTGGGCCTCGGCCTGGCGGTCCCGATCAATGACGCGACCCGGCGGGTGATCGGGTCGCTCATGACGGAGGGGCGCGTGCGGCGCGCCTACCTCGGGATCGCCGGCGGCTCGCGGCCGCTTCCGCCGCGCGGCAGCGGGCTCCGGCCGGGCCGGGGCGCCGGCGTCGAGGTGGTCGAGGTGCTGCCCGACGGCCCGGCAGAGGGCGCCGGCATGCGCGCCGAGGACCTGATCCTCGAGGTGGCCGGGGAGCCGGTCAGCTCCGTGGCGGAGCTCCAGCGGCGCGTGGGGCCGGAGCTGATCGGCAGCCCCATCGAGGTGAGCGTCCTTCGGGGCGACGCGATCGTCGCGCTCACCCTGGTGCCCGCGGAGCTCCCGACCGAGGGCTGACCCTCCGGCTTCGCCTCGCGCGGGTCCCGGTTCGCACCGCGTCGCCGTGTCAGACCCCGCCGTTCGGTCCTCCCGAGCTCCCGGCCCGGCGCCATGCGAACCCGCGGCGGCGGCGGCGAAGTGGGGGGAGAGGGTCTCCCCCCACATGAAACGGACGGTGGGGGAGGCCCCCCGGCGATGCAACCTTCGTGCATACGTCGAGGCTGGGGACGCGGATCCGCCCAAGGCTCGACTGAGACTTGAAAGTTAATAAAAGTTACCTCTGGCGACCGCGCCAGGCGGTGTCAGGGCCCTGTAATCCCCCAAAAAGTACTGTTTTCGGAGATCCCACTGCCCATCTACGATCTCGGCACGCCAGCGGAGCCTCCCCGCGGAGGTATGAGGTTCTGTCACATTCGCGCGGCGATACCTTGAAACGGTGCATTGCAAGCGCGTGTAGACGTAGTATTTCCATCCCTCTCAGTGGAAACTCGAGGGTGTCATGGACGGGCGATCGGGCGGGCATGGGGTGACGAGCAGGCGGCCAACGCGGCGCGTGAGGGTTTTCGTGACGTCCACGGTGCTGGCCGGGACGCTCGCGCTGCTCGGCGCGGGCCCGGCGATGGCCGACGGGACCTCCGCGCTGTTCGTCTACGACCGCCCCGAGACGCGCACGATGCCGTCGCCGCTGCCGCGCGTTCCCCAGGCCCCGGTGAGCCCGAGCACCCCGGCGACGCCCGGCATGATCGTCGACCGCGACACGGTCCCGCCGCCGCCGAGCGGGGAGGTTCCGCCTCCCACGCCGACCGAGCAGCCGCCGCGCGTGCCCGCGGCCGAGAACTCGCCGTCGTCGGTGGGCGAGCGACTGCCGGTGACCGGCATGGACGCAGCGCTCCTGCTGGGGGCCGCGACGCTCGCCGCGGCGATCGGCCTGGCGCTGCGTCGGGCGGGATCGGCCGAGCGGTTCGCGCCGGTCGACCTCGAGATCCCCTTCGCCGTGCCGGTCCTCGAGCCGGTCCCGGTCGCGCAGAGCCCGATCGCGCCGGCGGTTCCCGCAGAGCTCGCCCCGGCGCCCGCCGGCGGGCGGAGCACAAGGCCGCTGCTCGTGCTGGGCGCCGTCGCGGCGGGGAGCCTTGGCCTGGCCGCCATGCGCGGCCGGCGGGGGCGGCGCGCGTCGACCCTCAAGGACGCCTTCGCGGCCGCGGCCCGCCCGGCGGCCCGGCCCGAGCCCGCGGGCGCGCTGCTGGTGGCGATGGCCGTGCCGGCCATCGCACGCCGTCTCGGCGGCCAGCCCCGGCGCCGGCCGCGGACTCGGCCGCGACCCATGGCGGTCCGCACCACCGCGTAGGCCGGGCCGCATCCGCCCTGACGCGCTGTCAGGGCGCCTTGCGGGTCAGCGCGGGTGACGTCCCCGGCGAGCGGGGATCGCCGAGGCGCATCACGGCGTACCAGCCGCCCGTCTCAGCGGAGGCAGGCGGAAGAGCACCCGGTCCACCAGCTCAAGGCCGGCGAGGACGGGCCCCGAACGGCGCCCGGCCCGCGAGCGGCACGGCCGCAAGGGCGGCGAGGTGGAACCAGGCCGTCTCGACCGTCCCGAAGTGGCGGTCGAGCAGGTCGAGGTCGTCAGTGCACGATAAGGGCGATTATGTTGCGTTGAGGAATCGGGCCCGCCCGGGACCCGGGTCCCCCGCGCCGGGGCTCAGCCGGCCAGGGCCGCCGGGTTCGGGATGACCTCGACCGCCTCGGGTGCGAGCTCGCGGCCGTCCTCGTCGACGAAGGCCACGCGCACCGGGCGTCCGTCCTCGCGACTGCGGCGCAGGATGCTCGGGCCCTGCGGCCGCGGCAGGTGCCGATCGCCCCAGCCCTGGAGCGCGCCGAGGACGACCGACAGGTCGCGGCCGGCCGGCGTGAGCTCGTAGGCGTCGCGGACGCGGCTGCCGGGCTCTCGGTACGGGACCTTCTCCATCACCCCGGCGTCGACCAGCGTCGCCAGCCGCGCGCTGAGCACGTCCGGCGCCACCCCGAGCTCCTCGCGGAACTCGGCGAAGCGCGTGGCGCCGAAGAAGGCCTCGCGCACGATCAGGAAGGTCCAGCGCTCGCCGAGCACGCCCAGGCTGCGCGCGACGGAGCAGGTCTCGGTCTCGTCAAGTCGTCCCATGGCCGCAGGGTAGCTGCGTTGCGTTCCCCTATCCAGCACTGCTAGGTTGGCGGCGCCTACTCAGCCTCGCCCCCAAGGAGCTCGTCATGGACATCGCCGGCGCAACCGCCCTGGTCACCGGGGCCAATCGCGGCCTCGGCCGCCACATCGCACAGCAGCTCATCGAGCGGGGCGCCACGGTCTACGCCGGCGCGCGGAACATCGACGCGATCGACCTGCCGGGGGCCATCCCCGTCCGGATCGACATCACCGACGAGGCGTCGATCGCGGCCGCGGGCGAGCTGGTCCACGGCGTCACGCTGCTGGTGAACAACGCGGGCATCGCGACGGGGGCGACGTTCCTCGACGGGTCGATCGCCGACATCCGCCGCGACATGGACACCAACTACTACGGGACGCTGGCGGTCACCCGGGCCTTCGCGCCGCAGCTCGCCCTGGCGCCCGGGCGCAGCGGCGTCCTCAACGTGCTGTCGGTGCTCTCCTGGTACACCCTGGCCGGGTTCGGCCCGTACTCGGCGTCGAAATCGGCGACGTGGTCGCTCACCAACGCGCTGCGGAACGAGCTCGCGCCGCAGGGCACCCAGGTGACGGCGCTCCACGTGGCCTTCGTCGACACGGACATGGCCCGTCAGGTGACGGCTCCGAAGGCGGATCCTGCCGACGTCGCGCGGCAGGCCCTCGACGGCGTGCAGGCCGGCCTGGAGGAGGTCCTGGCCGACGACGTGAGCCGGCGCGTGCAGGCGGGGCTCGCCGCCGGCGTGCGGGCGCTCTACCCGAAGGCAGCCTAAGGTCCGCCGGCATGGGCGGCGGCCGCGACGACGAGCGTCTCGCCGCCCACCGGCACCTCGGCGGGCTCGACGACTCGATCGCCGCCCTGGTGGCCGCGCACGGTCCGGTCGACGCCTACCGGCCCACGACGCCGTCGGGGATCGTCGATCCCCTGGCCGCCCTGGCCCTGCACGTCACGGGCCAGCAGATCAGCCGGATCGCGGCCCTGGCGATCTTCGGCCGGCTGACCGCGCTGCTCGGCGGGACCGTGGACGCGGCGCGCCTCGCCGCGGAGTCGGAGGACGCGCTGCGGTGCGTGGGACTGTCGCGCGCGAAGGCGCGCGCGCTGCGGGAGCTGGGCGAGCGCGTCGCGTCGGGAGCGCTCGACTTCGCCGCGCTCGCGGAGCTGGACGACGACGAGGCCACCCGCCGGCTGGTGGCGCTCCCCGGCATCGGGCCGTGGTCGGCGCAGGTCTTCCTGCTCCGGGACATGCGCCGTCCGGACGTCTTCCCGAGCGGCGACATCGCGCTCCGGAGGGGGCTCGTCCTGCTGGACGGCCTGGCGGAGCTGCCGTCGCCGGCCTGGGGCGCCGACCGGGCGCTGGCGTGGCGGCCGTGGCGCTCGTACGCCGCCGCGCACCTCTGGCGCAGCTATGCGTTGGCGCGCGGCGAGCCGGTGGCGCCGATCGCCGGCGGACCCGGCGATGCGGGAGGCGCTCCGGGCGCGCCCTAGCATGGGCCGCATGCGGCGGCTCCCGCTCCTCGTGCTCGGCGCGGCAGGACTCGCCCTGTGGACCGGTCCGGTCGCGGCGCCGGCCGGCGCTTCCTGCATCCTGAGCGCGACCTACGACGGGGCGCCGTTCGTCGGCACCGGATTCGTGCCAGGAGACCAGGTCGCGGGCCCCGTCGGGCCGGGCTCGCTTCCTGCCTGCAACGACACCCCGGGGACGCCCATCGTCGCCGAGGCCACGCCGGTCACGCTCCACCGGGTCCGCGGCGTCGCGCCGCGGTTCGGCGTCGCCCTCCCGTCGGCGTCCGGCCGGGCGGGCCTCCTGGTGGTCGCCGAGAACCCCTGCATCGCCCGTCCCGCCGCCCGGGCGCTCGCCTGCCTGCGGCGAATGACGCGCGAGCTGCTCGAGGGCCCCTCGCTGATCGCGGACGTGGCCGCCCGGGCCGGCTCGGTGGTCGAGATCGGGGTCAACATCCGCGACGCGCGCGTCCGCCTGAAGGCGCTCACCGGCATCGACGCGCTCTTGCAGCGGCGCGTCGACGGCCGCTGGCGCTCGCTGTTCCACCTTCAGCACCCGCTGCCCGACACCGGTGGGATCCCCGCGCCGGTCCTCGTCGGGACCCCGGGCTACGCCGTGCCGGCGATCGGCCTGATCCCCGGCCGGTCCCATCCGGTCCGGCTCCCGGACGTCGAGGCGGGACAATACCGCCTCGCACAGGAGGTGAGCCTGAACGGGCGCGAGCGCTGGGTGACGGCGGTCATCACGATCCTGCCGCCGGCGCCGCCGCCCAGCTGCACGAACTGCCCGCACGGATGAGCATGCGCCTCGGGTGATCGGGCCCTCCCTCGCCCCGGGCACGAGTGGGGCGAGCCGGAACGCGTCGCGCCGGCGGCCCCGGATCTAATCCGCGTCGGCCTCGGCGGCCGTCAGAAGGTTCTCCACCCGGACCACGCCCTCCACCGCGGCGACCCGCTCCTCCAGGTCGACGACCAGGCCGGCGTCGACGGTGCCGCGCAGGGTCACCACGCCGGCGGCCGCGTCGATGTTCATGTCGCCCTTCGGGACGTCCGGAGCCCCGAGAACCTGCGACTCCACCCGGTCGCGCAGCGTCGCGTCGTCCGGGAAGGTGATCGCCGCCGCGAGATCCTCGTCGCCGATGTGCGGGCCCTCGCGCTCCAGCGTCCCGGCCTCCGGGGGCGCCGTCGCCGTCCCGGCCGGCTCGGCCCGGGTCTCGACGTGGGCCGTCCCGCCGTCATCCCCGCGCCGGAGCTGCAGCCGCCGGGCGAAGGCCACGACGAGGCTGCCGAGCGTGCCGAGGGCTCCGAGGACCAGCAGACGGCGAACGACGGGCACGGAGCACCTCCGGGTCGGGAACGGTCGGATCCCTCTTCCCCGTTTCGCCCGCGCCCGAATCGGACCGCCGGATCAGCGGTCGGCCAGCGCCTCCTCGAGCGCCGCGATCCGGCGTAGCGCGGCCTGGGCGATCCTCTGGTCGATCAGGAGCTGGCCCGCCGTCAGGGCGATGCGACCCTGCCCGGCCTCCGGCCGGCGGGGCGGCGTGCGGCCCTCGATCCGCGCCTCCAGGCGGGCGATGCGCCGGAGCGCCGTCTGGCTGATCCGCTGGTTCACCGCGAGCTGCGCCCGCGTGAGCCGGACCGTTCCGCGCTCGGAACGGGGCCGGCGCGGGACCGGGCGGCCGGCCAGGCGGGCCTCGAGCGCCCGGGCCCGGCGCAGCGCCGCCTGCGCGATCCGCTGATTGATCCTCAGCTGCCCTTCGCTCAGCTTCACCCGGCCGGGGCGGGGATTGCCCCGCGGGGGCCGGGGCGTCGCGTCCGGATCGGTCGTCGTCGGGGGCTGTGCTTCCGGATCCGGCTCACCCGGGACCGGCCCCCGGGGACCGAGCGCCACGGAGATGATCCCGGCGGCGCCCCACAGGCCGCCGGCCGTCCGCGCCGCGGCCGTCACCGTCGGCGTCGCGAAGCCCGGGCGCGACCCCCAGACCGCGACCATGCCTCCCGTCCCGTCGAGCCCGATCTGGAGCCGGCGCAGGTCCTCGAAGCCCGGGGGCGTGAGGTCCTCCGCCGGCGCCAGCTCCGCTCCGGGGGCCGCGATGGCCGCGGAGGCCGAGCCGGCCATCCACCCGGCCAGAACCGTCCCGCCGGCTCCCGCGACGAGCATCGGCCGGCGCGCGTCGGTCGCCTGGCCCAGGGTGCGCGCGGCGCCCCACCCGCCGCCGGGGGGCCGGACCACGGCCTGAAGGGCGGAGGCCGCGCCCACCCACAGCGCCACCGCCCGCCCGGTGGCGTCGATGACGATCGCCGGCGTCGCCCGGTCGGCGTACGCCGCGGGAGGCGGGTCCGGCGACGCCGCGGCCAGCGCAGCCGGCGCGTCCCAGTCGCCCCCGGCGCCGCGTGCGGCCACGACGATCTCGCCGGTGCCGTCGCCGACGCCACGCCGCCAGGCCGCCACCGCCGTCCCGTCCGGCCCGAGGGCGACCGCCGGACCGCCCCGGACGTCCTCCGGGGCCGTCAGGGGATGCGGGTCTCCGAACACGCCGGCCGGACCGGCCGGCAGCTCGGCCACGGTCACGACGGCGTTCGTCGCGGTCCAGGCGAGCAGCGCCGAGCCGTCGGCGGCGACCGCCGGCGCCGCCAGGCCGGAGGCGATCGTGCCCGGCCCGGACACGATGCGCATCGGGCCCCACGCCTCGCCCGGCCGACGGACGGCCGCCGCGACGGCGCCGTCGGGGCCGTCCCAGGCCACGACCGCGGTTCCGTCGTCGCCCACCCCGACCCGTGGGCGCTTGGCGATGGTTCCGGCCGGAGCCAGGTCCACCGGGTCGCCCCAGACCCCCGCCGCCGTGCGGGCGATCGCGCGGATCGGCGCCCCCTTCGAGGGATCGCGCTGCCACGCCGCGACCACGTCGCCGGCGGCGTTCCCCGCCAGGTCGAGGCCCGAGATCGACTCCCCGGGCGGGGTCAGGATGCGCGCCGGCGCCCACCCGGTCGCGCCCCGCTCGGCGACCTTCAGCCGGAATACGTATCCCTCGAGCTCCTGCCCCCACGCGGCCACGGCTCGCCCGGACGCGTCGACGGCGAGTCGCAGGTCGACCGCCTCCTTGAGGGTGACCGGAGGGGATCCCGCCGCGAGCCCGCCACCCAAGACGAGGGCGAGCAGGCCTGTGGCCAGCAGCGCGATCCACCTGATCAGGGCTCGGGCACCGAGGTCCATCGGGCCGATCCTTGTCGCCGCCGCCGCACCGCCGCGCCCCCCATCCGGGGAGGCCCGGGTCGAGGTCAGCCGGCGGCGGGAGGGCCCGGCCGGCCGAGCCGGCCGAGGCGCGCGAGCCGCAGGCCCGACCGCAGCCGGGCGATGTCCGCGCCGAGGGCGTCGCGCCAGCCCGGGAGGTCCGGCCGCGCGGCCTCGGCGGCGCGCAGGCGCGCCAGCTCGGCCAGGACCAGCTCGGCGGCGCGGGAGCGGGCGACCCGCTCCGGACGGCTGGGGTCGAGCAGCGCGGGCAGGTGCTCGCCGGCGTCGCGGGGCGCCGGCCCGGCGCTGAGCTCGGTCGAGAGGCGATCGCAGGCGTCGCCGTAGCGCTCGGCGGCCCGCTCGGCGTCGATCGCCCGCGCCGGCCCGCGCTCCATCGCCCGGCCGTAGGCGAGCGCCGCGCGGTGCACCTCCCCCACCGCGGCCTCCAGCCGCGACCAGCGCTCGCGCCGGCGCTCGGAATGCAGCGTCCTCAACGCCTCCCGCGCCGACCCGGCCGAGGCCAGGGCGGCCACCGCGGTCAGGCCCGCGGCGGCCAGGGCGAGCAGGACGAGCGCGCCCGACATCGCTACGGGGCCGGCAGCCACCCGTTCCGCACCGGGAACAGGTAGCGGTCGGTGATCAGGTTCAGCGCCCGGCGGGCCTCGACGAAGCGGTCGGCGATCGCGGACAGGCGGCTCGCCGGAGCCGGCTCCAGCGGCGCGGCCGCCAGGCGGTACCAGCGGGTGCCGAGCACCTCGAGCAGGCCGACGCCGCCGTGCAGCTCGAGCGCCTCCCCCAGGCCCTCGTGGCCGGCCACGGACGCCGCGCGCCCCAGCCGCTGCAGGTCGATCGGCCGGAAGAGCCGGCCGGCGGTGTGGTCCGGGAAGACCCCCGCCAGGAACAGCGCCAAGTCGCCCAGGCGGCGGTGGACCATCGCCCGCCGCTCCTCGGGGACGGCGTCGAGCAGCGCCGCGAGGCGCATCAGGTCGAGCTCGCTGAAGCGCACCGTCGTGCGGCCGCGCGGCGTGTCGCGCCACATGGTCCCGCTGGCGACGCGCGTGTACGAGGCGAGCAGCTCGACCAGGAAGAGCTGGCGGTTCCGGTCGCCGAGGAACTCGCCCAGGCGGCCGTCCTCCAGCACGGGGATCCGCATCCGCGGCCCGATCCATTCCGGGACGAAGCGCACCTGATCGACCTCGAGCAGCGTCCGCTGCATCGCCACCGCGAACATCAGGAACGGCGAGCCCCCGAAGAGCGTCTCGCGCTCGGGATCCTCGGCGTCGCCGAGCAGGGCGTTGTCCAGGGCGTCCGACCCGAGCAGCCGCTCCAGCAGGTCCCCGTCGGCGCGCAGCCGGGCCAGCTCGGCGGGGTCGTCCGCGTCCAGGCCACCGGCCCGCGCGATCAGGACCAGGTCATTGGCGCTCAGGCCGCGAAGGTACGCGGCGCTCGGCGCCCTCGGTGGGGGCTCTGCGCTCACGCCTGTGATGGTACCCCGGCCCCCGGCGCCCGCCTTCCCCCGCAGGACGGGGGCGCGGGTCGCCGTGGGTCGGGCTTGGATCGCGTCTAGCGGGTGGGGTCCTGGGAGACCTCGCCGCGCCAGGCGCCGCTGGCGGTGCCGCGGGTCTCGATCAGGTCCTTGAAGCGCTCGAGGTTGCCCTTGACGCGCCGCTTGGCCAGGCCGGCCTTGTCGGCGGCCTTCTCCTTCAGGCCCTCCGGCTCGGCCTCCATCTGAACCATGATCCGCGTCTCGCCGTCGCTCAGTCGGTGGAACGTGACCACGCCGGCGTGGTCCGGCCCGTCGGTGCTGTTCCAGGCGATGCGCTGGTCGGGCGTCTGCTCGGTGATCTCGGCGTCGAACTCGCGCCGCTCGCCGGCGCCCTCGACCACCCAGCGGGTATGCGTGTCGTCGAGCTGGCGAACGTCCACCACGCCCTCCATGAAGCGCGGGAACTCCTCGAACTGCGTCCACTGGTCGTAGGCCTGGCGGACCGGGACCTGGACGTCGATCGCCTCTTGGATGCTGGCCATCTCGTCGTCCTCCTCTCGGTGACTCCGCCCCCGGTACCCGCTCTGAGGCGGGCCAAACGGGAGGTAGACTGCCGCCTCGCCGTGACCGCGCCCCACCCGCCCATCCGCCCCGAGTCCGGCGACCGCGAGAACGCCCTGCAGGTGCGGGTCGAGGAGGGCCCCGAGGGCCCCCGTGTCATCTTCGCCGGCGAGCTCGACCTGGCCGGCGCGGAGCGTGCCGACGCGGCGCTGCAGGAGGCTCAGGCCCCCGGCGGCACGCTCGAGGTGGACCTGCGCGAGCTCGTCTTCATGGACTCGACCGGCCTGAAGCTGATCGTGGCCTGCCGGAACCGCGCCACCGAGGGCAGCGGCCGCCTGATCGTCACCGTCGCCGAGGGCGCGGTGCGCCGGTTGCTGGAGCTGACCGGCGTGGACGCCGAGGTCGAGCTGCGGCTGGCCGACCCGCGCGGCTGACGGTCTCGCCCTAGTAGTCCCGCCAGCCCTTGCGCTGGTACTCGAGGATCGTCGGCCGGTCGAGCGTCGACGGCTCCACGTGCGTGCGGCCCCGGTCGCGCGGGAAGACGGCGGCGGCGCCGAGTACGGCCGGATCGAGGAAGCTCAGCCGCTCCGGCGGGTCGATCGTGAGCGCGGGCGGCGCGCCGCGGGCGGCCAGGTGGAAGCCCCAGTCGCCGAAGCTCGGCACGTCCACGTGGTACGGGACCGTGGCCAGGCCGGCGGCGCGCAGGGTGGCCTCGACGTCCCAGTAGGCGTCCTGCGCGAAGAACGGGGACCCGGACTGCACCACCAACCGGCCGCCGGGCGTCAGCGCGCGGCGCATCATCCCGTAGGCCTCGACCGAGTACATCTTCGCCAGTGCGGCGTCGTCGGGGTCGGGGAGGTCGGCGATGATCACGTCCCACGCCGCCGGCGTGGCCTTGCGGAGCCAGGAGAACGCGTCCTCGGTCACGACGCTCAGCCGCGGGTCGTCCGCGACGTTGCCGTTGAGCGCGCGCAGCCGCGGATCCTCCTTCGCCAGCCGCCACATGGCCGGATCGAGCTCCACCAGGGTCACCCCGCGCACGTCGGGGTAGCGCAGCACCTCGCGGGCGGCCAGGCCGTCGCCGCCGCCGAGGATCAGCACGCGGTCGTGCCGCCCGGCCATCGCCGGGTGCACCAGCGACTCGTGGTAGCGGCGCTCGTCGACCGAGGAGAACTGCAGGTCGCCGTTCAGGAAGAGCCGTAGGTCGTCGGTCCGGAGCGCCTCGGTGAGCACGATGCTCTGGTACTTCGTGTCCTCCGAGAAGACGATCGGGTCGTCGTAGAGCGCCTGGCGGGCGGTCGTCTGGAAGCGGTCGGCGACCGCGGCGGTCCCTCCGAGCGCGACCAGCACCAGCGCCAGGCCGACGGCGAGGCCGACCCGCGCCGGCCGGCGGACCTCGTTCCGGAAGACCGCCAGGAGCACCAGGCCGACCGCCGCGTTGAGCGCCCCGACCGCGATCGCGCTCTGGATCTGGCCGAACAGGGGCAGCAGCAGGAACGGGAACGCGAGCCCGGCGACCAGCGCGCCGGCGTAGTCGGCGGCGAGCAGGTCCGAGGCCGAGCGGCCGGCCGACTCGCGGCGGATGCGCTGTACCAGGGTGAGCAGCAGCGGCAGCTCGGCGCCCACCAGGAGCCCGATGAGCGCCGCTGTGGCGAGCATCGCCGGCACGTAGAGGTCGAGCCAGGCGAAGGCCGCGTAGAGCGCCAGCGCCGACAGGCCGCCCACCAGCGCCACCGTCCCCTCGATGGCCACCAGCGCGGCCACCGGGGAGCGCATGAGCGGCTTGGAGACCAGGCTGCCCGCCCCCATCGCGGCCACGAACACGCCGAGCACCACCGACACCTGCTCGACCGAGTTGCCGTAGAGGTAGGTGCCGAGGGCGATCAGCACCAGCTCGTAGACGAACCCGCACGCCGCCGCCGCCCAGGTGGCGAAGATCACCAGGGCGCGGGCCGAGCGGGGGCCCGGCGCCGCGACCGCGGCCGGCGATTCCGTCGTCATCCGGCTACGCGATCGCCGCCGAGAGCATCGCGCCCACCGCGAGGCTGAACGCGGCGTGGACCACGGCGATCGGCGCGACCTCGCGGTCGTAGATCACGTCGCCGAGGCGCCCGGGCGTGATGGCGTCCATCACCTTGAAGGCCACCCCCTGCAGGACGATCCCCGCGAGCCCGTAGCCGAGGGCCGAGCCCAGCCCCTTCGCCAGCGAGTCGTCGAGCGAGGAGGCGATGGAGCTGGTGATGACCGCGCCGATCGCGAGCAGGCCCGCGCCGACGACGATCGCCGCGTTGGCCGACCGACGCTCGACCAGCTCCTGCCCGAGCCGGCCGGGCGAGAGCAGGTCGATCACGAAGAAGCCGACCACCAGCAGCGCGATGCCGAGGGCGCCGTAGGCGAGGACCGACGCGAGGTCCTCGATGTAGTCCTCCATGGGTCTCCTAGGGGAGTGGGCGGGCGCGGATGTGGCGTGGGCGGGCCGTGGACGGGCCCTCGCGGCGGGCGCGGAGGCCGCCGCCGATCACGAAGCCGATGAAGGAGCCGGCGAGCCCGCAGAGGGCGGCCGCCACCAGCACGTACGGCCAGAACTTGCGCCACCAGTCGTTTCCGGGGGAGCCGGTGGCATGCTCGCCGGGCATCAGCGGCGCGGTGTTCGCCTCGTACGGGACGTAGGGCGCCGCGCCGCTCTCGGCGGCGAGCAGCGGCAGCGCGCCGACCATGTTGATCAGCGAGGTGTCGTCGCCGCCCCCGAGCAGGTCGCCGCCGGTCAGGCCGAGGCGCTCCAGGTCGCCGCTCGTCACCGGATCGGCGAGGCCCTTCGTGGCGACCGCGATGCCCGCCGAGTCCTCGGACTCGGAGCTCTCGGACGTGTACGTGATCCGGCCGCTCAGAGCCACGATCCGCTCGCACTCGTCGCTGTACGCGGTGAACCAATGCCCGACGCCGCGGCTCGAGCCCGCGTCGACCCCGCTCGGGCCGCCCGAGTGGTCCTCGACCTCGATGTACCAGCTGTAGCAGATGCCCTGAGCCTCCTCGGCCTCGGCGAGCGTCGCGGCCAGCTCCTCGGCGTCGGCGGGCGCGAGCAGGGGGAGCGCCGCCGCGCCGGCGGGCGCGACCATGAGCGCGGCCAGCGCCGCGAGGGCCGCCAGCCGCCTCACTTGCCCGCCCCCGGACCGCCGCCGCGGAAGTCGTCGCCCCGGCCGGAGTAGGTGCCCCAGTAGCCGCCGACGTACGGGAAGAACAGGAAGTAGCCGTCGCGCTCGGAGGTGAGCATGATGCGCGAGCCGCCGGCCGGGTCGGGGATCACCCCGACCATGTCCTTCTGGTACCGCATGAACACCCCCGACGGGGTGACGCGCCGCTCGGCGGGCGGCCGCGCGTCGGCGATGTCGTGGGCGACCTCGCTGGGCGGCTCGTCCGCGTGGAACACCCGGGCCGCGCCCTCGTTCGGCCGCGACTCGTAGTGGTCGTCGAGGTAGCCGGGGACCGACACGCTGAGGCAGCCGGTCGCGCCGAGGAGCAGCGCGACCACGGCCGCGGCGGTCGCGCCCCTCCTCACCCGCGCGCCAGCACCGTCGCGGTCCGGACCACCTCGCCGGCGCCCGGATAGAGGTGCCAGGTGCGCCAGCCGACGCCCGTCTCGTCGGCCTCGAGCACCGCCGCGGTGAGCGCGTCCGGGTGCCCAGGAAACCCCGCCACCACCCCGCGCGGGCAGGGGCCGATCAGGTCGCGCAGCCGCGCGGCCACGGCCGCGAGCGCGGCCGCGCCGGGCCGGCGCGTGTCGGCCGTGAAGCGGTAGCTGCGGCCGGCGGCGGCCGCCTCGTGCAGGGTCGGCAGGGCCACGCCGGCGGCGTCGCAGGCGACGGTCTCGGTGAGGTCCAGGCCGGCGCCCCGGACCCGCGCGGCGTGGGAGCCGCCGAGGATCCGCACCTCGAGCGTCACGTCGCCGGCCTCCAGCTCCAGCACCGCGAGGGCCGGCCGCGGCGGGACGGCGTCGAGCGCGAGGGCGAACCCGAGGTCGGCGGCGCGGGCGTCGCGGAAGGGCACGCGCAGGTCCGCGATCACGCCCGGGACCGCCGCGCGCTCATTTGGCGGGCTCGGCGCCTCCGCCGGGGTAGACGTCGACCATCGCCTCTTGGAGATGGGTGCCCAGCGAGAGCTCCCAGCTGCCCTCGCGGGTGTACCGCTCGAAGCCGAGGACCTTCTCCGGGCCGCGGTAGTCGGCGTACTCCATGTTCCCGGAGGCCGGCGTGCCGGTGGTGCCCTGGCCGGTGTAGCGGGCCTTGCCGCGCTCCTCGACCTCGTACTCGACGCCGTCGAAGGTCACGGTGTGGCCCTCCGGGGTGAGGTCGCCCGGGTCGGCCTTGTCCCATCGGATCAGGCTGAGGCCGTCCTCGTCGTCCTCCACCGAGAGCCAGGTGCGCCGCTCGCCCTCGCTGAGCAGGTGCTCGCGCCAGACGAAGCCGTCCTCGTCGAAGCTGAGCGTGCCCTCGACGGTCCACATGGCGCCGTCGAGGCCGATCACGTCGCCGACCCGGATCCCCTTCACCCGCCCGGGGCCCTCCGCCTCGGCGATGGCCGCGTCGCGGGCCACCTTCCTGTCCTCCTGGCGGGACGTATGCCTCCGGGCCGCCACGGTGCCGAGGATGACCCCGCCGACGAGCGAGATGATCAGGATGAGCGCGGCGATCCACATGGCGGGGCACGCTACCAGGGGCCTCCGGCGTCTTTCGCGCGGGCGCGCATCGCGCCCGGGAGATCTCAGGCGAGCTCGTCGCGGAGGAGTCTCAGGACGGCCCGCTCCTGGTGGCTCAGCCGGGCGCCGGCGCTGCGCCGCAGGCCGAGGCCGGAGAGCGTGGTGCCCTCCAGGTAGCGGTCGATCACGCGCGGGTCGATGTAGCTCGCGCGGCAGACCGCCGGCGTGTTGCCGAGGATCTCGGCCACCGCGCGGCAGACGCCCGCAACGGCGCGCCGGCGGGCCGTCTCCGAGGCGGCGGCCTCCAGCTCGTCCAGCGCGACGGCCGCGGCGACGGTGGCCGCCCAGGTGCGGAAGTCCTTTGACGAGTAGTCCTCGCCGAGGTGCTCCTTGATGTAGGCGTTGACGTCCTCGGACCGGACGTCGACCACCTCGCCGGCGTCGTCGCGGTACTTGAGGACGTCGTAGCCCGGCAGGCCGTCCATCTCGGCCACCAGGCGCGCCAATCGACGGTCGCGGAGCTCCACGTGCTGCTCCACGCCCCCCTTGCCCTCGAACTCGAGCACGATCGTGTCGCCCTCGATCGTCAGGTGCCGCGAGCGCAGCGTCGCGACCCCGTAGGTCCCGGCCGACTCCGCGTACTCCTCGCTGCCCACCCGCACGCCGGTGCGGTCGATGATCCGCACGGCCGCCGCCAGCGCCGCGTCGCGGTCGATCACGCCGCGGGACAGATGGCGCTCCACCGTGCGCCGGAAGGCCGGAAGGCGCTCGGCGAAGTCCAGGATCCGCTCGTACTTCTCGCGGTCGCGCTCCTCGCGCCAGGAGGGGTGGTACAGGTACTGCTTGCGCCCGGCGGCGTCGATTCCCGTCGCCTGCAGGTGGCCGCGCGAGGACCGGCAGATCCAGACGTCCTTCCAGGCGGGCGGGATCGCCAGGCCGCGGAGCCGGTTCAGCACCCGCTCGTCCGAGATGGCGCGGCCCTTCTCGTCGTGGTAGCTGAACCCGCGGCCGCGCCGGCGCCGGGTGTACCCGGGCTCGGCGTCGGAGCTGTGGCGGAGGGACGGCACGGCGAGCGGCCGCTACCCGCGCGCGAACGCGGCAAAACGGAGCGGCTCAGCCCCCGTGCCAGAGGCGCATGTGGTCCCGGTGGCGGTCGGTGTAGGCGCCCTCGTGGAAGTGGCGGTCGTAGAACTCCAGATCCAGGTGGTGGGCCTGCACCACGAGGCGCGCGAAGGCGGGGTCGAGGAAGGCCGGGAAGCGGCCGTGGCGCTCCTGCACGTCGCGGCAGAACGCCTTGACGATCGCGATCGTCTCCTCGCTGGGCCGGGCGCGGCCGGCGGCGACCTCGCTCGGGTTGCCGTGGGCGCCCTCGCGCTCGGCGGCCTCGGCCTCCCGGGCCAGGTAGCGGTCGACGGCCTCCTCCATGTCGGCCACGTAGGGCGGCGTCAGGGTCTCGAAGGCGCCGTCGCGGCCCACCGGGACCGGCGCGACCACCGCGCGCGGGCTGCGCTCGGGCGTGATGAACCGGAAGCCGAGCCCCCGGTGGGTGGGCCCGCCGCCCAGCAGGTGGTGCGGCAGGAAGCCGGTGAAGGTCCAGCCGCCCAGGCCGAGCGCCTGGAGCGCCAGCGCCATGTTCTGGCAGATGAACGCCTGCTCGACGTTCAGCGTGGTGAGCACGCGGAGCTCGAGGTCGACCAACGAGAGCGTCAGGTCACGAGAGATCCGCCCGGTCGCGAGCCAGGGGTCGAGGCCGCAGGCGTGGCCGCCGGCATGCTCGTCGACCACCGTGAACCGGTGCTCCTCGTCGAAGTAGATGAAGAGCAGCGTCAGGTACTCGTAGGTGGTGTCGGTGACCGGCACGAAGAGCGTCGTGCCGGAGCGGCCGGCGTTCCACGCGTTGAAGCGGAAGAGGCCGGGCTCGCCGGTCGGCAGGTCCGGCCGGCCCTCCTCCAGGCGCACGCGGCGGGAGCGGAAGCGCTCGAGCAGCTCCTCCAGCGCCCGGGCGGGGCTCATGCCGGCGAGCGGCGTGGCCGACGGCCCCGACTGGACGTCGTCGCGCAGCGCGACCATCCAGAGGCCGTCGTCGTTGGCGTAGAAGAGCTCGGTCGAGTGGGAGTTGCAGGAGCAGGGCCACGAGCGCCCGTCCCAGCCCTGCATCCAGGAGAGGCCGTCGGGCGGGAGGTCGCCCAGCGCCAGGCCGGTGGTGCCGGTCCCGATCCAGACCAGCAGGGCCTCCTCGAGCTCGGTCAGCGGCACCGGCGCGTGCGCCGAGGCGTGCCGCATCGGCCCGTCCGGAAGCGTCATCCCGAGGCCGAAGCGCCGGGACCGGCGGGAGAACACCGCCTCGGCCAGCCCGACCTCCATGGCGGCCCGCCAGCCCTCGGGGACCGGCGTCCCCGCGCCCTCGGTGGTGCCCATGCCCCTCCCCTCTCGCCCGGTTCGGCCGACCCTACCCGCGGCGGCCGGCGCGGACGCCGGCGAGCGGCGGCCGCTCCACCAGCCGGACCTCGCGCACGCGCATGGCGCCGTCACGGAGCGTCCCGAGGACTCCGGGGGCCAGGTCGCCCAGGGCGTCCTCGCCGATCGTCCGCCGCAACGCGGTGACCATCACGGCGTAGGCCATCGCGCTCAGCTCGCGCAGCGGCTGATGCGGGTTCAGCCGGCTGCCGAGGTCCGACTGGGCGATGCCGTCGAGCCCGACCCGCCGGTGGGCGTCGAGCAGCATCCCGATCTCGATCCCGTAGCCCACCGGGAACGGGATCCCCTCGAGCAACGATCGCCGCGCCGCCAGCTCGCCGGCGAGCGGCTGGCGCACGCCGGCCAGCTCGGGCACCAGCAGGTTGAGCAGCGGGCGGGCCACCAGCTCGGTCACGCGCCCGCCCTCGTCCGGGAGGCGCTCGGCTCCGGCCTGGAAGGGGCGCCGGAACGCGCCCTTCACCAGCGCGACGTCGTCGTCGGTGAGCAGCGGCCCCAGCAGGCCGAGCGCGTAGCCCGGGTCCATCCGGCCGGTGTCGGTGTCGAGGAAGAGCACGACATCGCCGGTGGTGGCGCTCAACCCGCGCCACATGGCGTCGCCCTTTCCGAGGGCCGGGCCGTGCTCGGGCATCAGCTCGGACTCCTGCAGCACCTCGACGCCGCGCTCGGCGGCGAGGCGGGCCGTGGCGTCGCGGGACGCCGCGTCCACCACCACGAGCTCGTCCAGCAGGCCGGCGTCGCGCAGCGGGACCAAGGCGTCGAGGACGCCACCGATCGTCTCCGCGACGTCACGCGCCGGCAGCACCGCGCTGACCGTGGCGCGCTTGGCCGCGAGCAGACCGTCAAGGGCGAAGGCGCCGGCGGCGTACCCGCGCCGGTCCAGCCACGCCTCGACCCGGGACGCCGTCACGGGCCGATCAGCTCGCGCGCGACCGTCACGATCCAGCTCGCCGGCGTGTGCTGGGCCGCCTGGCGCAGCAGGAACGCGCTGAAGCGGTCGATCCGGTCGGCGTCGCGCTCGGCCTGGATCGCCTCCTCGAGCCCGTCGCGCAGGGCCGGCTCGGCCTCCTCGGGCAGGTCGTCGCTCCCGGTCAGGGACGCCGCCAGCGCGATCAGGAGCTCCTCGCGGCCCATCCCGAGCTCGCAGGCGGCGGAGTCGAGGGCGGCCCGGGCCACCCGCTGGGCCGCCGCGTCCAGGCCCTCGCGAATCGGCTCCGACCGCGGGTCGCAGGGGTCGGCCACGGAGGTCCGCCCGTGGTCGAGCGCGCCGCGGTGCACCTCCAGGCCGATCAGGCCGCCGGTCGCGGCGAGCGCCGCCACGATGACCGCGATGGCGCCGTGGGCGCGGGTCATGGGAGCGCCGACCGCCGAATCAGCAGCACCGCCGGCCCGGCGAGCGCCGCCAGGATCGCGCAGGCCAGGAAGGCCCGCCGGAAGCCGCGCGTGATCACCCCCTCGATCAGGGTCTCGAGCCGGCCGCGTAGCTCCGCGAGGGCCGGCCGCGCGTCGGGGTCCTCCCGGGCCTGGGCCTCGAAGACCGGCCCCAGCTCGGGGGTCTCGCCGGCCGGCGCCTCGTCGACGGCCTCGGCCAGGTCGCGCCCGAGGGCCACCTTGGTGTCGATCCCGATCGGGGCCTCCACCACCAGCGCGGTGCCGGCCAGCAGCGCCCGGTCGCCGCCGCCGCGCAGGTCGGCGTTGAGCAGCGGCGTGACGAGCAGGAGCCCGACGACCAGGCCCACGTGGCGCGCCCCCACCGACCACGTGCCGCGCGCCGGCAGGCGGGCCGGGTCGGTGCCGTCGAGCGCCGCATGCGTGAGCGGCGGCGCGCTGAGGCCGAGGCCCAGGCCGCAGATGGCCAACGCGGTCCCCATGAGCCACAGGCTGCTCTCGGGCAGCAGGCCGAGCGAGACCAGCCCGCCGGCGAGCAGGATCGCGCCGGCCGCGGCGGCGACCCGCGGCGGTGCGCCGGCGGACAGCGGGACCGCGGCGACCGCCCCGAGCGGCAGCAGGCTCACGATGAGGGCGGCCACCAGCGGCGCGTGGCCCCAGCCGTCGATGGCCAGCACGACGGCGAGGAAGAGCGCGCCGACCAGCGCCCCCGACACCAGGGCGAGGCCCGCGTTGGCGACGATCCGTGAGCGGCTCGGCGGACCGCTCGAGGCCGGGGCGGGCGGGGGCTCGGGGGCGGCGCGGCGCCAGACCGCGGCCAGGGCCACCGCCGCGAGCGGGATCTGGGCGATGAAGATCGACCGCCAGTCGAAGGCCTGGGTCAGGGCCCCGCCGAGCGCGGGACCGACCGCGGCGCCCACGAGGGCGGCGGTGCCCCAGGCCCGGGCCCCACGCGCCGCCGAGCCGAGCTCCGCGCCGAGAAGGGGCAGCGCGCCGGCCAGCAGCAGTGCCGCGCCGACGCCCTGCACCGCGCGTGCCGCCACCAGCAGCGTCAGACCGCCGGCGGCCGCGCACACCGCGGAGGCGGCCACGAACAGCACGAGCCCGACCCGGGCGAGCGGCGCCGGGCCGAAGCGGCGGAGCGGCGCGGCGAGCGCGAGCGCCACGACCGCCACCGCCAGGTTGTAGGCCGTCACGGTCCAGGCCACGCCCGGGATCGAGGCGTCGAACTCCGACAGGAGGTCGGGCAGCGCCAGCACCACGATCGACGAGTCGGCGAAGGCGGTCGCCACGGCCACCGCCAGCGCGGCCGCGCCGAGCCCGCCGCGCGACCCGAGGCGGCTCACCGCGCCCGCGCCGCCAGGCGGTCCAGGCGCGTCCGGGCCCACTCCCGCCACTCCTGGGGGACCGGCTCGGCGCCGGCCAGCCGCCGCAGCTCCTCGGCGTCGCGCCCGCCGGCATGCTGCAGCGCCGCCATCGCCTCCACCTCGGGCATGTCGGGGCGGTGGACCGTCCGCGCCACCGCGTCGCCGGCGGCGACGGGCCCCTCCTCGATCACGCGGACGTAGAAGCCGCTGCGGCCCGCCTTGCGAAAGCGCGAGGGAAAGCCCTCGTCGCCCATCCGCAGCCCGAGCTTCACGCAGGGGATGCGCGGCGAGGTCGCCTCGACCAGCGCCCCGCCGATCCGGAACCGGTCCCCGGCGTGGACCGGGGAGCCGTCCAGCCCCTCCACGGTCAGGTTCTCGCCCAGCCGGCCCGCCTCGAGCGCGCACCCCAGCTCGTCCATCCACCAGAGGTAGTCCTCCCAGCGGTAGACGTACGCGGCGCGGTTCGGCCCGCCGTGGGCCCGCCGGTCGGCCTGGCGATCGCCGCCGAGGCCCTGGCGCCGAAGGGGGACCGGGCCGTCGACCGGCGCCTTGAAGATGGCCGTGTGGAGGCTCGACGCGCGATGGGGCACCGTGCGCGGCATGCCCACGTTCACCGAGCGCACGCGCCCGCGCACCGACCCGTTGGCGGAATCCCCCACGGCGGGAGCGTGCCACACCCGGCGGCCGGCGCTCCCGCCCCGATAGCCTGGGCCCATGCCCGACCTGCGACCGCTGGGCCGCACCGGCCTCCGCGTCTCCTCCCTCTGCCTGGGCGGGAACGTCTTCGGCTGGAGCGCCGACGAGGACGCCTCCTTCGAGGTCCTGGAGGCGTATGCCGCGGCCGGCGGCAACTTCGTCGACACCGCCAACAGCTACTCGGCGTGGGCGCCCGGGAACAAGGGCGGCGAGTCGGAGACGATCATCGGACGCTGGCTCAAGGGCCGGGGCGACCGCGGCGAGATGGTGATCGCCACCAAGTGCGGCATGCAGCCGAAGGGCCTGAAGCGGGATCAGATCTGGCGCGAGGCCGAGGGCTCGCTGCGCCGGCTCGACGTCGGGTGCATCGACCTCTACTACGCGCACGAGGACGACGCGGACGTCCCGCTCGAGGAGACCCTCGGGGCCTTCGGCGAGCTGGTGGACCAGGGCCTGGTGACCGCGATCGGCGCCTCGAACTACCCCGCCGCACGCTTGGCCGAGGCGCGCCGGATCAGCGAGGACAGCGACCTCCCGAGCTACGAGGTGCTGCAGCCCCGCTACAACCTGGTCGTCCGGCGGGACTACGAGGGCCCGATCCAGGAGCTCTGCCAGGAGGAGGGCATCGCGGTGGCGCCGTACACGCCGCTCGCCCGCGGGTTCCTGACCGGCAAGTACCGCCTGGACAAGCCGATCCCGGACAGCGTGCGGGCCCGCGGCGTGCTGGGGTATCTCGGCGACCCGCGAGCGCTCGCGATCCTGGCGGCGGTCGACGAGGTCGCGGCCGCCACCGACGCGTCGCCGGCCCAGGTGGCCCTCGCGTGGCTGCTCGCCAAGCCCGAGATCCCCACCGTGATCGCCAGCGCGACGCGCGTCGGGCAGCTCGAGGACCTGATGCCGGCGTCCGAGCTGGAGCTCTCCCCGGAGCAGGTCGCGACCCTGGACGCGGCGGGTGGTCCATCGGCCGGCCGCTAAGGTAGGGCGCTCGCACGCCCGGCGCGGGGGAACGCCGGGTACCTGAGCCGTCATGTCGATGAACCCCGGCGAGCCCACGAAGCGCCTTCCGCGCGCGATCCTCCCCGACCGCTATCGGGACCCCGTCCCGATCGGCATGGGCGGCATGGGCGAGGTCTACCGAGCCCAGGACGCCGAGCTGGGGCGCACCGTGGCGGTGAAGGTCCTGGCCGAGGCGCTCGCCGACCAGCAGGAGTTCCGCCGGCGCTTCCGGCGCGAGGCGGTCTCCGCGGCCCGGATCGCGCACCCGCACGTGGCCACGGTCTACGACGTCGGGGAGCATGCCGGCCGGCCGTACCTGGTCATGGAGTACCTGCCCGGCGGGGCGCTGGCCGACCGGATCGCCGGCCGCCCGGCGCCCGAGGACGCGATCCGCTGGATCGAGCAGACCGCCGGCGCGCTCGACGCGGCCCACGCCCGCGGCGTGATCCACCGCGACATCAAGCCGGCGAACCTGCTGCTGGACGCCTCGGGCAACGTGAAGGTGGCGGACTTCGGCATCGCGCGGGTGCTGGAGGGCAACGCCGGCTCGACCGTGACCGCGGCCGGCACGGTCCTCGGCACCGCCGGCTACCTGGCGCCCGAGCAGGCCCGCGCCGAGCCGGCCACCCGGGCCACGGACGTGTACTCGCTGAGCGCGGTGGCCTACGAGCTGCTCACCGGCCGGCGGCCGTTCGGCGGACGCTCGATGGCGGCCGAGATGGCCGCGCACCTGTACGAGCCGGTGCCCCCGGCCTCGGGGCGCGAGCCGAGCCTCCCCCCCGAGGTGGACGCGGTGCTGGCGCGCGGGATGGCCAAGGAACCCGGGGGGCGTTACCCGAGCGCCGGCCTGATGGCGGCGGAGTTGCGCACCGCCACGCTGGGGGCCGGGGCCCCGGCGGTCGCCGTCGCGCCGCCGCCACCCCCGCCGCCATCCGATCCGGAGCCCGAGCCGGCGCCGCCCCCTCCCCCGCCAGCGCCCGAGCGGATCGTCACCCGCGCCCGGCGCCGGTCATTGGCGCCGGTGCTCGTTCCGCTGGCGGTGCTCGTCGCCGCCTTCGGGGTGGGCGCGGCGGTGCTCGCCGGCGGCGACGGAGGCGATCCGAGCCGCCCGGCCGGGGACCCCCGGACGACCACGACGGTCGAGCGCACGGCGTCGACCGAGCAGGTGGCCGAGCGGCCGCCGGACCCGCTGGCCGAGGCGCGCAACGCGGTCGACCGCTCGACCGCCCTGCTCTCGGACGGCAACGCGAGCGCGGCGCTACCGCTGGCGACGAGCGCCTACGAGACGCTGAAGGGGACGGGCGACCCCTACGAGGGCAACGCGGCCTACAACGCCGGCCGGAGCCTCGTCGACCTGGGCCGGTGCGACGAGGCGGTGCCGCTGCTCGAGGCCTCGGCCGGAGAGGGCAGCGAGTCGCAGAACGAGGTGCGCCAGGCGGCGCTCGAGGAGGCGCGCGACTGCGCCGGCGGCGGGAGCACGGGCGACGACGATGACGATGATGGGTCGAACGCCCCGCAGAGCATCGACGAGGCGATCGCGACCACCGACGCGTCGACCGCCGCGATGCGGGACGGCGACGCCGACCAGGCGCTGTCCCTCGCCGCCCAGGCCCTCGACGTGCTCTCCGGCACCGGCCACCCCTACGAGGGCAACGCTGCCTACAACGCGGGCCGCAGCCTGATCGACCTGGGCCGCTGCGGCGAGGCGATCCCGCTGCTGGAGCGATCGCTGGACATCGGGACCGGCACCAAGAGCGAGCGGAAGATCCGCCGCGAGGCGCTGAAAGAGGCGAAGCGCTGCGACTGACTTCACGGCGCTCGACGGGCCTGCGCTTGCGCAGCGGCCCGTTGGACGTCGGCGGCGAAGAGCAGCGCTCGCGGGGAATCGAGTTGAAGCGGCAGCGCCCGCCGGCTGACCTCAGCCCGAGGGGCCGAACGGGTCCGTGAAGGGCGGGTCGTCGCCCTCGGGGACCGGCGCCAGCGGCTCCATCGGCTCGCCGTCCGGGGTCGCCTCGGCCGGCGGACCCTCGCCGCCCTCCTCCGGGGCCCGGTAGGCGTCGGGGTCGCCCTCCGCCGCCTCGGCGGGGAGCTTCTCGTCCGATGCGTCGTCGGCCACCAGGTCCTCCGGCGGTCGCCCGCCGTCGCCGTAGTCGGGCTGGCGCGGTCCCGCGGTCATGACTCCTCCTCGCGTCGCTCTGGGGTCGGTTACCCCCCTCGCCTCCGGGTGACGCGCGAGATCAGGCGCAGCGCGGCGTGGGGTCCGGGATCCGCGGCGGACCCGGCAGGATCCGGTACCGGACCTCCAGGTCGTAGAACTCCTGCCTCACGATGCGGTTCGTGGCGGTCTCGATCGTGTACGAGACCCACAGGTGCCGCGTCGCGCCACGGATCCGCTCCAGGACCGTGAGTCGCGTCATGGCCCCGAAGCGCTCGGGCGGATGGAAGGTCGAGCCGCGCAGGTTGATCAGCGGCGAGTCCGAGGGGTCGCCCGGGCCGTAGCGCACCCAGCAGCGCTTGCCGTGCTCGCGGGCGAAGTAGCCGCGCGAATCCACGATGCTCACCTCGCCGTCGCCCGGCGGCTCGTTGGTGGCGACAACGGCGCGGGTCCGGCCTTTCACGAGGACGAACCGCGTCCTGACCGTGACGTTGGCGAACAACGTCAGGGTCTGAACCACCAGCCGCGCCGGAGCCGAGTAGTAGGCGTTCGCGGCCCGGGCCAGGGCGATGCCGGCAGGATCGCCGGCGGGCGGCGGAAACGCCGCGGCGGCGGCCGCCGGGGCGGCGGCGGACGCGACGGCCATCATCGCCGCGAGGGCGACGCGCGCTGGGTGGGTCACTCGATTCTCCGGTGGACGCGGGGTGAATGCGCGGGGACGCAGTATCGTTGGCCGTCAGGCGCGCTCCGCGCGCCGCGATAGGAGGCAGCGGTGACGCTCCCCGAGACGGATCCGCCAGGCGAGCCCCCCGAGGCGCGCCTGCCCAAGGACCCGGCCTGGTTTCGTGAGGTGGGCCCGAGGTCCGGCACCGGCTTCCGCGTGGAGCCGCGCAGCAGCATCCCCGCCAGGACGGTCCTGGCCCCCCGGGCCGGGCTCGCGCCCCGCACCGCGCTGAGCCCGCTCACCCCGGGCGAGCCGCGGCGCGCGGCTCCGGGCCGGCCGGACCCCGCCACCGGCGAGGAGCCCCCGGCGGGCTAGCCCCCGATGTAGGACATCTCCGGGCGCGGGAGCCCGGCGGTGGCCGCCGAGCGTTCCTCCGAATACCGGTCCCGCCGGGCGGACCAGAGTCGGCCGACCAGCGCCGCGATCTCGGCGTCGCCCGCGCCGGCGCGGAGCGGGGCCCGCAGGTCGTGGCCCTCCGCCGCGAACAGGCAGGTGTACAGGCGCCCCTCGGCGGAGAGCCGCGCCCGGGTGCAGTCGCCGCAGAACGGCCGGGTGACCGACGCGATCGCGCCGATCTCCCCCGCCCCGTCGCGGTAGCGCCAGCGGCGGGCGGTCTCGCCGCGGTACCGCGGGGCCACCGGCTCGAGCGGGTGGACCGCGTCGATCGCCTCCAGGATCTCGGCCGCCGGCACGACGTCATCGGTGCGCCAGCCGTTGGTGGCCCCCACGTCCATGTACTCGATGAACCGCAGGACGTGGCCGCTGCCGCGGAAGCGCTCGGCCATCGGGACCACCTGGTCCTCGTTGACGCCGCGCTTCACCACCATGTTCACCTTCACCGGCAGGCCGGCCGCGGCCGCGGCCTCGATCCCCTCGAGCACCCGCGCGACAGGGAGGCCGGCGTCGTTCATCGCCATGAAGACCGCGTCGTCGAGGGCGTCGAGCGAGACCGTCACCCGCGTGAGCCCCGCCGCGCGCAGCGCCTCGGCCATCCTGGGCAGCAGCGCCCCGTTGGTGGTCAGGGTCAGGTCCAGGCCGGGGATCTCGGCGAGCATCGCCACCAGCCGCTCCACCTGCCGGCGCACCAGCGGCTCCCCGCCGGTCAGGCGGACCTTCTCGACCCCGTGGGCCACGAACGCCCGCGCCAGCCGCGCGATCTCCTCGAACCGCAGCAGCTCCCGGCGCTCCAGGAAGCGGTGATCCGGGCCGAACGCCTCCCGCGGCATGCAGTAGACGCAGCGCAGGTTGCAGCGGTCCGTGACCGAGATCCGCAGGTCGCGCACCGGGCGGCCCAGGCGGTCGGCCATGCCCGGGGCGGGAGACGGGAGCGGATGCGCCATTCCTCGACGATAGCGGCGGCCCGGCTCGTTTGACCCCTCCGGCGGGCCTGGCCGATGATCGTCGCCGATGGCCCCCAGGCCTCCGGACCCCGCCTCCGACCGCGCGCTCGCCCTCGCGTACTGGGACGACCAGCCCGCGCCGCGCGCCGGTCCCGTGCGCCGGCGCATCCTGCGCTGGCTCGGCATCGAGTTCCCCGACCCGCGCCGCGAGCGGCGCCTGCGGGAGGAGCTCGCCCGGGCCCGGCACGCCGAGCGCCTGCTGCGCCGGGTGCACGACGCCGCCGAGCGCGCCCACGACGATTGGGCCGCCGACGAGCCGATGGACGAGGCGATGGCCGACCTGCGGTCCGAGCTGCGGACCGCCGCCGAGCTCAGGGCCTGAGCCCGCCCCGGCGGGGGTCACCCCGCCGGCGTCACCACGTACTGGCGCAGGTGCAGGTCGCGGAACGTGACCGGTCCGCGCGGGCCCGGCACGTGGTCCACGTTGATCCCGGTCTCGGGCGCGGCCAGCAGCTTGAAGCCGTCGAGCAGACGGGTCGTGACGTTCCAGAACGCCCCGGTGCCGGCGTACGCGGCGATGAACTCGCGGGCGGCGGCGTGATCCTCGGTGACGATCGTCGCCGCCAGGCCCGAGGTGTCCTCGTTGGCCACCTCGGCGGCGGCGCGCGCGTCGGCCACCCGGTCGAGCGTGACCGTGGCCTCGTTCCCGTCGTCGAGCGCCCACTCGTGGCCGCGCGGGTGCGGGTGCGGCGGCAGCGACGGCCGGATCCCGAGGCCCTCCAGGTGGGCCACCAGATCGGGCAGCAGCTCGTCCCAGCGCGACTCGGCGACCAGCAGCAGGTTGAGCCGGTTGCAGACGCCCAGCCGGTCGAGGCCCGCGGTCATCAGGTCCAGCGCCTTCTTGCGGTCGGCGCCGGCGTCGACGTAGAGCACCCCGCCGCCCTCGGCGTGGGCCAGCGTGCGGACCCCGTTGGCCGCGGCGTGGGTCGCCAGCGTCGCGGTGGTGTCGCCGCTGCCGCGGAGGATCACCAGCGGGATCAGATCGGGCAGCGAGCAGAGCACGAGCGCGGCCGAGCGGTCCGGGGTGCGGACCAGCTGGATGGCGTCGGGGTCGATGCCCGCGGCGGCGCAGGCCGGCCGGATCACCTCGTCGAGCAGGGCCGCGGCCGAGCGCAGCGCCGCGCCCCCGGTGCGCAACACGCCGGCGTTGCGCGACTTCAGCAGCTGCGAGGCCACGTCGACGGTCACGTTCGGCCGCGCCTCGTAGTTGGCGCCGATGACGCCGACCGGGCGCCGGCGCTCCTCCACCCGCGTGCCGTCGGCCAGCTCGTGGACCGAGGCCACCACCGGGTCGTCGGGGGTCTCGGCCAGCGTCAGGATCTGGTCGGCCATCCCGCGCAGGCGGTCCTCGCCCAGGCGCAGGCGGTCGATCAGCGCCTCGGCCATCCCGCCCGCCTCCGCCGCCGCGACGTCCGCCCGATTGGCCTCGAGCAGGGCCGGCGCGGCGCTGGCCAGGCGCTCGACCATGCCGCGCAGCGCCGCGGTCACGGCATTGCCGTCGGCGCGCGCCAGGCCCGCGGCGGCGCGCTTGGCCGCGCGCCCCGCGGCGGCGACCAGCTCCTGGATCTCGGGCTCACCCACGGGGCGCGATCATGCCAGGCCCCGTGGGCTCACTGCCTCATGGTGCCGGCGGTGGTGGGGCCGGCGCGACCGGCGCGGCCCCCGAGGTGTCGGCCGGCGGCGCGGTCGCGGTCGGCGCGGGGCTCGTCACCGTCACGGTCTCGGTCGTCGTCTTCACCGTGGTCGTCGGGGTCGTCTCCGTCGTGGTGGTCGCCGTGGGGGCGGCCACGGGCTCCTTCGCCGGGGCGCTCCCGCCGCTGAAGAAGGTGGAGTCCCGGTTCGAGACCAGGGACCGCCCCGCGATCAGGTCGGGCACGCTGAAGAACGCCACCGCGGCCAGGAAGCCGACGAGGGTCGCGGCCCCGACCACGCCCCAGCGCACCGGGCCCGTGCGGCGCGGGGCCGGCGCAACCGGGTGGGGCGGCGGCGCGGCCTCCGGCTCGTCGGGGGGCGCTTCGGCCTGCTGATGGCGCCAGTGGCGCCAATTGCCCGCCGCGCCGGTCACGGCGCTCACCTGCTCGACCGGACGGCGCGCGATCTCGCGCACCAGGGTCACCACGACCGGCGTCAGGCCGGCGCCCACCAGGGTGCTCTCCAGGCCGAACCGGGAGACGACCGCGGTGGCGGCCACCGAAGCGAGCGCCGCGAGCAGGAGCGTGCTCGGGGCGACGTCGGAGCCGGACCTGCGCGGGACGCGCTGCTGTGCGTGCTCGGCCACGTGTGTCCTCCGCATCGGATGCCGGGGGAACGCCCGGGGTCGGGCGACAGCTCGGCCGGCTGGCGGGCCGAGCAGAACCCTCCGCCCCTATCGCTGCCCCGAGCCGGGGCCCGCGACACCTCCGGCGGTCAGCCCGGGACGATCGGCCCGGGGCCCCGGCGGGCGCTCACGGGATCACCCTACAAGGCTCCGGCCCAGGCGCCGGCCCAGGGCGACCGCGTCGAAGTACCAGCGCTCCACGGCCACCAGCCCGCCCTCCAGGCGGGCGATCGAGAGGCCCGGAATCTCGACCCGCCGGTGCGTCGCCGGCACGCCGCGATAGGCGCCCCGGTGCACCGCCCGCCAGGTGATCTCCACCGCCCAGGCGCCGTCGTCGACCATCAGCGGCTCCAGCGACAGCCGGCGCTCGACGAAGGCGGCCATCAGCTCGACGGCGGCGCCGGCGATCGCCTCGCGGCCCCGGTCCTCCCGGCCGAGGGCCACCTCGACGCGCGTGCCGTCCGCGGTGAACAGCTCCGCCACGGCCCCGGGATCGTCCCCCGTCCACGCCGCGCGGTAGCGAGCGAGCGCGGGATGCAGGTCGGCCCGCGTCCGCGGCCGGGCGCCGGTCATCGGACCAGCCTAGTGGGGCCGGGTGCTAGTGTCGCCGGTCTACGGGGGAGCTGCTTGGAGGCGGCTGAGAGGAGGCGTTCGAGCCTCGACCCTTCGAACCTGACCTGGGTAATGCCAGCGCAAGGGAGGAACGTGGGGGCGCGATGGTCGAGTCGGCGGTGATCGAGCTGATCGCCGCGCGCGTGCGCGTGCGGCCCGGGGTCGCGCTCGGCATCGGGGACGACGCCGCGGCGCTCGACGACGACCCCGCCACCATCGTCACGATCGACCTCCTGGTCGACGGCGTCCATTTCCGCCGCGCCACGACGGACGGGCGCGACCTGGGCCACAAGGCGCTCGCGGTGAACCTCTCCGACCTGGCCGCGATGGGCGCCCGCCCGGTGGCGGCGGTGGTCGGCCTGGGCCTGCCGGCCGACCTGGAGGCCGAGGAGCTCGAGGCCATCTACGCGGGCATGGAGGAACTGGCCGAGCGCCACGGCCTGACCGTCGCCGGTGGCGACGTCACCTCGGCTCCCGCGCTCACGATCGCCGTCACCGCGCTGGGGCGGATGCCCGAGGGCACCGCGCCGGCCCGGCGCTCCGGCGGCCGGCCCGGCGACCTGCTGTGCGTCACGGGCGCGCTGGGCGCCGGCGCCGCGGGCCTTCTCGTCCTGGACGACCCCGAGATCGCGCGGGACCTCCCGGAGGCCGGCGACCTGGCCGCCGCGCACCGGCGCCCCGAGCCGCGCCTCGCGGCCGGCGCGGCCCTGGCCGCCGGCGGGGTCCACGCGCTGATGGACCTCTCCGACGGCCTCGCGCTCGACGCCGGCCGGCTCGCGCGCGCCTCGGGCGTGGCGGCGGTCATCGACCTCGACGCCCTGCCGCTGGCGCCCGGCGTCGCGGAGGTCGCCCGCCGCGCCGGGCAGGAGCCCGACGTGCTCGCGGCCACGGGCGGCGACGACTACGAGCTGCTGGCGGCGATCGCGCCCGAGGACCTCGACCGCCTCCGAGACGCCGCCGGCCTCCCCCTCACCCCCGTCGGCCGGCTCGAGGCCGGCGTCGGCCTGCGCGCCGAGCGCGCCGGCGTCCGGGTTCCCCTGGCGCGCCTGGGCTGGGAGCACGGTGCCTGAGGGCCCCGCGATCGCCGCGCGCGGCCTGACCCTCGGCCTCGAGGGTGCCGACGGCCCGCTGCCCGTCCTCGCCGACCTGTCGCTCGAGATCGCGCCCGGCGAGCTGGTCGCCCTGATCGGCCCCTCGGGCTGCGGCAAGAGCACGCTGCTGCGCGTCCTGGCGGGGCTCCAGGAGCCGGACGAGGGCGAAGTGCTGGTCGACGGCGCCCCCGGCCGGCGGCTCGGCCGGCTGACGCTGATGCCCCAGCGCGACGCGCTGCTCCCGTGGCGCACGCTGCTCGACAACGTGGCCCTGGGCCCCGAGGTCGCGGGCCGCGGGCGGGGCGAGGCCACCGCGGCCGCCCGGGCGGCGCTGGCCCGCTACGGCCTGGCCGGCTTCGAGGAGCACTACCCGCACGCGCTCTCGGGCGGCATGCGCCAGCGCGCGGCCCTGGCCCGCACGCTGCTCGGCGGCAGTCGCGCCTGGCTGCTCGACGAGCCCTTCGGAGCGCTCGACGCGCTCACCCGATCCGACCTTCAGGGCGTGCTCGCGGCGCTCTGGGGCGAGCACCGGCCGACGGTGCTGCTGGTCACCCACGACCTGGACGAGGCCCTGCTCCTGGCCGACCGGGTGCTCGTGAGCGGCCCGCGGCCGGCGCGCGTCACGGCGGAGCTCGCCGTCGACCTGCCGCGCCCGCGCGGCCTCGACGCCACCGCCGATCCGGCCTTCGCCGCCCTGAAGACCGAGCTGCTGGACGCCCTGCGCACGGCCGGGGCGCTGGCGTGAGCACGGCCCAGCGCACGGGCGCTCGGGCCACGGCGCGCGCCGAGGCCGCGCCGGCCGGGCGCCGCCGCCGGGCCGGCCTCGCGACGCGGCTCCAGCTGCTGCTGCTCCCGCTGGCGGGGTTGGCGCTGTGGCAGGCGGTCATCTGGCTCTTCTCGCCCCGAGAGTGGCTGCTCCCCTCGCCGGTGGCGGTCGCCGAGGTCCTCCGCGACGACCGCGCGCGCCTCTGGGTCCACGCCCAGGCCACGATCGCCGAGTCCGCCATCGGGTTCGGGCTCGCGGCGGCCCTCGGCCTCGTGCTGGCCGTCGCGATCCAGGGCTCACGGGTCGCCGAGAGGGCGATCTACCCGTGGCTGGTCGCCAGCCAGGCGATCCCGCTGCTGGCGGTGGCGCCGCTGGTGGCGGTCTGGGTCGACTACGGCACCACGCAGGTGCTGGTGGCCTTCCTGATCGCGTTCTTCCCGGTGGTGGTCACCGGCGTCGACGCCCTGCGCGGGGTCGACCCCGAGCTGGCCCACGCCGCGCGCACGCTCGGCGCCGGCCGCGCCTGGACCTGGCGCCACGTGACCTTCCCGGCCGCGCTCCCGGGGCTCTTCTCCGGCCTGAAGATGGCCGCCGTGTTCGCCGTCACCGGCGCCGTGGTGGCCGAGTACGTGGGTGCCGACAAGGGCCTCGGGTACCTCTCGGAGATCGCCACGGGCCAGTTCGAGACCGTCGTCAGCTTCGCCGCGATCTCACTGCTCGCCGTGATCGGGGTCGCCTTCTTCGGCGTCGTCGCGCTGGTCGAGCGCCTCGTTCTTCCCCACCGCCGGCTCCCCGTCCGGCCCACCTGGAGACGCCGTTGACCCGTCGCGCCCTCGCCGCCCTGCTGGCGGCCCTGCTCGCCCTCGCCCTCGCCGCCTGCGGCGACGAGCCGGATTCGCCCGAGGGCGGTGCCGAGCGCATCGAGCTGATCCTCGACTGGTTCCCGAACGCCGACCACGCCGGCGTCTACGGCGCGATCTCCCAGGGCTACTTCACCGACGAGGGCCTGCAGGTGGTGCCGAAGGTGCCGAGCGACCCGGCCGCGGCGCTGAAGCAGGTGGGTGCCGGGCGCGCGCCGTTCGCGATCTCCTATGAGCCGGACGTGCTGCTGGCGCGGGCCGAGGGCATCCCCGTGAAGGCCGTGGCGGCGCTGGCCGTGCACCCGCTGAACAGCGTGATCGTGCGCAAGGACCGCGACATCACGCGCCCGGCCGACCTCGCCGGCAAGACCGTCGGCGCCGCCGGGCTCCCATTCGACCGCCCGTTGCTCGACACCGTCGTGCGCGCCGACGGCGGCGACCCCTCGACCATCAGGATCCGTAACGTCGGCTTCAACCTCTCGCCGGCCCTCGCGGCCGGCCAGGTCGACGCGCTGGTGGGCGCCTACTGGAACGTGGAGGCGCCCGAGCTCGACCACCAGGGCGTGGGCGTCGACGTGTTCCGCCTCGAGGAGTTCGGCGTGCCGGACTACGACGAGCTGGTCCTGGTCACGAGCGACACCATCGCCAAGGAGCGGCCCACGCTGGTCGAGGCGCTGCTGCGCGGGCTGAAGAAGGGCCAGGACTGGGCCTCCACCGACCAGGCCGGCGCCGCCGACGCGCTGACCGACGCCAACCCGGACCTGAACCGCGACGTGCTCGACGAGCAGCTGCGCCTGACCGCGCCGCTGCTCTCCCCCTCCGACCAGCCGACGCTCTCGCTCGACACCGAGGAGTGGTCGGCCTACGCGGACTGGATGCGGCGCAACGACATCCTGAAGCGTCCGGTGAACGTGGCGGACGCCGTGACCGACGCGTTCCTCCCGGACGCGGACGAGGAATGAGCGTCGACCTCGCCGTCGTCGGCGCCGGCCCCTGGGGCCTCGCGCTCGCCTGGCGCGCCGCCTCCCAGGGGGCGCGGGTGGCCCTGTGCGACGACGGCGCCCCGCCGGCGGGCTGGGTCGCCGCCGGCATGCTCGGGCCCTGGTCGGAGGCGGCCGACGGCGAGGAGGCGGTGCACGAGCTGATGGTCGCCGCCGCCGACCGCTGGCCCGGCTTCGCCGATGAGCTCGCGAGCGCGAGCGGCCGCGACCCCGGCTACATCCGCTCCGGGGCGATGATCGTCGCCGGCCGGCCGGACCACGTGGCCCGGGTCCGCCGGCATCGCGAGCGCCTGGAGGAAATGGGCCGCGCGGTGCCCTGGACGCCGGGGTCGCGGCTGCGCGAGCTGGAGCCCGGGTTGTCGACCG
>JAWVEV010000218.1:0-17327 GCA_033856535.1 Miltoncostaeaceae bacterium | reverse complement strand
CGGACCGGGAGGCCTACGAGCGGCTGATGGGGCCGGTAGCGAACGACCTCTCGCTGATCCTCCCCGCCGTGCTCGGGCCGGCCCTCCGACCGCCGCGCCACCCGGTGGCGATGGCGCGCTTCGGGCGGCTGGCGGTGCGGTCGGCCGAGGGGCTCGCGCGCTCCCGCTTCACGGGCAAGCGGGCGGCCGCGCTGCTGGCCGGCAACGCGGCGCACTCCATGCTCCCGCTCGGGTCGAGCCCGAGCGCCGGCGTGGGGCTGCTGCTGATGGCGCTGGGGCACGCGGTCGGCTGGCCGGTGGTGCGCGGCGGATCGCAGCGCATCGCCGACGGGATGGCCGACGAGCTGCGCCGGCTGGGCGGGGAGATCGAGACCGGGCGCGAGGTGCGCTCCCTGGACGAGCTGCCCGACGCGCGGGCGGTGCTGCTGGACGTGACGCCGCGACAGCTCCTCCGGATCGCGGGGGCGCGGATCCCGGGCCGGTTCTGGCGCCGATTGGCGCGGTACCGGTACGGGCCCGGGGTGGTGAAGGTGGACTGGGCGCTGGACGGTCCGATCCCCTGGCGCGCGCCGGAGTGCGCCCGGGCGGCGACGCTCCACCTGGGCGGGACGATGCCCGAGATCGCCGCCTCCGAGCGCGAGGTGACGAGCGGGCGGATCCCCGAGCGGCCGTACGTGCTGCTGTCGCAGCAGACGCTGATCGACCCGGGTCGCGCGCCCGACGGGAAGCACACGGCCTGGGGGTACTGCCACGTGCCGGGCGGGTCGACGGTGGACATGACCGCGCGGATCGAGGCGCAGATCGAGCGCTTCGCGCCCGGGTTCCGGGAGCGGGTGATCGCGCGGTCGACGCGCCTGCCGGCGGACCTGGAGCGCGACAACCCGAACTACGTGGGCGGCGACATCGGCGGCGGGGTGCAGGATCTGCGCCAGACCGTGGGACGGCCGGTGCTGGCGGCGAACCCGTACGCGACCCCGCTGCACGGGGTCTACCTGTGCTCGTCCTCGACGCCGCCGGGCGGCGGGGTGCACGGGATGTGCGGGTACCTGGCCGCGAGGGCCGCGCTGCGGCGCGAGCTGGGATAGAACGGGGGCGTGGAGCCGAGGATCACGCGCGCGCAGGCGCTGGCGGCGGCGGGGGCTGCGGGGCTGGCCGCGCTCGCGGCGTGCGGGAGCGACGGGGACGAGGAGGCGGCCGCCCCGCGGACGACCGCGACGAGCGCGGGGACCGGCGCGGGCCGGATCACGCGGGGCTCTTCGACGACGCGCCGGCGTGCACCCTCACGCCCGAGCAGACCGAGGGTCCGTTCTCTCTCGACGTCGACGCGATCCGGAGACATCCGCGAGGACCGCGGGGCCGCTGCGGCTTCCTTGTGCAGCCAGTCGCGGCGCGGCGGCGGGCCGAAGGCCCGCGGGGCTTCGCCTTGCGGGCCGGGAGCGACCCTCGCCATTCCGGTGCGGGCGGGAGCATGGCCCTACCCGCGGCTCCGGTACAGGTGCATCGTGAGCGGGGCGAAGACGGCCGTCAGGCCCGCCGAGACGGCGATCACCAGGCCCACCTCGCCGGCCGACGCGGCGCCGTCCATCAGCTCGCGCGTCGCGGTGATCAGGTGCGAGATCGGGTTGACGTCGACGAACGCCTCGAGGGGCCCGGGCAGCGTGTCCGGCTCCACGAACGCGTTGCTCAGGAAGGTGAGCGGGAAGAGCGCCATGAAGCCGACGTTCGTCACGGCGTTCGAGGCTCGCAGGATCAGGCCGAGCCAGGTCCAGACCCACGCCAGGCTGAACGAGAACAGGACCACCAGCAGCACGGCGGCCACCACCCCGCCCACGCCGCCGTCGGGGCGGAAGCCCAGCGCCACGCCGAGCACCACGACCGCGGTTCCGGCGATCAGGTAGCGCACGCTGTCGCCCAGCACCGCGCCCAGCAGCGGCGCCGGCCGGGGCACGGGCAGCGATCGGAAGCGGGCGACCACGCCCTTGGTCATGTCGGTGTTGAGCGTCACCCCGGAGTAGACCGTCGTGAAGAGCACCGACATCACCAGGATGCCGGGGAGGATGAACTGCAGGTAGTCGCCGGTGGAGCCGGCGATCGCGCCGCCGAACAGGTACGTGAACATCAGCGTGAACAGGACCGGGGTGATGGTCACGTCGATGAGCTGCTCGGGGACGTGCTTGATCTTCAGCAGCCCGCGCCAGCCGAAGGTGAGCACGGCCGAGAGGACCGTCGCCCGCGGCGGCCGCGGGCCCGAGGCGAGCGCCCGGCCGATGGCCTCCTGCTCGAGCGGCTCGGGCGGCGCCGAGGGGGGTGCGGTGCTCATGCGGCGCGCTCCTCGGTCATCTCGGCGTCCTCCTCGGCCGGATGGCCGGTGAGCGCCAGGAACACCTCGTCCAGGCTCGGCTGGCCCAGCGAGAAGTCGGCGACGGCGATGCCGGCGCGGGCGAGGGCGGTGAGGCCCGCGGCGGCGCGCTCGGGCTCGGCCACGCGGGCCGTCAGGCCCGCGGGGTCGGATTCCCGGTGGAGCTCGACGCCGAGCGCGTCCGCCAACAGCCGCTCGGCCGCCGGCCGGGCCTCGGGGTCGAGGAGCCGCACGCGCAGCGCGCCGTGCCCCACCGACGCCTTCAACTGCCCGGGCGTGCCCTCCGCGATCACCCGGCCGTGGTCGATCACCGCGATGCGATCGGCGAGCTGGTCGGCCTCGTCGAGGTACTGGGTCGAGAGGAGCACCGTCGTGCCCTGCGCCACGAGCGCGCGCACGATCTCCCAGACCTGGCTGCGCGAGCGCGGGTCCAGGCCGGTGGTGGGCTCGTCCAGGAACATCAGCTCCGGCGTGACCACCAGGCTGGCGGCGATGTCGATCCGCCGGCGCATGCCGCCGGAGTAGGTCTTCACCTGGCGCCCGGCGGCCTCGGCCAGGCCGAAGGCGTCGATGAGCTCGGTCGCGCGGGCCTTGGCCTGCGCCCGCCGGTGGCCGAGCAGCCGGGCCAGCAGGACCAGGTTCTCGCGCCCGGTCAGGTCCTCGTCGACCGAGGCGAGCTGGCCGGTCAGGCTCACCAGGCCGCGCACGGCGTCGGCCTCCTTCACCACGTCGTGGCCGAGCACCCGGGCGGTGCCGGCGTCCGGCCGCAGCAGGGTCGCGAGCATGCGGATGGTGGTGGTCTTGCCGGCGCCGTTCGGACCCAGCACGCCGTAGACCGCGCCCCGCGGCACGGCCAGGTCGACCCCGTCGACCGCCCGGGTCTCGCCGAAGCGCTTCACGAGGCCCTCGGTCTCGATGGCGAGGGCGGGTTGCGCTGTCACCCTGGGCTCCTCCCGTGGGCTGGTGATCGTCGCGTCACTCGCCGGGACGGCCGGAGCCCGCCGGGCTCGTCGCCCGGCGGCCCGATCCGTCGCCGGAGCGCCTAGAGGCCGGCCGGCGCGTGCGCCGCCGGCGGAGCGGCGAGGTCCGAGCGGCGCAGGGTGACCAGCGTCGCCAGGATGGCGGCGGCGGCGAAGCCGGCGGCCACCCAGAAGGCGACGCTGAAGCCCTCGGTCAGTGCGTGCGGCGCGTCGATGCCCCGATCCATGAGGTCCTCGGAGCGGGTGGTCGACACGGTGGTCAGGATCGCGACGCCGAGCGCGCCGCCGATCTGCTGCACCGTGTTGATCAGGCCCGAGGCCAGGCCGGCCTCCTGCCCCGGCACCCCGGCCAGCGCGGCGATCGACACCGGCACGAACGAGAAGCCGAGCCCGATCCCGATCAGGATGAAGCCGCCGAAAAGGTCGCGGAAGTAGGTGCCGTCGACCGAGATCTGGGTGAACCAGACCAGGCCGGCGAGGATCGACGCGAGCCCGAAGGTGAGCGCCGGCTTCACGCCGAGGCGCGTCACCAACGCCTGCGCGATGCCCGACGCGAAGACCGCGGTGAGCGCCACCGCCAGGTAGCCGACGCCGGTCTCCAGGGCGGAGAAACCGAGCACCTGCTGCATGTAGAGCGACAGCAGGAAGAACATGCTGAACACGACCGTGCCCAGGCCGAAGCCGACGATGTTCGCCCCGGTGGGCGTCCTTCGGCGGAAGAACCCGAGCGGCATCAGCGCGTGGCGGTTCCGCGACTCGATCACCAGGAAGGCGATCAGCAGGACGGCGGCGACCGCGAGCACGCCGATGGTCTGGGCCGAGGTCCAGCCCTCCTGGTTGGCCTGCGTGAGGCCGAAGACCAGGAGCAGCAGGCCGCCGGTGACCGCGCCGGCGCCGAAGGCGTCGAAGCTGCGCGTCAGGCCCTGAACCTTGCTCTCGCGCACGAAGCGCGGCACCAGCAGCAGCGAGATCAGGCCGATCGGGACGTTGATCCAGAAGACCCAGCGCCAGCCGGCGTACTCGGTGAGGATGCCGCCGAGCAGCACACCGATGGCGGCGCCGGCGCCGGCGATCGCGCCCAGGATCCCGAGCGCCTTGTTGCGCTCGGCGCCCTCGGTGAACGTGACCATGGTGATCGAGAAGACCGACGGCGCCAGCACGGCAGACGCGGCGCCCTGGAGCAGCCGGGCCGCGATCAGCATTCCGTCGGAGGTGGCCAGCGCGCAGCTGGCCGAGAAGACCGCGAAGAGCAGCAGGCCGACCATGAACAGCCGCCGGCGCCCCAAGAGGTCGCCGGCCCGCCCGCCCAGCAGCAGGAAGCCGCCGAAGGTCAGCGCGTAGCCGCTGACGACCCACTGGAGGTCGGCCGGCGCGAAGTCGAGGTCCGTCTGGATCGAGGGCAGCGCGACGTTCACGATCGAGACGTCGAGCACCACCATGAGGTACGCCACGCCCAGGACCGCCAGCGCGCTCCAGCGGCGGGGGTCGGGCGTGGTCGCGTCGCTCGTGGACGCGGGCTGAGCCATCTTCGGATCCTCCTGCGGACGACGCCGCGCAAACTATCCGGAATGGCGGCTCCGGTACAGCCGCGAGGGGCGGACGCGGCTCTTCGGGCGGCGTCCGCCCCGCAGGATGCGACCTCGAGCGCACTTGAGGTCAAGGGCGCGGCCGTCAGCCGTCCTCGCGCGCCCCGAAGCCCGTCGGCGTGCGGGCGATCTCGTGCGAGTCGATCACGCGATCGACCAGGCCGTACTCGCGGGCCTGCTCGGCGCTGAAGAAGCGGTCGCGCTCCATGTCCTCGTGGACGCGCTCGACCGTCTGGCCCGTGTGGCGTGCGTAGATCTCGTCGACGTGCCTGCGCAGCGCCAGCTCTCGCGGGCGTGGATCTCGATGTCGGTGGCCTGGCCCTGGTACCCGCCCGAGGGCTGGTGGATCAGGATCCGGCTGCTCGGCAGGGCCATCCGCTTGCCCGGCGTGCCGCCGGCCAGCAGCAGCGAGGCCATGCTCATCGCGACGCCGAAGCAGATCGTCCGCACGTCGGGGCGGATGAACCGCATCGTGTCGTAGATCGCGAGGCCGGCGTACACCACCCCGCCCGGCGAGTTGATGTAGAGCGAGACGTCCTTGTCGGGGTCCTCGCTCTCCAGGTGCAGGAGCTGGGCGACGACCAGGTTGGCGACGGCGTCGTCGATCGGCGTGCCGATGAAGACGATGCGCTCGTTGAGCAGACGGGAGTAGATGTCGAACGAGCGCTCGCCGCGCGGGCTCTGCTCGACGACCATTGGGACCAGCGGCATCGCGCTATCCTTTCGACAACTGAGTGGTTGTCAGAGCACGATAGCAACCAATCGGTTGTCAACTCATCGTGGACGAGGAGGGCCGGGTGCCGGCGGTCAGGGAGATCGAGGTCGAGGCGACCCCCGAGGACGTCTGGGAGGCGCTGTCCACCGAGGAGGGGCGCGAGCGCTGGCTCGACGAGCCCGACCGCGAGATCGCGGTCGAGGTGGCCGACGCCCCCAACCGCCTGGTCTGGTGGTGGTGGCGCGGGGACGAGCCCGCCACCCGGGTCGAGTTCCTGGTGGTCGCGGCGCCGGCCGGCGCGCGCGTGGTGGTGATCGAGAGCTCCCCCGCCGTGCCGATGGCGCGCCTGCGGGCGTGCCTCGCCCTCGTCGCGGTGTGACCGACCGCCTGGACCGCCTCTTCGGCGCCCTTGCCGACCCCACCCGGCGCTTCATGGTCGAGTCGCTCCTGCGCGAGGGGGTCGCCACGGTGCCGGCGCTGGCCCAGGGCCTGCCGATCAGCCGGCAGGCGGTCGCCAAGCACCTGGCCACGCTGGACGAGGCCGGCCTGGTGGAGCGCATCCCCGGCGCCGGCCGGGCGGTGCGCTACCGCCTGCGCGACGACGCGCTGGCGCCGGCGTCGAGCTGGCTGCGCGACGCCGAGGCCGCCTGGGACGGGCGCCTGGCCCGCCTGAAGCTGACCGTGGAGGACGCCGCCCGCCGCGACGCGTAGAGGGGGCTTGACTTCAAGCTCACGTGAAGTTGCACCATGGAGCGCGGACACGCACCGCGACCCCGGGAGGGGCCATGAGCACCACCACGCAGCGCGCCGGCGAGCGGATCGCCGAGGAGGTCACCCGCTGGCCCGGCGTGAGCGACGAGCCGGGCCGTTTCGGGGCCCGCTCCTTCGTGCTCGGCCGGCGCGAGCTGGGCCACGTGCACGGCGACCACGCGGCCCACTTCGCCTTCCCGCGCGCGGTCAAGGCCGAGCTCGAGCGGGCGGGGCGGGTGGGCCCGCACCCGGCCTTCCCCGACTCGCCCGGCTGGGCCGCCCGGCGGATCACGAGCGACGAGGACGTGCGCGACGTGATCGCGCTCATGCGGCTCAACTACGACCGCATGGCGGCGCGACACGGCGTGGCCGCGGACGCCGGGTAGACCGCCGGCCGGCCGCCGCCCCTGGGGAGAGGGACGGCGGCCGGACCGGACCTTGGGAAGGAACTACGTGGTCGCGCCCTCGGGAGCGGTCGCGTCGTCGTCCGCGGGCGGGGCCATGTGGTGGTGGGCCAGCCGGTCGATGAACTTCCGCACGCCGTCGGGCATTCGGTCGGAGGCCTCGTCCAGGCCCTCCGCGGAGTCCTCCCGCTCGGCGCTGACCGCGTCCAGCGCGCGCTGAAGCCCGCCCTTGGCCGCGTCGGGAAGCTGCGCGATGAGCTGCCGCAGGATGTCCGCCGCCCGCTCCTGGCCGTCCAGGGTCACGTCGATGGTCAGGCGGATGGTCTTGCCGGTGGCCTCGGAGGTGTCCGGGTCCTCCAGCGCGGCGGTGGCCTTGGCGATCTCGGCCGAGCGGTCGGTCGAGAGCGCGGTGATGGCCGCGGTGACGGCGGCCTGGGACTCGGCCGGGAGGCCCGCCTCCATCAGGTCGTTCAGGATCTCGATGGCCTTCTCGCGACCGCGAGCGTCGGCGAGGGCGGCCTTGGCCAGTCGCAGGTCGGCGCGGGCCGACTGGGCCGTGTCGAGCAGCCCGACCAGCGTCGGGATCTCCTCGTCCATCTCCGTGGCGACCGTGATCACCGCGGTGGCGGCGACCCCGCGCTCCTCGTCGGTGTCGGCCTTGCGGACGATCCGCGCCGTGGTCTTCACGGCGTGGCGCAGCGCGGCCTGGGAGCGGTGGACGGCGCCGGCGGCGGGACGCTCACGACCGTCCGCGAACAGGTCCGCCGCGCGGTCCAGGGCGGCGTCCGCCCTCTCGGTGTGCGCGGTGACCTTGGCGACGGCGTCGGCCGCGTTGCCCGAGCCGTGACCCGGGTGAGCCGAGGCGGCCGCCGGGAGGGCGACGAGCGCGCCGGCGGCGAGGGCGGCGCCGAGCGCCCGGTTGCGGATCTTCGTCATGAAAGTGAGCTCCTTCTCCTCGGGCGGACCCGAGCGGTGTCGGTGCGGGGGGCGGGAGATCGTCCCCGTCGCCATCCCTCAACGCGGCCTGCCCGCGCGGGTTGGAGCTATCTCCCGAAGAGTTCGCGTCAGGGGCCGATCGGGCCAAGGGCGGGACCGGGGCCGGCGTCATGCCGGCCCCGGTCCCCGTGGACGGCGTCGTGCCGCTCGCCGTCCCGCTCGGCGGCGTCGTGCCGGCCTCAGGCGCGGGCGGGGGCGTCGTGCCCGGGTCAGGCGAGGTCTCCTCTCCGGCGGCCCGGTCCGTGGCCCGAGCAGTTCGGTTCGGAAACGGGGGCCATCCCCCGTCGGGGACTCCCAACGCGGCCCGGTGGTGAGGGTTTGGGCTATCTCCCTCGGAAGGGGTTCGTGTACCCGGCCGGGTCGTCCGCCGCGTGTCGCGTCCCGTCCTCGGCGGAGGGCTGATCCGGAGCGGTCGGCGCACCGGGGAGCGCCGGCACGATCGGGACGAGCGGAGTGGTCGGCTCCGCCATGCCCGGCCCGGACGGCGCCGTCGGCGTCGGGGTCCCGTCCCGGCGGTTGCGCACGCGCTCCCGAATGCCGAGACGCCCGCCCTCGCCCTCTCCGGCCTGCGGCGCGAGCGGCAGGGCGATGGTGCCCGGGATCAACTGGTCGCCGGAGCCCGTCCGCCCGTCCCGGAGCGCCGCGTCGCGCGCCCGGCCGGCGCGATCGACGGAGCCGGCGAGGCGCTCGCGGCGGGTCAGCCCATCCGGGCGGACCAGGCCGGCGCGCGACGCGCGGTCGTTCGCGTCCTGACGGGCGGCCCCGGCGCCGGAACCAGTGGAGCGAAACCCTGACGCCAGCCCCCGTCCACGATCCCGGCCCTCGTCAAGCCCAGCGTCACCTTCGCGGCCGCGCCGCTCGCCCGTCCGGTCGGCGACGCGCGCGATGGCGCGCTCGCGCGCCTCGCGGCGGGCGGCCGCCGCCCGATCGAGGCCCGGCGCACCGGCCGCGGCCGCGGCCGCCGGCGGCGCCGCGGTGAAGACGATGGACGCCGGCGCCGCCGCGCTGGCCTGGACCACATGGGCCCGAGCCTGCGGCGGAGGGGCCCGGTGCGCCGACTCGACGGCGGGAACCACGGCGGTGCCGCCGCCGATCAGCGTCGCCGAACCGATCGCGGCCAGCTTGACCGCAAGGCCGCCCGAGGCGGCCGCGCCGGCCCCGGCGCCCGCCCCTCCGGCGGCCGCGAGGGCGGACCCCCCGGCCGCGGCGCCGCCCGCCGCGCCGGCTCCGGCCGCCGCAGCCCCTCCGGCCGCGCCCGCCCCGGCGGTCGCCGCGGCGATGCCGGCCCCGAGCCCGGCCGCGGCGGCCGCTCCGGTGACGGCCTCGTAGATGTGCGCGAAGGCCGCCGCCGAGATCACGGGGGCGAGCGCGGCGAGCCTGATGGGCCGAGCATGGAGGTCGGCCTGCCAGGTCCGGCAACCGGCGCACGAGCGCAGATGGGCCCTGAGGCCCCGCCCGCGCAGCGACCGGCCGTCGCCGTCGGAGAGGGTCCGCCGCACGGACGCGCACGCCAGGTCGCGTCCCGCGGCAAGGTCGTGGAGCGCGCTTCGCGCGCCGTAGATGAGCTGCTTCACCGCCGACGGGTCCTCATCGAGCACCCGCCCGATCTCGACGTGGCTGAGGCCGCCCAGCTCCCGCATCACGAGCGCGGCCCGCTGCGCCTCCGGCAGCTCCGCCATGTCGCGCTGCAGCTGGCGCAGGTCCTCCGCCAGCTCGGTGGTCGCCCCCACGTCCACGGCGGCGGCCTCCCGCCCGGTCAGCTCCGCCGCGCTCTGGCGCGGACGCTTCCGGAGCGCGCTGATGCACGTGTTGTGCGCGATGCGGTAGAGCCACGGCCGCAACGCGATCGCGCGCTGGTCGCCCCCGGACAGCGCCTGGAACGCCGACAGCATCGTCGCCTGGAACGCCTCCTCGGCGTCCTCCCGTTGTCGCAAGATCGAGTGGCAATAGCGGTACAGCGGCTCCCGGTAACGCTGGTAGATCGCCTCGAAGGCGCGCTGATCCCTCCGGCGCACCCGGCGCACCAGCTCCTCGTCGGCCACGTCCGCCGTGAGCGGCCAGGCCTGTTGCGATCGCGCGATCACCCTCATGCATTCCCAGATCGACAACGCAGGCGCGGGCCAAAAGTCGGCGGGTATCTCCGACGGCCTTCGCTCGCGCCCGATCGGGCGCGGCGCTCTGGGGGCCCTAGGGCGCCGGAAGCAGCGGGGTGATCGTCCCCGCGCCGGACAGCGGGTTCGTCGTCACCGGAGCGGAATCCGGCGGCACGGCGCCGGCCGCCGCCGCCTGTCGTGCCCGCTCGGCGGCGGCCGCGCGCGCCCGCCGGATGGCCGCCTGGATCTGAGCGGCCACGAAATCCTCGGTCGATTGGACGGTCGGCACCGTGGTCTGCGCGGCGCCCTCGCCCGTCGGGTCCCCCGCGTCCGTTCCGGCGGCGGCCTCACCCGTCGGGAGGCTGTCGGCGGGATCGCTCGTGGGCGCCTCGGGCTCGGCGTCGCCGGGCGTCACCACGCCCGAGGGATCCGACGGGTCCGATGCGGCCTCGCCGCCCTCGTCGCCGGCGGCGGCTCCGCCGATCGGCTCCAGCGAGGGACTCTCCGGCGCCGCCGGGTCGTCACCCGCCGGCGACGCCGGGTCGCCCTCCGAGGACGAGGCCCCCGAGTCGCTCGGCGCGCCGGTGGAGCCCACGGTGGAGAGCCCGGGCGAGGAGGTCGTCGCTCCCGGGGTGCCGGAGGCGGCCGAGGGGTCGGGCGGGACGAGCGTGGTCCCGAAGGTCGGTGCGGCGGGCGCGGCCGGCGCGAGGCCGGCGGACGCCGCGCCCGTCGGGGGCTCCTGGAGCGCGGCCGGCGCCGGGCCGGTCTGCACGAAGCTCGACGCCGGCCCGCCCGTCGCCGGAATGACGACCTGCACGTGCGCCGCCGGCGTCCTCTCCCGGACGGCCGACTCGATGACGGGGACCGCGGCGGTGCCGCCGCCGATCAGCGTCGCCGACCCGATGATCGCGATCTTGGCCGCGAGGCCCCCGGAGGCGGCCGCGAGGCCACCCGAGGTCGCCGCCGCGCCGGCGGCCATGCCCGCGCCGGTCGTCGTCGCCGCGCCGCCGAGCGCCGCTCCGCCTCCACCGAGCGCCGCCGCGCCGCCGGCGGTCGCCGCCGCGCCGGCCCCGGTGGCCGCAGCGCCGGCCCCGGTGGCGGCGGCCCCGGCTCCGGTGGCGGCGGCGCCGGCTCCGGCCCCCCCGCCCGCGACGCCGGCTCCGGCGCCCGCGGCCGCGACTCCGGCGCCCAGGCCCGCCGCGGCGGCGCTCCCGGTGATTGCCTGGAAGATCTGGTGGAAGGCCGCCGCCGAGAGCACCGGGGTGAGCGCCGCGAGCTTGGCGGGACGGGTCCGGAGCTCGCCCTGCCAGCTGCTGCAGCCGGCGCACCAGCGCAGGTGCGCTCTCAGCCCACGCCCGCGCAGCGCCCGGCCGTCGCCGTCCGAGAGCGTGCGCCGGACCGACTCGCAGGCCATGTCGCGCCCGGCCGAGAGCTCGTGGAGCGTGTTCCGCGCGCTGTAGATAAGCTGCTTGACACCGGGTGTGTCCTCACCGAGCGCCCGGCCGATCTCAACGTGACTGAGCCCGCCCAGCTCGCGCATCACGAGGGCGGAGCGCTGCGCATCCGGCAGCTCCGCCAAGTCGCGCTGCAGCTGCCGAAGGTCCTCCGCGAGCTCCGTCTGCTCGCCGACGTCGCCCGGCGCCGCCTCGCGGTCGGTCAGCTCCGCCGCGTCGTGGCGCTGGCGCTTGCGCAACGCGCTGATGCACGCGTTGTGGGCGATGCGATAGAGCCACGGCTTGAGCGCGATCTCGCGCCCCTCGTCCGCGGACAGCGTCTGGTAGGCCGACAGCATCGTCGCCTGGAACGCCTCCTCCGCGTCCTCCCGCTGGCGCATGATCGACCGGCAGTAGCGGTACAGCGGCTCTCGGTACCGCTCGTAGATCGTCTCGAAGGCGCGCTCGTCGCCGAACGCGACCCGGCGCACCAGCTCCTCATCCGTCGCGAGCGGCGATACCTCGGCGATCTCTGGCGATCGGGTGATCACGCTGGCCAATCATCCCTCCCGGAGGGCGTGCGGCGGAACCAGATCGTCATCCTCCCCCGGACATTTCCCGCGGCGCGTGCGATCAACCTCTCCGCCGGGGCGCTGTGCGTCGCCGTCATGGTGGCAGCCCCGGGCCCGGGGTGGGCGAGTCCGGGTCCGGCCCCGACGGCCGCCGCGGCGAGCGCGGCCCGCTGGAGCGGCGCGATCGCGGAGGCCGAGCGGCTCGCGCGGGCCGACGACGTCGCCGGCGCCAAGGCCGCCCTGCGCCGCGCGAGCGGCGAGCTCGAGGCGACCTCACGGCGCGCCCTGCGCCTGCCGGCGGGTCCGCGCGCGGCGGATGCCATCCGGACCGTCGCGATCCTGCGGGGAACCGAGGCGCGGCGCCTGCTGCGGCTGCTGCCGCGCGCCCCGCGGGCGCTCCGCGCCGAGCTCGTGCGGGCCGTGCGGACCGACGTGCGCGCCCAGCGCGGCCTGGCGGACCGGCACGACGCGATGGTCGCGTCGCTCGGCCGGCGCTCCGACCGGACGCTCGACCGCGACCGGACGACGCTCGAGCGGGCGCTGGCGGCGGCGGTCAAGAACGCGACGCTGCCGGCGGAGGTGACCCGCGAGATGCTGGGCGTCGCCGTCCCGGCGACGCCGTCCGCGACCCGGGCGCCGGCCGCCCCCGCGTCCGAGGAGCCGAAGGACCGCGACTCGCGGGCCCCGGAGGCGGTGACCGTCGACCGCGACATCACCTACCGGGAGGTCGAGGACGCCAACGGCCCGCGGCAGCTGAAGCTCGACGCATACCTGCCGCCCCGCGGCGACGCCCCACGGCCGGCCGTGATCGTGGTGCACGGCGGCGGCTGGCGGGACGGCAACCGCGAGCAGATGGCGCGGGAGGCCGAGGCGCTGGCCGAGCGAGGCTTCGCGGCGTTCGCGATCGAGTACCGCCTCAACACCGAGGTGCCCTTCCCCGACGAGATCGAGGACGTGCGGGCGTCGGTGCGCTGGGTGCGGGCCAACGCCGAGCGCTTCGGGGTCGACCCCAGGCGGATCGGCGCCCTGGGGGGATCGGCCGGGGGGAACCTGTCCGCGCTCGTCGGCGTGCTCGGCGAGGGGCCGCTCGACCGCGGCGACCGGCTCGCGGCCGTCGCCAGCTGGTCCGGGCCGATGTACCTGCGCGACATCGCCACCAACGACCAGCCGCGCGAGGGCTGCACGCCCTCCGGCGACCTGGGGCTCGGCAGCTGCGACTTCCCCCTCGTGGTGGTCAAGACCGTCGCGGCGGTCTTCATCGGCTGCCCGATCAACGACGCGGTGCCCTGGGTGAGCGACCTGCTGCGCCCGGCGCCGTGCCCGGACATCTACGACATGGGGTCGCCGGCGCTGCACGTGACGCCCGACGACCCGCCGCTCTTCATGGCGCACGCCGACTCGGACCCGATGGTGCCGGTCAGCGAGATCGAGCGGATGGCGGCCACCATGCGCAAGGCCGAGGTCCCGGTGCAGGTGCTGCGCGTGCCCGGCGAGGCGCACGCCCACGCGCTGCACGACCAAGCGTTCGACGCCACGGCCGACTTCTTCGAGAAGTACCTGGGAGAGCCGGAGAGCTGAATCAGCTCACGGTCGGTCGAGCTCCAGCCAGACCTCCCAGCGGCCGGTGCGGGTGCGGCCGGCGCCCCAGCGCGAGGCGACCCGCGCCACGATCGGCAGGCCGCGCCCGCCGAAGGGGTGGAGCGACTCGGGGATGGGCGGCGGCGCGGGGAACCCGGGGCCGGGATCGCACACCTCCAGCCGGATGCCGCGGCAGGTCGGGCGGGCGCGCACGCCGATCCACTGGCCGGGGTGCAGCCGGGCGTGACGGATGCAGTTGGTGACCAGCTCGCTCACCAGCAGCTTGGCGTCGTCGAGCAGCTCACCGGGGAGCCCCTCCATCTCCAGCGCGTCACGGGCCGCCCCGGGAGCGCCCGGGCCCGGCTCGAGGCGGATGTCCACCTCGGTCTCGTCCCGCGTTCCCGGCAGCGCCTCACCCCCGATCCCTCCGACGGGCGCGGCTCGCCCGGTGGGCCCGGCGCTAACCTGGAGCGACCGGCTCCGGATCTCTCGACGATGCCGAGGACCGGCAACAGGAGCCCGTCACGCACCTGCCCACACACCCATCCCACGCGCGACGCGCGGCCAAACCCGCGGGTCGGGGAGGCAGCCCGTGATCATCGGGCGCGCCCTGTACCGGGACGGCGTCCGGACCGAGGAGCCGCCCCTGGCGCTGCGCGACCTGGGTCACGCCTGCCGGGCCGGCGAGGGGATCGCGTGGGTCGGTCTGCGCGACCCCGGCGAGGCCGAGTTCGCCGAGGTGGCGCGCGAGTTCCACCTGCACCCGCTGGCCGTCGAGGACGCCGTGCACGCGCACCAGCGCGCGAAGCTCGAGCGCTACGGCGACACGATCTTCTGCGTCCTGCTCGCGGCCCGCTACGACGACGCCAGCGAGACCGTGGAGTTCGGCGAGTTGCACGTCTTCGCCGGGCCCACCTTCGTGGTGACCGTGCGCCACGGCGATCCGCCCCACGACCTGGGCTCGGTGCGCGAGGGCCTCGAGTCCCGGCCCGACCTGCTGCGCCGCGGGACCTTCGCCGTCCTCCACGCGATCCTCGACAAGGTCGTCGACGACTACGCCCCGGTGGTCGCCGGCCTCGAAAACGACATCGACGAGATCGAGGACCAGGTCTTCCAGGGGCACGCCCGCGTCTCGCGGCGCATCTACGAGCTGCTGCGCGAGGTGATCGCCTTCCACCGCGCCGCCCGCCCGCTGCCCGAGATGCTCGAGGCGCTGATGGCCGACACCCGGGTGGACCAGGAGGAAGGGCGCTACCTGCGCGACGTCCACGACCACGCGATCCGCGTGCAGGAGCAGGTCGAGAGCTTCCGCCAGCTGCTCGAGAACATCCTCAACGTGAACGTCGCCATCGAGACCAAGGCACTGAACGAGGCCTCCAACGCCCAGAACGAGGAGGTCAAGCGGATCTCGGCCTGGGCGGCCATCCTCTTCGCGCCCACCCTGGTCGGCACGGTCTACGGCATGAACTTCAAGAACATGCCGGAGCTCGACTGGCGCTTCGGATACCCCTTCGCGGTGGGGCTGATGCTCGCCGTCTCGCTGATCCTCTTCGCCGTCTTCAAGCGCCGCGGCTGGATCTGATCGCGGGTCGGAAGACCTCTCACCGAGCGGGTTCGCGCCCGGTAGGATCGGCGGCCGGTCACGAGTGGCAGCCATTCTGCCGGAGGGCTCAATGAAGATCGGCGTGTGCGTGAAGGAGGTACCGGACGTCGGACCGTCGCGACGGATCGACCCGGCCACGATGAGGATGGATCGTTCGGGCGACCGCTCGCTCAACGCGTTCGACCTCCAGGCCGTCGAGGCGGCGTTGCGGCTCAAGGCCGACGCCGGCGACGGCGAGGTCGTCCTGGTCTCGATGGGCCAGAGCCGCGCGCTCGAGTCGCTCCGCAAGGGGCTGGCGATGGGCGCCGACCGGGCCGTGCTGGTGTCCGACGAGGCCGCCGCCGGATCCGACCTGGTCGCGACCAGCCGCGTGCTGGCCGCCGCCCTCGAGCGCGAGGGCGTCGACCTGGTGATCTTCGGTCAGCAGGCGTCCGACTCCGACGGCGCGGTCCTCTGGGCCGCGGTCGCCGAGCGCCTGAAGATGCCGGTGATCTCGCAGATCTCCGAGATCGAGGTCTCCGGCGGGAGCGTCACCGCCAAGCGCCAGACCGAGTTCGGCTACGACAAGATCAAAACCCCGCTGCCGGCGGTCCTGGCGGTGTCCGACGCGCTCAACGAGCCGCGCTACCCCTCCCTCAAGGGGATCATGGGCGCGAAGAAGAAGCCGCAGGAGGTCCTCTCCCTGGCGGACGTCGGCGTCGACGCGGGCGACGCCGGCGAGGCCGGCTCCCGCACGACCGTCGCGGCGCTCAACCCGCCGCCCTCGCGCGGCGGCCGCCAGATGATCAGCGACGAGGACGGGGACGCCGCCGAGAAGGTCATGGCGTACCTCGTGGAGAGGAAGTTCGTATGAGCACCCTCGTCTTCCTCGAGCACCACGGTGACGCGATCCAGAAGAACCCGCTGGGCGTGCTCTCCAAGGCCGCGTCGCTGGACCCCGACACCTCGGGGGTCGTGATCGGCTCGGGCGTCGGCGGGCTGGTCGAGCAGGCCGGCAAGTACGGCGCCAAGAAGGTCTTCGTGGCGGACGACCCGCGCCTGGAGGCCCCGCTGCCCCAGCCGCGCGTCGACGTGATCGCCAAGCTGGTCCAGGAGGGTGGCTTCGACACCGTGCTGTTCGCGGCGTCGGTGCTCTCGGCCGACGTGGCCGGCGGCCTCGCCGCCCGGCTCGACGCCGGCCTCAACTGGGACCTCAGCGACCTGGCCTCCGAGGGCGGGCAGCTGGTGGGCAAGCGGCTCGCCCTGGGCGACACCGTGCTGGCCGACGTCGGCTGGAGCGCGACCCCGCGCCTCGGGCTGGTCCGCTCCGGCTCGTTCGAGCCGGCCGAGACCGGCGGGAGCGCCGAGAAGGCCGACGCCTCCGTCGAGCTCTCCGACTTCTCGACCAAGGCCGAGATGGTCGAGCAGGCCCACGAGGAGCAGACCGGCCCCTCGATCGAGGACGCCGAGATCCTGGTGGCCGGCGGCCGCGGCCTCGGCTCGCCCGACGCCTTCCCGCTGCTGGAGGAGCTGGCCAAGGCCCTCGGCGGGGCCGTCGCCTCCACCCGCGCGGTGGTGGACGCCGGCTGGTACCCCTACGCCACCCAGGTCGGCCAGACCGGCAAGACCGTCTCGCCGAAGCTCTACATCGGCTGCGGCATCTCCGGCGCCATCCAGCACAAGGTCGGCATGCAGACCTCGCAGGTGATCGTCTCGATCAACAAGGACGAGAACGCCCCGATCTTCGAGTTCAGCGACGTCGGGGTCGTGGGCGACCTGCACGCGATCGTCCCGAAGCTCACCGAGCTGGTGAAGGCCCGCAAGGGCTGATCGCCCCCGCGCCGGCCGCCCGCGCCGCACGGGGCGGGCGGACGGCGCCGGCGGGCGTGGCCTCCGCTCAGAAGACGAACATCAGGAGCGCCACCAGCAACAGCAGGAACAAGATCGGGTGGAAGGCGATGCCCAGCCCGATCGCGACGATGGCAATCAGCAGCGCGATCATGATCCGCGCCGCGAAACTCAGGGTGCCTCCGATGAGCCCCATCCCTGGGACCTCCTCTCAGTGTGGGGCCTAGAGGCCCTCGTCCACGTGCTCGACCCGCCGGTAGCCCCGGCCCTGGTCGTCCTCCACGCGCTCGCTGCGCACGCGTCGGCGCGGCCCCCACACAACGAGGGACCACAGCAGCCCGACGGCGCCGACCGCCATCAGGATCACTCCGACGGTCCCGAGCGCGACGCCCTGGACGTCGATCTCGACCGCCCAGGTCAGGATCGCGCCG
>JAWVEV010000217.1:0-5137 GCA_033856535.1 Miltoncostaeaceae bacterium | reverse complement strand
GGGCGCACGGTCACGATCCCCACGCTTCACCTGGTCCGGGTCCGAGGCGGCAGGATCATCGAGATGTGGGGGCTCGCCGACGTCGATGCCGCGCAGGCCGAGCTCGCCCGCGGACGGTGACGGGCGGGGCTGAGGAGCGCGGCCGGCGCCGCGAACCTCTTTACGCGTACACTTGCCTACGCGATGCCTAGGCGCGATTACACCGCACGCGAGGCCGCCGACGCGCTCGGGATCTCGCTGGATACGCTTCGCCGCTGGGATAGGGCGGGGCGCATCCACACGGGCCGCGACGCCGCCAACCGGCGCACCGTCTCGGCCGAGGAGGTCGAGCGGCTCACCGCCGTCCCGGCGACCTCCGGCGGCGGGACGCTCAGCGCGCGCAACCGCTTCGCGGGCGTGGTGCGGGAGCTGCGCGTCGAGGGCATGGTGGCCGGGGTCGTGATCGAGATGGACGCGCCCGGCCGCGTGATGGCGCTGATCACCCGCGACGCGGTCGAGGACCTCGGCCTGCGGCCCGGGATGCGCGCCACCGCGGTGGTGAAGGCCACGTCGGTCATGGTCGAGCGCTGAGGCGCGCCCCGCGCCGGGGGCTCGCGGCCCTCCTCGCGATGCTGGCGCTGTCCGTCGCGCTCGCCGGCTGCGGCGGCGACGACTTCAAGCTCAGGGTGTTCGGCGCGGCGTCGCTCAGCGAGGTGCTGCCGCCGCTCGACCCCGACGCCGTGTACAGCTTCGCCGCGTCGGGCACGCTGGCGACCCAGATCCGCGAGGGCGCGTCCGCGGACCTGTTCGTGTCGGCCGACGCCGCGCTGGCCCGCGAGCTGCGGTCCGAGGGCCTGCTCGAGGCGCCGCGGGCGCTGGCCACGAACAGGCTCGCGATCCTCGTGCCGAAGGGCAACCCGAAGGGCATCCGGACCCTCGCCGACCTGCGCCGGCCGGGCATCCGCTTCGTGATGGCCGACGAGAGCGTCCCGCTCGGCGACTACGCCCGCCAGATGCTTGCGACGCTGGGGCAGTCGGACCTGGTCGGGATGGCCGCCAGCTACGAGAACGACGCGGCCGCCAATGCGGCGAAGGTCGCGCTCGGCGAGGCCGACGCCGCGATCGGCTACACCACCGACGCCGGGGCGGCCGACGTCGACGCGATCGAGCTGCCCGCGGACGCGCAGCCGCGGATCCTCTACACGGTGTCCGTGGTCTCGGGCTCGAACCACGCCGGCGAGGCCGAGCAGTTCGTGAAGAAGGCCCTCGGCTCCCGCGGCCAGGCTCTCCTCCGCGCGGGGGGCTTCGGGCCGCCATGAGGCGCGGGGCCTTCACCGCGCTCCTCGTGGGCGCGCTGGCCCTGGCCCTGTTCTTCCTGGCCCTGCCCCTGATCGCGATCTTCGCCGAGGCCGGGCCCGCGGCGATCGTCCGCCAGCTCGGCAGCGCGTCGGCCCGCGACGCGATCGTCGTGAGCCTCGAGACCAACCTGATCGCGCAGGCGGTCATCCTCGCCGTGGGGACTCCGGCGGCCTATCTGCTGGCCACCCGCCGCTTCCGCGGGCGGACGCTGGCGCTGACCCTGCTCGAGCTGCCGCTGGTGCTGCCGCCGGCGGTGGCCGGCGTCGGCCTGCTGGCGGCCTTCGGGAGCCAGGGCCTGCTCGGCGGGAGCCTCGACGTGCTCGGCCTGCGGCTGCCCTTCACCCAGACCGCCGTCGTGCTGGCGGTGATCTTCGTCGCCAGCCCCTTCTACCTGCGCCAGGCCGTGGCGGCGTTCGAGGCCGTCGACCCGGACCTGCTTGCCGCCGCGCGGACGCTCGGCGCCCGCCCGGCGCGCGCCTTCGGGCGGATCGCCCTGCCGCTCGCCCTCGGCGGCCTCGGGGCCGGCGCCACGCTGGCCTTCGCCCGCGGCCTGGGCGAGTTCGGCGCCACGATCATCTTCGCCGGGAGCTTCCCCGGCCGGACGCAGACCCTGCCCCTGGCGATCTACGCCGAGTTCGACCGCGACTTCACGACCGCGCTGGCCATCGGCGCGCTGCTCGTGGCGGTGAGCGCGGCGATCCTGCTCACGACCCGGCTGGTGACCCGGTGGAGCCCCTTCGGCTCGACCTGGACGTCCCCCTCCGCGACTTCCGGCTCCGCGTCGCCCTCGAGGTAGGCGCCCGGCCGGTCGCGCTCGTCGGCCCGTCCGGGGCCGGCAAGAGCACGATCCTGCGCGCGATCGCCGGCCTGGCGCCCGGCGCGCGCGGGCGGGTGGCGCTGGGGGAGGAGGTCTGGCTGGACAGCGCGGCCGGCATCGACCTGCCGCCGGAGCGCCGGGCGGTGGGCTACCTCTTCCAGTCGCACGCGCTCTTCCCGCACCTGACCGTCGAGGGCAACGTCGCCTTCGCCGGCGGGCGTGAGGCCGCGGGGCCGCTGCTGCGCCGGTTCGGCATCGCGCACCTGGCCGGCGTCCGGCCGGGGCAGCTCTCGGGCGGCGAGCGCCAGCGCGCCGCCCTCGCCCGGGCCCTGGCCCGCCGGCCGAAGGCGCTGCTGCTGGACGAGCCGACCGCCGCGCTCGACGCCGAGACCCGGGCCAACGTGCGCGCCGAGCTCGCCGGTCTGACCGCGGAGCTCGGCCTGCCGGCGCTGATCGTGACCCACGACTTCGCCGAGGCGGCGGCCCTGGGGGGCACCGTCGGGGTGCTCGTGCGGGGCGAGCTGCGCCAGCTCGGGACCCCGGCCGAGCTGGTGGCCCGCCCGGCCGACCCGTTCGTGGCGCGCCTGACCGGCGCGAACATCCTGCTCGGCGTGGCGCGGCCGGCCGCGGACGGCCTGACCGAGGTGGTCCTGGACGCCGGCGGCCTGCTGCGCTCGACCGACGCCGCGACCGGCCCGGTGGCGGTCGTGGTGCAGCCCTGGGACGTCTCGGTGGGACGCGCGGAGCCCGACGACTCGGCGCTCAACCGGATCACCGGCCCGGTCGGCTCGCTCTACCCCCTGGGCAACCGCGTGCGCGTGACCGTGGGCCCGCTGGCGGCCGAGATCACCGCGGCCTCGGCCGAGCGGCTCGGGCTGCGCCCGGGCGATCGTGCGACGGCCTCCTTCAAGGCCACCGGGACGCGCTTGATGGGCCGCTCCGCGGTGATGTCCCCGGACGGGCCGAGGGGGGAAGCCGCGAGCTAGCCGGAGAACCCGCCGTTCTGGCCGTGCTCGTCGCCGCCGTTGCCGCCCAGGCGGCTCTTGAGGAACGGCACCGCCGCGGCGACCGCGGCGATGGCCGCGACGACGCCGAGCAGCTTGCCCCGCTTCTTCTTCTTGGGCTCCTGGACCACGCCGGTCATGGCGTCGCGCAGCTCGGTCACCGAGGCGAGCGCCCGGCGCTGGAGCTTGCGGTCGTCGGCCAGCTTGCGGGCGGCCTTGGACGGCTTCTTGCCGGAGACCTGCGAGGAGACCTCGCGGCCGGTGGCGAGGGCGTTGCGGATCGCCGCGTGGAGCTGGTGATCGCTGGCCGCGCGCTCGACCAGCGGGCGCACCGCCTCGATCAGCGCTCCGGCGCGGCCGGCGCCGGCAACCGTCGCCTCCCTGGTGCGGCGCGCCGTCTTGGCGCCGTTGGACCTCTTCAGCATGCGGCCTCCTCTTTCCCGAACGACCTCGGTTCCATTCGTCCCCGAGAAGGGACGCAGGTCCTCCAGCTTGCGCCGTACCGCCCTGCGGGCGATGCGGCGGGCGAGGACGTAGGTGGCGTACCCGACCACGGCCTGCCGTCGATTCAGCATGGGTCGAGTCTAGCCCTCCCGCCGCCGCGGGGAGGTGACCTCCTCGATCGGGACGAACACCGCCCCCTCGCCGAGGTGGTCCGCCTGCAGCGTCGTGTGGGCGATCCGGTACTCGTTCCGCAGCAGCTCCTCGACCGCCCGCCGGCGCACGTGGCAGTCCTGGTCGCGCTCCACGAGCAGGTGCGCCGAGAGCGAGGTGAAGCCCGAGGTGATGGTCCAGACGTGCAGGTCGTGCACCTCGGCCACGCCCGGCACCGCGGCCATGCGCTTGCCGATCTCGTCGACGTCCACGCCGCGGGGCGCCGCCTCCAGCAGAACGTCGACCGACTCCCGCAGCACCGACCACGAGCTCGCGAGGATCAGCAGGCCGATCAGGATCGAGACCAGCGGGTCCACGGTCCGCCAGCCGGTCCCCAGGATCACCAGCGCGCCCACGATGACGCCCACCGAGGCGACGAGGTCGCCGAGAACGTGCAGGAAGGCGGCCCGCACGTTGAGGCTGTCCCTCCCGCCGCCGTGCAGCAGGCGCGCGGCGACGATGTTCACGACCAGGCCGAGGCTCGCCACCGTGAGCACCCAGCCGCCCTCCACGTCGGGCGGGTCGGCGAGCCGCCGCCCGGCCTCCACGAAGATCCAGATCGCGATCGCGACCAGGCCGACCCCGTTGACCAGCGCGGCGATGATCTCGGCGCGGCGGTAGCCGAAGCTCCGCCCCGTGGTGGGCGGCCGCGAGGCCAGCCACATGGCGCCCAGCGCCAGCGCCAGCGCGACGTTGTCCGAGAGCATGTGGCCGGCGTCGGCCAGCAGAGCGAGGCTGCCGGTGAGCAGGCCCGCGACGGCCTCGACGACGGTGAACCCGGCCGTGACCGCGAGCGCCAGGCCGAGCGCGCGGGAGCGCCGGCCGCGGCCGGCGTGGTCGCCCTCGTGAGGGGCGTGGTCATGGTGCGCGTGGTCGTGCGGCACGGGCCTGATCTCCCAACGGAGTATGGCCCGCCCGGCCCGCGGCGCGACCCGCGGGCGGGTGAGGTACCATCCTGTCGGCGCTCCACCCTGGGGCGTCGCACATGCGGGATGGATTGCGAACGTCCGTGGCTTTGCTGGCTCGGCGGTTTCGTACGGGTCTCGCCGAGCGAAGGGAATGACACAGCAAATGCCCGAAGGCGTCGTGAAGTGGTTCTCCCCCGAGAAGGGGTATGGGTTCATCACCCCGGATGACGGGGGCAAGGATCTGTTCGTGCACTTCTCGGAGATCCAGGGGTCCGGCTACCGGAACCTCGAGGAGGGCCAGCGCGTGAGCTTCGAGAGCCAGGAGGGTCCCAAGGGCCCGCAGGCCGCCGCGGTCAACGCGCTCTAGGACCATGACGACGCCCGCGCGCCGCCGGCCGGCGGCGCGCGGGCGGAGC
>JAWVEV010000216.1:0-15253 GCA_033856535.1 Miltoncostaeaceae bacterium | reverse complement strand
CGCACCTCGAGGCCGGCCAGCGGCGGCGTCAGGGCCGGCAGCGGCGCGCGCGCCGTGACCGTCACCCAGCCGGCGCCGGGCCGGGCCTCCAGCGCCTGGCGGCGCACGTCCTCCTCGGCCCGCATCCCGGACCAGAGGACCGCGACCAGGATCCACGCCACGAACCCCGCCGCCAGCACGATCGGCACCGCCGCCAGCAGCTCGACCGCCGCCTGCCCGGCGGACCGCCGCCTCACCGGGCGCCCTCGGTCAGCGGGGCCGATCCCTCCACCGTCCCCAGGGACGGCAGTCCGGGGAGGACCGCGGGCACCGGCACGCGCACCCGCACCTCGCCGCCCGACGTCCGCACCCGCGCCACGCCGGCCCACGCGCGCGGGAGGGCCGCGCGGGCGGCGTCCTCGGCGGGAGCCCCCACCGCGGCGGCACGGGCGGCGGCCCGCGCGGAGGAGCCCGCGACCAACCAGACGTGGGCCGCCGCGGCCAGCTGCCAGGCGAGCAGCCCGAGGACCACCAGCGCCGGCACGAGCGCCACCAGCTCCACCGCCGCCTGACCCCGGCTCCCGCGTCGCGCGACCATGCGCTGACGCTAGGCCGGGCCCCTCCCCCAGATGGCGCGCGATCCGTGCCGATCGCGTCGCCATCCGGTGACGAATCAGCCTTCGAAGTCCTCCGGGGTGACGTCGTCGAGGAAGCGGCGGAAATCCTCGACGACCTCCTGCTCGTCCGCGGGGCCGTCGGCCTCGGCGCCGTCGGTGCCCCCGGCCAGGTCGACGTCGACCGCGTTCTCGGCGATCACGTCGTCCTCGGCGTACATCGGCGCCCCGGCGCGGACCGCCAGCGCCAGCGCGTCGCTCGGCCGCGAGTCGAACTCCATCTCGCGGGAGGGGGTCCGCACGACCAGGGCGGCGCGGAAGACGTCGTCGCGCAGCTCGGTCACGGTCACGCGGACGATCTCGGCGTCGAGCTCGGCCAGCATCCCGAGCATCAGGTCGTGGGTCATCGGCCGGGCGGGCTCGCGCCCCTCGAGCTTGGCGATGATCGCCATCGCCTCGCCCTGCCCCACCGAGACGGGCAGGAAGCGGTTGTCCTCCGCCGTCTTCAGCAGCAGGATCGGCTGGGATCCGGCCGGGTCGATCGTGATGCCGAAGGGCACGATGCGCTGCACGGCGTCCATCCCCTCTCGCGGGTCGCGAGAGGCGCCTACCCGGCCCCCGAGGCGGGCAAACGGCGCCCGCCGGGGCCGGTCAGCGGAAGCGGCGGCTCTCCCGGACGACCCAGACGATCACCAGCACCAGCGCGGCCATCAGCGCCAGCACGCCCACCGGCGAGAGCCGATCGCCCAGCAGCGGGAAGCCGGCGATCACCAGGAAGGCGATCCCGGCGCCGCAGATCACGATCAGCGCGCGCTGCCAGGGCTTCAGCACCAGCCAGGCGAGCTCGTTCTGGCGGAAGTAGTTGTAGGCGAAGGCCGCGATCCCGAAGACGAAGAGCACGAGGAAGATCTGCTGGGCGCCGACCGCGACCGTGCCGAAGCCCTCCTGCCAGATCACCCCGATCGCGGCGATGCCGGCGATGATCAGGAAGTTCCGGACGCCGACCCAGTTGACGCGCATCAGTCGGCCTCGTCCTCCGCGCGAAGCCGCGCGACCAGGTCCTCGAGCGGAAGCGAGCCCTCGTCGCCGGCGGCCCGCGAGCGCACCCCGACCGCGCCGGCCTCCTGCTCGCGGTCGCCCACGATGAGCAGGTACGGCACCTTCTGCAGCTCGCCGTCGCGGATCCGCCGGCCGAGCGACTCGGACCGCGCGTCGGCCTTGACCCGCAGGCCCTCGGACCGCAGCCGTGCCGCGACCGCCTCGGCGGTCTCGGCGTGGCGGTCGGCGATCGGCAGCACGCGCGCCTGCTCGGGCGCCAGCCAGAACGGGAAGTCGCCCCCGCAATTCTCGATCAGGATCCCGAGGAAGCGCTCGGTGGAGCCGGTGACCGCGCGGTGGATGATCACCGGGCGCTCGTCGGTGTCCTCGGCCGTGGTGTAGGTCAGGCCGAAGCGCTCCGGCATGAAGAAGTCGAGCTGGCAGGTGCCGAGCTGCCAGGCCCGGCCCATCGTGTCGGTCACGTGGAAGTCGATCTTCGGGCCGTAGAAGGCGCCGTCGCCGGCGTTGAGCGTGTACTCGCGGCCCTCCAGCGCGTCCACCAGGGCGGCCTCGGCGGCCTCCCACATCTCCGCGCTGCCGAGCGCCTTCTCGGGCCGGGTGCCCAGGCGCAGCGCGACCTGGTCGAAGCCGAACCGGCCGTAGAAGCGGTCGATCAGGGCGAGCACCGACTGCACCTCGCCCTTCACCTGGTCCAGGCGGCAGAAGATGTGGGCGTCGTCCTGGGTGAAGGCGCGCACGCGGAAGAGCCCGTGCAGCACGCCCGAGAGCTCGTGCCGGTGGACGTGGCCGAACTCGGCCAGCCGGATCGGCAGGTCCCGGTAGCTGTGGCGCTGGCTGCGGTAGACGAGGCAGGCGCCGGGGCAGTTCATGGGCTTCACGGCGAAGGTCTGACCGTCGACCTCCGTGAAGTACATGTTCTCCTTGTAGTTCTCCCAGTGGCCGCTCTCGTGCCAGAGCTGGTCCGAGAGGATCGTGGGCGTCTGGATCTCGTCGTAGCCCATCGCGGCGAGCTCCTTGCGCACCGCGCCGCGGATCCCGTTGACCAGGACCATCCCGTTCGGCAGGTAGAACGGGAAGCCGGGGCCCATCTCGTCGAAGTGGAAGATCCCGAGGTCCTTGCCCAGCCGGCGGTGGTCGCGGGCCTTGGCCTGCTCCAGCCGCTCCAGGTGCTCGTCGAGCTCCTTCGAGGTCGGGAAGGCGGTCGCGTAGAGCCGCGTGAGCTGGGGGTTCTTCTCGCTGCCGCGCCAGTAGGCGCCGGCCAGCGAGAGCAGCTTCACCTCGCCGACCTTGCCCGTGTCCTGCACGTGGCCGCCGCGGCAGAGGTCGACGAACCCGTTCTGGGTGTAGATCGAGACCTCGGTCTCGCCCTGGCGCTCGAGCTCCTCGACCTGGTCCACCTTGAAGGGCTCGCCGCGCTCGGCGAAGAAGGCCTTGGCCTCGTCCATGGCCATCAGGGTGCGCTCGAACGGCGCCTTGGCCTTCTTGATCCGCTTCACCGCGGCCTCGATGGCCGGGAAGTCGTCCTCGCTGAGCGGCCGGGGCAGGTCGAAGTCGTAGTAGAAGCCGTCGTCGATCGGCGGGCCGAAGCCGAGCTTGGCGCCGGGGACCACCTCGCGCACCGCCTCGGCCATCACGTGGGCGGCCGAGTGGCGCATCACCCAGAGGTAGTCCGCGCCGCTCTTTGACGTGATGATCGCGATCGCCTCGCCGTCGGCCAGGGGCCGCGCGAGGTCGCGGATCTCGTCGCCCACCCGCACGGCGACCGCCGCGCGCGCCAGGCCGGGTCCGATCGCGGCCGCGGCATCGCGACCGGTGGCGCCCTCGGGCAGCTCCAGGGGAGTGCCGTCTGGAAGCAGGACCCTCAGGTGGACCTCGGCGCGGGCGGCATCCCGCGGATGGTACAAACGAGACCCGGTTGTCGCCGGGCTCCGTCCTGGGGATGATGAAGGTCGTGCTCGCACGGTTCCTCTACACGCGAGCGGGACGGGTGCGGACGGGGCGCATGATCGGCACGGTGGCCGTCACCGTCGCGTTCGCCATCTTCGGCAGCTTCCTGCTCGCGGTGACCCCGGTCTTCGAGGGCCATCACGGCATCCAGATCGTCTGGGTGCTCTTCGCGGTCGCGCTGCTGAAGATCCCGCTGATCGGGTTCCTCTGGTGGTTCATCGTCCGCAACAAGGAGTGGCCGGTGAAGCCGCCCAAGTGGGACGACGCCGAGATCCGCGAGATCCTGGACTACATCCGGAGCGAGTCCCGGCGCGCCCTGGCCTTCCCCGACGCGCTGGCGCGCCTGGGCTACCTGCGCGGCGAGGCCTGGCACGTGGCGGACCGGGTGGGGGGCGACCGGAAGCTCGACGCGATCGCCCTGGCGATCGAGATCGACCGCCTCACCATGCGGCCCGACCTCGGGGCCCGCGCGCCGCGATGACCACGGGGGCGGGCGGGACGCCGCCGGCCGAGGACGAGGTGCTGCGCGGGGCCATCGCGGCCGACGGCGAGGCCTTCCGAGCGCTGCTGGACGGGCGCCGCGACGAGGCCCGCGAGCGCCTGCTCGCGGCGGCGGCCGGCTACCGCGACTCCTACGCGAGCGCGACGCCGCGGAGCTTCGGGCGGCTGGTGGCCACGCTGAAGTCGTCGATCCTGGCCGGCGACGGCGCCGCGGCCGCCGCCTGGGCCCGCGGCCGGATCGCCGACGCCGCGCTCGGCGGCGAGTACGGTCAGCCGGACTCCTGCGACTCCCCCACCTCCTGCTACGCGCTGGCGGTGGCGGCGCTGGTGGAGGGCGACAACGCGCTGGCCGGCCGGGCGGCCGAGGGGATGCGGGAGGGCGACGGGGCTTTCCGGCGGACCGCCGACGCCATCGCGGCGCTGGCCCGCGGCGACGCCGAGGCCTACCGGACCGCGGTCACCGCGATCGTCCGCGACTTCGAGGGCCGGGAGGCCCACCTGACCGGCGTCCCGATCGCGGACACCGCGCTGATGCTCGAGGCCCTCGCCGCCCCGCGCGACATGGCGGCGGAGGTCGACTCGCCGCTCATGCCCGCCCTTCCGGGCTGAGCGGCCGCTCGCCCTCGCCCGGGCGCACGAAGCCCGACTCGTAGGCCATCACGGCCGCCTGGATGCGGTCCCGCAGGCCGAGCTTCATGAGGATGCGCGCAACGTGGGTCTTCACGGTCGCGTCGCTCACGATCAGCTCGGCGGCGATCTCGGCGTTCGAGAGGCCGCGCGCGACCAGCCGCAGCACCTCGCGCTCGCGGTCGGTCAGCTCGGTGATCGCCCCGGTCGGCTCGGCGCCGGGCGGCGGCCGGCGCATGAAGTCCTCGATCAGGCGGCGCGTCAGCGCCGGCGCCAGCAGGGCCTCGCCGGCGGCGACGACGCGGACCGCGTTGACCAGCTCCTCGCGGCGCACGTCCTTCAACAGGAAGCCGCTGGCGCCGGCCTTCATCGCGTCGTAGAGGTACTCGTCGCCGTCGAACGTGGTCAGCATCAGGACCCGGCTGCGCACCCCGCCGTGGCCGACGAGCCGCCGGGTGGCCTCGATGCCGTCGAGGCCCGGCATGCGGATGTCCATCAGGACCACGTCGGGGTCGAGCGCCCGCGTCCGCTCCACCGCCTCGTGCCCGTCGGCGGCCTCGCCGACCACCTCCATGTCCTCCTGGGCGCCGAGGATCATCCCGAAGCCGTCGCGCACCAGCGCCTGGTCGTCGGCGATCAGGAGGCGGATCACGGCGCGGCCTTCTCGAGCGGCAGGCGGGCGCGGAGGGCGAAGCCCCCCTCGGGCCGCGGCCCGGCCTCGAGGTCGCCGCCGTACAGGCCGACCCGCTCGCGCATGCCCACCAGGCCGTGGCCGGCGCCGTTGACCGGGGCCGGCGCGCCGGGGCCGTCGTCCTCGACCTCCACGCGCAGGTCGTCCTCGCCGTAGCGCACCCGCACCCGCGCCCGCGCCGGGCCGGCGTGCTTGAGCGCGTTGGTGAGGCCCTCCTGGACGATCCGGTACGCCGAGAGCTCGATGCCCGCGGGCACCGGGCGCGCCTCGCCCTCCACCTCGAGCTCCACCGGCAGGCCGGCCTCGCGCACCTGGTCGACCAGCGCCGGCAGCCCGGCCAGGCCGGCGCGCGGCGCCAGATCCGGCCTCTCGGTCCCGTCGCGCAGCGCCCCGAGCACCCGGCGCAGCTCGCCGAGCGCCTCGCGGCCGGTCTCCTGCACGGCGGCGATCGGCGCGCGGGCGCGCTCGGGGTCGACGTCGAGCATGGCCTCGGCCGCCCCCGCCTGCACCACCATGACGCTCACCGAGTGCGCGACCACGTCGTGCATCTCCCGGGCGATCCGCGCCCGCTCGTCGGCGACGGCGGTCCGCGCCTGCTCCTCGCGCTGAGCGTCGACCAGCCTCGCGCGCTCCTCCAGCTCGCGGGCGCGCAGGCTGCCCTGGGTGATCGCGATGCCGCTCACCACGGCGACCAGGCAGAGCGTGCCGACGAACCCCACGTCCGGGAGCAGGGAGCTCTCGGAGTCGTTGAGGACCACGACGATCACCCCCGCGAGGATCAGCGCCGTCCCGCCGACGACCTCCTGCACGCGCTCGCGGGCGCCGAAGAGGCCCGCCGCGAGGAGCAGCGCCAGGACGGCGGACGAGGAGTCGGGGACCGTCCTCGGCTCGAGGAACGAGAGCCCGGTCAGCACGACCGGCACGACCGCCGGAGCCGCGAGCGGGAACCGGTTGCGCGCCAGCAGGGGCAGCGACCAGGCGAGCCCGGCGACCACGAGCAGGGGCTTGGAGCCCTCGAGCGGGACGAGCCAGATCTCGAGCTGGGCGATGACGGCGGTCAGCACGACGAAGGCGTCGATCAGGTGGCGGCTGACCAGGTGCCGGAAGCGCATTGGCCGACGTTAGTCCACGCCCGCCCCGCCGTCGTCGGCCGCGCGGGCGGTCCGGGTCATCCCTGAGGAGGACCCGCGCCGTCCGCGCGGCGGATCGCGGACCGCTCCCACGGCGGATGGCGAACCGGGCGCGCGGCCGATGGCGGCGCGGCCGGGCGCTGCGAGCGTGGCCACAGCATCCGTGACCCATCCGTGACGGATCCGTGACGCCCGGCGCAGAGCATCCCGGGCGCCCCATCCCGAGAAGGAGCGCAGCGATGACCACCATCCCCGATCAGCACGCGCCGGCCGGCGCCCGCCACGAGAGAGCCGGCGGCGAGTCGGTCGTCGTCGCCGCCCGCTCGGTCGCCCGGCGCTACGGCGACGGCGAGACCGCCGTGGACGCCCTCCGCGGCGTCTCCCTCTCGGTCGAGCGCGGCGAGCTCGTCGCCGTGATGGGCCCCTCGGGCTCCGGCAAGTCCACCCTGATGCACATCCTGGCCGGCCTCGACCGGCCCACCGCCGGCGAGGTCTGGATCGGCGACACGCGAATCACCGGGCTCGGCGACACCGAGCTCACCCGGCTCCGGCGCACGCACATCGGCTTCGTCTTCCAGTTCTTCAACCTGCTCCCGATGCTGAGCGCCGGCGAGAACATCACGCTCCCGCTCGACATCGCCGGGCAGAAGCCCGACAAGGCCTGGCTGCGCGAGCTGGTGAACGCGGTCGGCCTCTCGGACCGGCTCAAGCACCGGCCGTCGGAGCTCTCGGGCGGCCAACAGCAGCGCGTGGCGATCGCCCGGGCGATGGTCAGCCGGCCGACGATCATGTTCGCCGACGAGCCCACCGGGAACCTCGACTCGTCCACCAGCGCCGAGATCCTCGAGCTCCTGCGACGCTCGGTGGAGGACTACGGGCAGACCACCGTCATGGTCACCCACGACCCGCGCGCGGCGGCCATCGCCGACCGGATCGTCTTCCTGGCCGACGGCCTCATCGCGAGCCAGATCGGCCGCTCCACCCCCGAGCAGGTGCTCGACGCGCTGGGCCAGGTGGCCCGATGACGCGCGTCGCCCTGCGCGGCCTCGCCGGCCGCAAGCTCCGCACCGTCCTGACCGCGCTGGCCATCGTGCTCGGCGTGGCGATGGTCAGCGGCACGCTCATGCTCACCGACACCATCGACAAGGCCTTCGGGTCGATCTTCAGCAGCTCCTACGCCAAGACCGATGTCGTGGTCCGCGGCCAGGAGGTCGTCGACTTCTCATCCAGCGGCCGCCCGACGGTCTCCGAGCATCTGCTCGGCGACATCCGCGCGCTGCCCGGCGTCGCCGAGGCCGCCGGCACCCTGGTCGACCTGAGCGGCGACGCCGACCAGGCCAAGATGCTCGACCGGGACGGGAACATCATCAGCGGCGGCGGCAACCCGACCTTCGGGTTCGGCGTCGACCCGGACTACCCGCAGTTCAACCCGATGACCCTCACCGAGGGCGCCTGGGCCCGCGGATCGGATCAGGTCGTGATCGACGCCGGGACCGCCGATGGCGAGGGCTTCGCGGTCGGCGACCCGATCCGCATCGCCGGCGAGTCTGGGATCCGCGCGTTCACGGTCACCGGCATCGCCACCTTCGGCGGCGTCGACTCCTTCGGCGGCGCGACCGTCGCGCTGTTCGACCCCCCGACCGCGCAGGCCATGGTCGGCAAGGCCGGCTTCGACATGATCTCCGTCTCGGCGAGGCCGGGCGTGTCCGACGCGGCCCTGATGGCCCAGATCGAGCCCCTGCTGCCGGCCAACGCCGGCGTCACCACCGGCGCCGCGCAGGCGGCCGCGGACAGCGCCGAGATCGGCGAGGCCATCGACTTCCTGCGCTACTTCCTGCTGGCCTTCGGCGGCGTGGCGCTGCTGGTGGGCGCCTTCGTCATCTTCAACACGCTGAGCATCACCGTCGCCCAGCGGACCCGCGAGCTGGCCACGCTGCGCACCCTCGGCGCGACCCGCCGCCAGGTGCTCCGCTCGGTCGTCCTCGAGGCCTTTGCGATCGGCCTGGCCGCATCGCTGGTCGGCCTGGGGCTGGGCGTCGCGCTGGCACGCGGCCTGACCGCGGTGTTCGCCTCCTTCGGGGCCGAGCTGCCGCAGGCCGGCCTGGTGCTGGCGCCGCGGACCGTGATGGCCGCCCTCCTGGTCGGCGTCGTGGTCACGGTGCTCGCCGGCCTGATGCCGGCCCTGCGCGCCACCCGGATCTCGCCGGTCGCCGCCGTCCGCGAGGGCGCGGCCACCGCGAAGAGGCGCTCCCCGCTCGGCGTCGCGATCTCCATCGGCGTGGTCCTGCTCGCCGGTGCCGCGCTTGTGGCCGGCACGCTCGCCGGCGGCCTGGACACCGGGACCCGCATCGCCGCGATCGTCGTCGGGGCGATCGGCCTGCTGGTCGGCGTCGCGATGATCGCCCCGCTGGCGGTCCGCCCGCTGGCGGCGGTGCTCGGCTGGCCCGCCGCCCGCATCGCCGGCGCCTCCGGGCGGCTCGCGCGCGGCAACGCCGTGAGCAACCCCGGCCGCACGGCCTCGACCGCCGCCGCCCTGATGATCGGGCTCGCCCTGGTCACCTTCGTCGCGGTGCTCGGCGCCGGCCTGAAGGAGTCCAACACCGCCGCGGTCGAGGACCAGCTGCGCGCGGACTACGTCCTGACCTCCGACAACGGCTGGCAGCCGATCTCGACGAAGGCCGGCGAGGCGCTTTCCGGCCTGCCCGGCGTGAGCGCCGCGAGCGGCGTGCGCACCGACCGGGCGCTGGCCGACGGCAGCGACATCGACGCCAGCGGCGTCGACCCGGCGACGATCGGCGACGTCTACTCGGTCGGCTCGGGCGACGGGACGCTCCCCGGCCTGGCCGGCCTGCGCGCCGGCGGCGCGATCGTCCGCGAGGACTTCGCCGACGACCACGACCTGGCGGTCGGCGACACGCTGGAGCTGACCACCCCGTCCGGCGCGACGGTCCGGCGCCAGGTGGCCGGCATCTACGCGCCGCCGCGCTTCATGCCGCTGCTCGGCGAGGTCGTGCTCGCGCAGTCGGACTTCGACGCGAGCTTCCCGCAGCCGCGCGACGGGTTCGTGCTGCTCCGCGCCGACCGCGGCGCCCAGCCGGCCATGGCGGCCGCGCTCCGGCGCTTCCCGGACAGCGACCTGCAGACCCGGGACGGCTTCGTCGAGACCCGCACCGGCGAGCTCGACATCGTCCTCAACCTGCTCTACGTCCTGCTGGCCCTGTCGGTGATCGTGAGCCTGCTGGGGATGGTCAACACGCTGGCGCTGGCGGTCTTCGAGCGCACCCGGGAGATCGGGATGCTCCGCGCGGTCGGCATGACGCGCCGCGGCGCCCGCCGGATGGTCCGCCACGAGAGCGTCATCACGGCGCTGATCGGCGCCGCGCTGGGGATGCCGATGGGCATCGCCGCGGCGGCCCTCGTGACCCGGTCGATGGCCGAGTACGAGGTGGGCTTCTCGCTCCCGATCGCGACGCTGGGCGCCTTCGCCCTGGTGGCGATCGCCGCCGGCATCGTGGCAGCGGCCCTGCCGGCCCGGCGGGCCGGCCGCCTCGACGTGCTGCGGGCGCTGCAGTACGAGTAGCGCCCGCCCGCAGCCGGCAGGCGGGCCCGGGCCGTGTTGGTTAGTCGCCGCCGACGCGCTCCCGGGGGTTGATCCACACGGCGTCGCGGACCGTCACCTCCGCGTCCTCGGTCTGCTGGCGGTCGATCGTCGCCGGCGGGGCATCCGGGTCGAAGTGCTCGTCCGGGTGCTCCATCAGCTCGACGTCCGCCTCGGTGATCGCAGGCGTGGGCCCCTGGCCCTGCGAAAGCTCGCTCATCGCGCCCCCCTGGCTCGCGTGGACGGGGGCACCACTTACCCCCCGCCGGGCCGGACCAAGCCCGCGCCGTCGGGCCCGGCCGCGCCGCCGCCCCCCGGCGGGTCCTCGTCGCCGCCGCGAGGGCGCCGCCCGGGGAGCGGCCGGAGGCGCAGGACGCGCTCCCGCGTGCGCTCCTCGTCGAGCAGCCGGACCCGCGCCCGGAAGAGGTGCGACTGGGTGATCAGGCCGACCACGCGCCGCGGCGAGCCCAGCCGGACCACCGGCAGCGCGCCGACCCCGTGCTCCACCATGCGGTCGGCGACGGTCCGCAGGGTCTCGCCCGGCAGCGCCACGACCGGCTCCCGGCGCATCAGGTCGGCCACCAGCAGGCGGCCCTCCGGGTCGGCGCCCACCAGGTCGCCGCGGGTGAGGACGCCGAGCATGCTCTCGTCCTCGTCGAGCACCGGGAAGAGCCGCTGGCGGGCCGCCTCCTCGCCGGCGCGCAGCGCCCGCATGACCTCGGCGACCGGCCGCTCGGGCGCCAGCGTGACCACGTCGGTGGTCATGACGTCGACGACGAACAGCGCGTCGAGCGAGTCCACCGAGTACTCGCGGGTCACGTGGACGCCCTTGCGGGCGACCTTCTCGGTGAGGATGGACCGCTTCAGCACGAGCACGCTGATCGTGTACGCGCCGAGCGCCCCGATCAGCAGCGGCAGCAGCGCGTTGCGGTCGTGGGTGAGCTCGAAGGCGAAGAGGATCGAGGTGAACGGGGAGCGCATCACCCCGGCCATCGCCGAGGCCATCCCGATGAGCCCCCAGACCGCCGGCGAGCCGCCGGGCAGCGCCGGGCCGAGCACCCCGCCGACCGCCGCGCCCATGATCAGCAGCGGCGCGAGGATGCCGCCGCTGGTGCCCGAGCCGAGCGCGACGGACCAGATGATCAGCTTGACCACGAGCAGCGTGACCAGGCCGCTGACGGCGATCGTCCCGGCCAGCTCGCCGGCCAGCACGTCGTAGCCCACGCCGAGCGCCCTCGGCTCGATCAGCCCGCCGATCCCGACCACGACGCCGCCGATCGCGGGCCACCAGGCCCAGTGGATCGGGAGGCGCTTGAAGGCGTCCTCCGCCCCGTAGACCGCGCCGGTCAGGACCCAGGCCAGCAGGCCGCAGGCGACCCCGACCGCGAGCGCGCCGGCGAGCTCGGCCTCGCTCAGCACCGGGTGGTCGGGCACCTTGAAGAGGGGCGCCGGGTCGAGCAGGCCGGCGTCGGAGAAGCGGATCCGCACCGCCATCGCGACCGTCGTTGCGACGCCCACGGGGATCAGGGAGCGCGGCTTCCACTCGAAGAGCAGCAGCTCGACGGCCAGGAGGGCGGCGGCCATCGGCGTGCCGAAGACGCCGGTCATGCCGGCGGCGGCGCCCGCCACCAGCAGCGTCTTGCGCTCGGCCGAGGTGAGGCGGAGGAACTGGGCCGCCAGGGAGCCCACCGCGCCGCCGGTGAGGATGATCGGGCCCTCGGCGCCGAACGGCCCGCCGGTGCCGATGCTGATCGCGCTCGAGATCGGCTTCAGCAGCGCGAGGCGCGGCTGCACCCGGCTCCCGCGCACCAGGATGTTCTCCATGGCCTCGGGGATCCCGTGCCCGCGGATGCCCTCGGATCCGTAACGCGCCATCAGCCCGATCGCGGCGCCGCCGACGACCGGCCACAGGATCGTGAGCGCGCCGGGGTCGGCGTCGGCCGGCGCGACCAGGTCGGACGCGATCCGGCCGAACCAGAGCACGTTGGTGATCAGGCCGATCGTCTTCAGCAGCGCCAGCGCGACGACCGCGCCGGCCGCGCCGATCGGCACCGCGAGCGCGGCGACGGCCAGCGTCCGCGTCGTGACCGTGAAGTCGGCGAGGCCCTTCGCGCCGTCGTCGAGCCGCTGCGGGCCCCCGCCCGGGCTCACCGCCACGGCGGGTGCACCTGTCGCGTTCCGAGCATCGCCTAATGCTCGCAGAACGACATGTGGCCGGCGGGGTCATCGCGGCGGCCGCCGGGCGGTCCCCCTCAGTCCACGGCGCGCCGGTAGAAGCCCCGCGCCCCCGCCGCCAGCAGCACGACGACCGCCGGCGCGAGCACGACCAGGCAGATCCACGGCTGGATGTGCGGGAAGCGCGGCACCAGCGCGCCGCGCATCGCCTCGCTGACGTAGGTCATCGGGTTCAGGGCGGTGAGCACCTGGAACCAGCGCAGGCCGTCCAGGGACGGCCACGGGTACTGGCTGCAGCCCGTGAAGAGCAGCGGCGTGAAGACCAGCGAGAACACGAGCGAGATCCGCTGCGGCTGCACCAGGGTCCCGAGCAACAGCCCGAAGCCGGCGCCGACGAGCGCCCCCAGGAGCAGCGCCGCGACGAACAGCGGCATCTCCTCCCAACGCCAGGGGATCGAGCCCAGCACGAGGATCCCGATTGGGATCATCACGAGCGTCGCGAGGACGGCCCGCATCACCGCGAACAGGACCTTCTCCAGCGCGACCAGCGCGGTCGGCATCGGCGCCAGCAGGCGGTCCTCGATCTCCCGGGTCCAGCCGAACTCGGCGACGAGCGGGAAGGCGAGCGTCTGCATCGCGGTGATCACCACGGTGAGCGCGAGCAGGCCCGGGAAGAGCAGGTCCTCGTAGCCGTGCTGCGTGTAGCCGAGGCTGCCGAGGACCTTGCCGAACACGAACAGCAGGAACAGCGGCTGCAGGATCACCTGGGCGAGGAACGACGGCAGCTCGCGCGCCGTGACGTAGAGGTCGCGGTACAGCACCGCCCAGAAGGCCCGCGACTGGGTCTGCCGGGATGCCGCGAGCGTCGTCACCGCAGCGTCCGGCCGGTGAGGTTGATGAAGACGTCCTCGAGCGTCGGGGCGCCGAGCTTGACGTTGACCAGCGACAGGCCGTGCCGCTCGAGCACGGCGGCCGCCGGCGCGACCCGAAGCGCCGCGTCGCCGGCCAGGTAGAGGCGCACGCGAAGGGGCGCCGACCCGGCGTCGCCGTTCTGCCCGGTCTGGACCGGCTCGACACGCTGGACGCCGTCGAGGGCCGCCAGGTCCTCGACCACGACCCCGTCCGCCGGCCCGTCGGCCGCGAGCTCGAGCGTTCCCTCGCCCTCCAGCGCGCCGACCAGCGCGTCCGGCGTGTCGAGGGCGAGCAGCTTGCCGTGGTCCATGATCCCGACGCGATCGACGAGCGCGGCGGCCTCGTCCATGTCGTGCGTCGTGAGCACCAGCGTCACGCCCGCGTCGCGCAGCTCGCGCAGCCGGTCCCAGACGAAGAGGCGCGCGGCCGGGTCGAGGCCGGTGGTCGGCTCGTCGAGGAAGAGCACCTGCGGGGCGTGCATGAGCGCCCGCGCGATCATCACCCGCTGCGACTGGCCGCCCGAGAAGAAGTCCGGCTTGTCCTTCGCCCGGTCGAGCAGCCCGAACTGCTCGAGGAGGGCGTCCGCCCGCGGCTGGCGCTCCCGCGCCGGCACCCCGTGGTACGCCGCGTGGAAGGTGAGGTTGTCCCGGATCGAGATCGAGCGGTCGAGGTTGCTGCGCTGCGGCACCACGGCCAGCTGCCGGCGCGCGTTCACCGGGTCGCGCATCACGTCGACCCCGCCGATCCGCGCGCTGCCCGCGGTGGGCCGCACGCGGGTGGTGAGCACCCCCACGGTGGTCGTCTTGCCGGCGCCGTTGGGGCCGAGGAGCCCCATCACCTCGCCCTGACGGACGGTGAACGAGACGCCGTCGACGGCGTTCACCGGCGAGCGCGGGTACCGCTTGACCAGGTCCTCGACCTCGACGGCGTCCATCCGGCGCAGGATCGCAAACCGACCGGGCGATCGCCCGAAAATCGTCCCGATCGCGTCCCCGGGCGCCCTCGGGTCGGAAAGGGTCAGCCGGAGCGCCCCGAGCAGGAGCACCGCGCCGAGGCCGATGCACCTTTGACCGCGTCAAGACGACGTGACTCGTGTGTCTGACCCTTTCGCACCGGTTGAAAACTGACCCACCTCGGCCGCCGAGCCGCGACGCTCACCGAGCGCAGCGGCGTGGCCCGGCGACGGGCCCGAAGGGCCCGTTTTCGAGGTGTCCCAGGTCGCGGGCCGGCGAGGAAGTGGCTCGGGAATCGCCCGGTCGCCCAGCTCGCCCAGGCCGGCGTCGTCGGGCAGCACGTCCTCGGCGAGCCGCCTGGTGGCCCCTCGAGCTCGGAGGCGGGCGTCGTGTCCTCCGGGGCCGGGGCGCAGGACGCGGGGACGAGGGCCGCGACCACCGCGAGGGCGAGGAAGCCACCGGCCGTCACCCCCGCGCCTGGGGCGGCCTAGCGAAGCGGCCGAACGCGGTGCATCATCGTATCCCCGCGCCCGCCGGCAGCCGGCCCTCGGCCGCCAGCTGCTCGAGCGCCGCCCGGATGGTCGCTCGCTGGGGAACGCCGGCGAGGGTGATGCCCTCGGAGACGCGCAGCAACGCGACGCACACCGGGCGCCCCCGCCTGTCGTGGTCGACCACGCGATTGGCGCCGCGGGAGTCCGTGCGGACGGAGCTGCGAAGCGGCAGGAGCACGATCATCACCCCGTCGGTCCGATCATCGTAGTCGGCCTTGAACGGCCAGAGCGCCTCGCCGGCCAGAGCGCGCGCCATCCCCGCCTCATGCTCCCTGCGCAGCGCCGCGAGCCGCGCCTCGAACTCGGGCCCGCCCGAGCGGCGGATGCCCTCGCACCTGCCGTGGCCGCCCATCGCGCCGGCGCCCGGACCGAGCACCTCGACGCTCGCCGGCCGATCGTCCGGATTCAGCGCCACGTCCCGCCGTCCGGGTTGACCGTCTCGATGTCGCCGTCGCGCGGGAGGGCGATGGCCAGGGCGGTGTGACTTCTCATGGTGCCTCCGGGAACGAGCGGATG
>JAWVEV010000215.1:0-3224 GCA_033856535.1 Miltoncostaeaceae bacterium | reverse complement strand
CCACCGCCAGTTGGCGCGGGCGGCGCCAACTGGCGGGACCACGGCCTGGATCGGGCTACTGCAGGGCCTTCGCCACCGCCCCGAGGCGGGTCAGGACCGTCTTGGCCAGCCTGTCGATCTTCGCCTGCTGGCCGACCAGGACCGCGTCGAGGAAGTTGCTCATCGGGCCGCTCACGGCCAGGCCGGCGCGGGAGACGCGGGCGCGGTGGCCGTTGACCTCGGCGTCCTCGAGCCGGTACCGGCTCATGGCGTACATCCGCCGGTCGAACGAGAAGAGCAGTTTGCGCAGCGCCGGGGCCTGGCGGCGCAGCGACGCGGTGCTGTCGTTGTTCCCCAGCGTCCCGCCGAGCTTGACCAGGGCATTGCCGGCCACGCGCAGGTCGGACTGGTAGGTCGCCGTGTCCACGACGGGGATCGTGGCGGCGCCGGCGCCGGCGGCCGTCCCGGCCAGCAAGGCAACGAGGACGGCGACGATCAGAAAGGGCTTCACGGTGGGGCTCCGGGGAGTGGGTCGGGGCGACCGACCCTACGTCCGCCCGCCCGGCGTGTCAGCCTTCCGCGGTCAGCCCCCCGCCGGGCCCGCCGGCGCGCGCTCCAGGTCCGGCCGGTCATAGTGGCCGGCCGTGTCGAGCACCCGGCGGGCGGCGAGGATCTGGCCGGGGTCGCAGTCGGCGTAGAGGATCGCCTCCCGCCCGGCGACCGGACCGGCCAGCAGGTTGCCCCACGGGTCCGCGATCAGGCTGGCGCCGCTCAGCAGCTCGTCCGGGCACTCGGCGAGCTCGTCCGGCAGTGGGAAGTCGTCGGGGAAGTCGTCGCGGCGCAGGTACTGCACCGGCGAGAGCACGAAGGCGCCGGCCTCGAACGCGAACGTCCGCATCGCGGCGACCCAGATGTCGCGGTCGTCGGCGGTCGGCGCCAGGTAGAAGTCGACGCCCTGGCGGTGGAGGTGCCGGCGCGCCTCGGGCATGAAGTTCTCCCAGCAGGTCAAGCCGCCCAGGCGCCCGTGCTCGGTGAGGATGGCGCCCAGGTCGTCGCCCGGGCCCTGGCCCCAGAAGACGCGCTCGTGCAGGGTCGGCACGAGCTTGCGGTGCTTGTGGGCCAGGCTCCCGTCCGGCGCGAGCCAGACCAGCGTGTTCCAGAGCGTCCCCGGCCGGCGCGAGTCGCGCTCGTTGACGCCGATCGCCACCCAGGCGCGGGCGGCGCGGGCCGCCTGGCCGAGGCGCTCGATGAGCGGCCCCGGCACGTCCACCGACTCGGCCCAGAGGCGCCGGTGCAGCTCGGCCGGCGCCGAGCCGAATCGAGCGCATGCGTGGGCCCAGGCCGAGCTCGGGTACATCGCCACGAAGACCTCGGGCAGGGCGATGATGCGCGCGCCGGCCGCGCCGGCCTCCCGGATGAGGCCGCACGCCTTCTCCACCGTCGCGCGCGCGTCCAGGACGACCGGGGTCGCCTGGACCACCGCCACCCGGACGGTCATGGCCGGGCCGGCGCCTCCTCCAGGCCCTCGACGGCGAGGCTGGCCTCGCCCTTGTAGCGCCGGTTCAGGTTGATGATCACCGCGGTCATGCCCTCGATGATGAGCGCGTTGGCCAGCGGGCCGGCGTCGAGCGCGCGGGTGCCCGGGATGGCCTTCGTCAGCTCGATCACCTCGTCGCGGGCCGCCTTGCTCTTGCCGCAGACCAGGACGTCGGCGCCCAGGTGCTCACGGTGCTGCAGGCCGGCGGCCGGCAGGTTGTTGTAGGCCACCACGACCTTCGCCTCGGGGGCGAGCTCCTGGATCTGGTGGGCGCACGAGCCGTTCGGGATGTCGCGCACCGCGATCGCGCCGCTCTTGCCGAAGGTCAGCGCGTTGACGACCGAGATCACGATCTTGCCGGCCAGCGCGCTCGCCATCGGCGGGATCGTCGACTCGATGCCCTCCCAGGGGATCGACACGATCGCGATCTCCCCCGCCTCGGCGGCGGCGACGTTCTCGTGCGGGGTGAAGCTGCCCTCCGGCAGGGCCTCGCGCAGGCCCTCGGCGGCCTGGTCGGCGCGCTCCTGGCTCCGCGAGCCCACGATGATCTCGTGCCCGGCCGCGGCGAAGTTGATGGCCAGGCCGCGGCCCAGGTCCCCGGTTCCCCCGAAGATCGCGATTTTCATCAGGTGGTGTCCCCCGTGTGGTTGGTGTCCCCCGTCCGCCGGCGGGCGGCCTCGAGGGTGTTGACGAGCAGGAAGGCGATGGTCATGGGCCCGACGCCGCCGGGCACCGGGGTGCGCCAGCCGGCCACCTCGTGCGCCTCCTCGCCGTGCACGTCGCCCCGCAGGCCGTCGTCGGTGCGGTTGATGCCCACGTCGATGACCGCCGCCCCGGGCTTGATCCAGTCGCCGCGGATCATCTCAGGCCGACCGACGGCCGCCACCAGCACGTCCGCGGTGCGGCAGAGCGCCGGCAGGTCGCGGGTGCGCGAGTGGGCCACGGTGACGGTCGCGCTGCGCGCGGTCAGCAGCAGGCTCATCGGCTTGCCGACGATCAGGCTCCGCCCGACCACCACGGCGTTGGCCCCCTCCAGCGGGACGCCGGCGCGGTCGAGCAGCCACATCACGCCGCTCGGGGTGCACGGCACCGAGCCGGGCTCGCCGCGCAGCAGCCGGCCCAGGTTGATCGGCGAGAAGCCGTCCACGTCCTTGTCCGGGTGGATCCGGTTGGCGATCAGCGGCTCGGAGAGCTGGTCCGGCACCGGGAGCTGCACCAGCATCCCGTCGACCGTGTCGTCCGCGTTCAGGTCGTCGAGGATCGCGTCGAGCTCGTTCTGGGTGGTCTCGCTCGGCAGGACGATGCGGCGGGAGATCATCCCGCACGCCTCGGCCGCCTTGGCCTTGCCCGCCTGGTAGATCTCGGACGCCGGGTCGTCGCCCACCTGGATGCCGACCAGCCCGGGCGCCCGGCCCTGGCGCGCCGCGAAGGCGGCCACGCCCTCGGCCACCTCGGCCCGCACCGCGGCGGCGCCCTCCTTGCCGTCGAGGATCGTCGCGGCCACTCAGCTCACCTTCCTCATCGGCGCCGCCCCGGCCATCAGCCGCCGCTCGGTCCCGTCCTGCGCAAAGCGCACCCTCACCAGCTCCCCCCCGCGCTCGATGGCGATCACGACCCCTTCCCCGAACGTCGCGTGCAGCACGGCGTCGCCGGACGCCAGGTCCGGCGCGCGATCGCGCGACGACGTGCCCCCGGCCGCGGCCGCGGC
>JAWVEV010000214.1:0-58548 GCA_033856535.1 Miltoncostaeaceae bacterium | reverse complement strand
CCTCACCATGGCGAGAACCCTCGCGCAGACGGTCTTCCATGACCCGAGATAGCTGCAACAGTCCGGCCGCCAAGCGCACTCCCTCATCCTTCTCGACCGTGTCCGGAAGCGTTCGGAGGAGACTGGTGATCTCCTCCAACGCCTGGTCGCGGTCCCGTGGAGCAGCCCCCGCGCGTCGTGCTCGTGAGCTGATGAGGGAAGTTAGCAGGGGGTCTGCGTGCTCAATCGCCCCCCTCAGGGAGTTGCGCCCCTCCTCGGATGCCGCCAGATCGCCGGGATCCTGGCCGGACGGCAGTTGTACTGCGGAGAGTCGGACGGGTACGTCCCTGGACGCCTGGACGGTCCGCCAGGCCGCCCCCTCCCCGGCCTTGTCCGCGTCGAAGCACAACCGTACCTCCGGTGCCGTCCGCGCGAGCAGGCGCATCTGTTCCGACGTGAGCGAGGTACCCATGCACGCCACGGCCGCCTCGATCCCGGACGCCACCAGTCCCATGACGTCGGTGTACCCCTCCACGACCACGGTCCACCCGCGCTTTGCCGCGTCGGCCCGCGCCTCGGCCAGGCCGAAGAGCAGCGTGCGTTTGCGGAAGGCCGGCCCCTCGGGCGAGTTGACGTACTTGGCGCGCTCGGCCGGGTCGAGCGTCCGGGCGCCGAAGCCCTGCACGCGACCGCGCAGATCGGCGATCGGGAAGGTGATGCGCGCCTGGAAGAAGTCGCTGGCCGTCCCGCCGCGCGGGCGCGCCAGGCCCGCGTCCATCAGCTGATCGCGCGTGAACCCCTCGCGGAGCGCCCGCGCCGCCAGCCCGGTGCCGCCGGCCGGGGCCCAGCCGATCCGGAACCGGCGCACCAACGCCTCGTCGAAGCCGCGTCCCGCCAGGTAGCGGCGCGCCGGCTCGGCCTCGTCGGCGTTCCAGAGCACCGCCTCGAAGAAGCTCGCCGCGCGGTCGAGCAGCTCCAGCCGGCGCCGGGCCGCCGCGCGCTTCGCGGCCTCCGCCGGGGACTCCTCCTCGTTGTGGAACTCGATCCCGTAGCGCTCGGCGAGCACCTCCACGGCCTCGGAGAAGTTGGCCGCCCCCTCGCGCTCCTGCATCCAGGTGATCGCGTCGCCGGTCGCGAGGCAGCTGTGGCAGTAGTAGCGGCGGAAGTCCGGCGGCAGCAGGCTGAACGACGGCGTGCGCTCCTCGTGGAAGGGGCAGCGGCCCCACCAGCGCCCGCTGCGGCGGGTCAGCTCGACGCGGGCTCGCACCAGCTCCACGAGGTCGGCGGCCTGACGAACCGCGTCGAGGGTCTCGTCAGGGATCCGGGCCACTAGAGAGGGCCCTCGCGCGGCATGAACGCGTCGCGGTAGACCCGCAGCGCGTAGCGGTCGGTCATGCCGGAGACGAAGTCGGTGACGCGCGCCACCGGGTCGGGCTCGGCCGCCGGCGGCAACAGCTCGGGCCGCTCGACGAAGCGCAGGAAGAGCGCCCGGACCACCCCGCGCGCCCGCTCGGACTCGACACTGGCCGGCGGTGCCAGGTAGACGCGCTGGAACATGAACTTGCGCAGCCGCAGGAAGGCGCCGCCGATCTCCGCCGACTGGCCGATGCGCTCGGCGTCGGCGCTCGTGGACACGACGTCGTCCACCAGCGTGGTCAGGCGCTCGGAGGTGGTGCGGCCCAGCATGGCCACCTCGCCCTCCGGGAGGTCCTGCGGGCCCAGCACGCCGGCGCGCAGCGCGTCCTCGATGTCGTGGTTCACGTACGCCACCCGGTCCATCAGCCGCACGATCTGGCCCTCGAGGGTGGCCGGCAGCCCCGGGCCGGTGTGGTGGCGGATGCCGTCGCGCACCTCGCGGGTCAGGTTCAGGCCGCGCCCGTCGCGCTCGATCCGCTCGACCACCCGCACGCTCTGCTCGTTGTGCTCGAACGATCCCCCGCGCTCGCGCAGCACCGCGTCGAGCGCGGCCTCGCCGGCGTGGCCGAAGGGCGCGTGGCCCAGGTCATGTCCCATCGCGATCGCCTCGACCAGGTCCTCGTTCAGCGCCAGCGCCCGCGCCACCGTGCGCGACAGCGCCGAGACCTCGAGCGTGTGGGTGAGCCGGGTGCGGTAGTGGTCGCCCTCCGGCGCCACGAAGACCTGGGTCTTGTGCTTCAGCCGGCGGAAGGCCTTGGTGTGGAGGATTCGGTCCCGGTCGCGCTGGAAGGCGGTCCGGTAGGGGCAGGGCTCCTCGGGCTCGTCCCGGACCGCGGCGTCGGCGCGGGCGGCCCGGGGGCCGAGCGGCGGCTCCCGGGCGACGCGCGCCCCGGGGCCGATGGGCCGTCGGTCCGCCGGGAGGCCCGTCCTCACGCCCGCCGTGAGAGCGAGATCGGGAAGACCCAGGGACCCGAGATCCGCTCGCCGTCGCCCGGCTCGCCGGCGACGGTCCCGACCGTGACCGTGAGCCGCGAGCGGTCGCGCGCGAGGCCCGGCGCCAGCAGCAGGTCCCCGTCGAAGCGGTTCCCCTCGGAGCGCGGCGGCGGCACGGCCACCTGGTAGCGGCAGCCGGTGTCGTCGCAGGCCACCACGTCGAGCACGCGCATCTGGCGCCGCGTGCGCGCGTCGGTGGCGTGGGCCAGGTAGCGCAGCCGGGCGCACTCCTCGTGCAACTCCAGCACGGTCAGGGCGATCGTGAGGCCCTCGATCGACTGGATCTGGTTGACCGGGTGCACGGTCCGCAGGGTCGCCGGGCCGAGCGCCAGCGCGTCCGGGAAGCCCGCGGGGATCTCCTGCACCTCTTCCGGCGGAGCCGGCGGCGTGTCGGGCCACGGCACGGCCTCGGACGAGCGGTGCTTCCAGACCTCGGGCCGCTCGCGGAAGAGCGCCACCAGGGCCCGGTGGGAGAAGGCACGACCGTCGTCGGGGATGAACATCCCCCGCCGCTCCGGGCCGCGCATCATCCGGAAGAACGCCGCCGGCGGGCCGCCGGAGCCCCCGGCGTCCGAGCGATCCGCGAAGTGCAAACCCTCGACCTGCCAGCCGTCGATCAGCAGCTCGACCAGGTCGCCGAGGCTGCCGAGCTCGTACCGCTCACCGGAGTCGATCGCGCCCCCCTTCCGCCGTGCCGGAGGCGCGATGGTACTACCTCGGAGCCCGGCTACTCACTCGGGATCGGGATGTCGGACGGCAGGCGGACGCCCGGCGCGAAGTCCTGGATGGTGAGCGTCCCGTTGGCGATGTCCTCGCCGGTGAAGCCGGTCGCCAGCTTGTCGAGCAGCTCGTTCACCCGGCGGAGGGCCGTCTCGGCGATGTGCAGGTTGATGACGAGCTGCAGGCGGGTGGCCTGCACCGGGACCTTGGAGGGCGGACCGGGCTCGGCGTCCTGGGTGGGCGAGCGCTCGGGCACGCGGGCGCCGGCCTTGTCGGTCAGCAGGACGCGCATGCCGGCGACGGTCTTGCGCACCGTGATGGCGCCGTCCCGGATGTCACCGCCGGTGAGGCCCTTCTCGATCCGCTCGAACAGCGCGTTGGCGCGCCGCACGGCGGCCTGCGAGATGCGCTGGTTGATCTGGAGCTGCGCCGGCGTGAAGGCCACCTGGCTGGCGTCGACGCGCACCGGCGGCTGGATCTCGACCGGGCGCGGGCGGGCGCGGGTCGGGGCGTCGCGGGGGCCGGTCAGGTCGACCTCGAGCCCCGGCGCGACGTCGCGCGGCCCGATCGAGCCGCCGCAGAAGTCGCGCTCCAGCAGGCCGGCCTCCAGCCAGAGCAGGATGCCGTTGGCCCGGCGGACCGCGGCCTGCGAGACGCGCTGGTTGGTGATCAGCTGGCCGACGGTCAGCTTCACGCTCTTGGGGTTCGTCAGGACGACGGGCGGGAGCTTCTTCACCACCGCGCAGAGCGGCCGGATCGTGGGCGGCGTCGGCGGGTTCGTCGTGGTGCTGGGCTTGGTCGTCGTCGTCGGCGTGGTGGGCGTCGTCGGCGTGGTGGGCTGGGTGCTCCCTCCACCGAGCGGCGGCAGGCCACAGGCCTCGGGGTGCTCCGCCGGGTAGCTGCAGAGCGGGTCGGCGGCCGCGCGGACCGTGCCGAGCTTGCTCGCGCCCACCACGCTCGGGCCGATGCCGTTGGCCAGCAGCTGGGCGGTGCCGTCCGGGCCGGTCAGGGCGACGGCCTCGCGGAAGGCGACCGTGACGCCGGCCACCGGGACCGCGGTGCCGGCGTTGTCGTAGCCGACCACGGTCACCGGGAAGGGCGTCCCGATCTGGACCGGTGTCGACGGCACCTGGATGTCGAGCTCGAGGGCGTTCGGGTTGCTCACAAACGACCAGCTGACCTTGTCGCCCTCCTTGAGGAGGACGTCGTCGGGGCCCTCGGCGGGCTTGACGTTGTTCACCTTCATCCGCCACTGGGCGCCGAGCGCCACGGCCTGGTCCAGGCCGATCTGCTTCACGACCGAGCCCGTCGGCGGGACGTCGTATCCCACCGGCAGGTTCACCTCGGCCGCGCCGAGCGTCAGCTGCGCGCTGGCGCTGGCCAGCGGCACCACGAAGATCTCGTTGTCGAACGAGTCCGTGATCGAGCCGTCGCCGCCGGAGTCGTTGAGCGCGATCGGGCGCTCGGCGATGAGGGTCGACGTCGATCCCTCGACCCGGATCGTGGTGTTGATCGCGGCGATCGCGGAGGGCGCGACCACGCCCACCGCACCGGCCGCGCATGCGCAGAGCGCGATGCGGACTGCTCGAAGCACGAACTGCTCCCTGATCACGTGACGGTCGCCCTCGGGGTTCGTCGCCGGCGTGCGGCCCTCCTTCCGTGCGCCGCTCCCGTGCGGTGGGGATTCCTCCCCGTCCCGAGGCGGACTCACGGTACCCGAGCGCTCGCGGAAGGGCCAGATGCCGGGTACGTCGCCCTCGCTCGGACCGAAGGGATCAGGCGTTCCTGCCGCCGCTCCCGCGGTCCTGGAGCGCCGCCTGCGCGGCGGCGATGCGGGCCGTCTGGACGCGGAAGGGCGAGCAGGAGACGTAGTCGAGCCCCACCGAGTGGAAGAAGCGCACCGAGTCGGGGTCGCCGCCGTGCTCGCCGCAGACCCCGAGCTTGATCTCCTTGACGGCGCGGGCGTCGGTCGCGGCCATCTTGATCAGCTTGCCGACCCCGGCCTGGTCGACGGTCTCGAAGGGGTTCGAGGAGAGCACGTTCCGCCGCAGGTAGGTGGTCAGGAACTTGTTCTCGGCGTCGTCGCGACTGAAGCCCAGGGTGGTCTGGGTGAGGTCGTTGGTGCCGAACGAGAAGAAGTCGGCGTGCCGGGCGATCTCCTCGGCCAGCAGGGCCGCGCGCGGCAGCTCGATCATGGTGCCGACCAGGTACGGCACGGTCTCGTTCCGCTCCCGCAGGACGATCTCGGCCACGTCGACCACCTCGTCCCGCATCAGGCGCAGCTCCTCCTCGAAGCCGACCAGCGGGATCATGATCTCGACCTCCGGGACCGTCCCGGTCTCCTGCTTCACCGTGCAGGCGGCGCTCATGATCGCCGCGACCTGCATGCGGTAGACGTCCGGCCACTCGATGCCGAGGCGGCAGCCGCGGGTGCCGAGCATCGGGTTGACCTCGTGGAGCTGCTGGACTCGCGGCAGCTGCTGGTCGGCCTCGGGGTCGGGCTCGCCCGTGACGCGGGCGCGCTCGGCGCGCACCGACAGCTCCACCAGGCTGGGCAGGAACTCGTGCAGGGGCGGGTCGAGCAGGCGGATCGTGACCGGCAGGCCGGCCATCGCCCGGAAGATCCCCTCGAAGTCGCCCTCCTGGAAGACGCGCAGCTTGGTGAGGTGCTCGCGCCGGGTCTCGAGGTCGGTCGCCAGGATCATGTCCTGCACGATCGGGAGCCGATCCTCGCCCTGGAACATGTGCTCGGTGCGGCACAGGCCGATGCCCTCGGCGCCGAACTCGCGGGCGCGCTCGGCGTCCTCGGGGGTGTCCGCGTTGGTGCGCACCTTCAGCGTGCGCACGCGGTCGGCCCACTCGAGGAGGCGCAGCAGATAGGGGTTGTTGGGGTCCGGCGGGAGCAGCGGCGCCCGGCCGGCATAGACCTTGCCGCTGGTGCCGTCGATGGTGATCTGGTCGCCTTCGCCCAGCTCGAGGTCGCCGAGGCAGACCTTGCCGTCGCGGAACTCGATGGCGCCGACCCCGCAGACGGCGGGCTTGCCCATGCCGACCGCGACGATGGCCGCGTGGCTGGTCTTGCCGCCGCGGGCGGTGAGGATGCCCTGGGCCTCGACCATGCCGTGGAAGTCGTCGGGCGTGGTCTCCTCGCGGACCAGGATGACGGCCTCGCCGGCCTTCCCGCGCTCCTCGGCCTCGTCCGCCGTGAGGACGATCGCGCCGCAGGCCGCGCCCGGGGAGGCGTTGACGCCCTCGCCGATCGGCTGCGGGGCCGCCGCCACGTCCAGCTGGGGCAGCAGCAGCTGACGGATCTGGTCGGGGTCGACCAGGTTGGAGAGCGCGTCCTCCTCGCTGACCAGGCCCTCGTCGACCATCTCGACGGCGATGCGGGCCATGGCCTGCGCGCTGCGCTTCCCGTTGCGGGTCTGCAGCATGTAGAGCTTGCCGTCCTCGATCGTGAACTCCACGTCCTGCATGTTGTGGTAGGTCCGCTCGAGCAGGCTCATCGTGGCCACCAGCTCGTCGAAGGCCTCGGGGAGCTCGTCGCGCAGCTCGATGAGCGGGCGCGGCGTGCGGATGCCGGCGACCACGTCCTCGCCCTGCGCGTTGATCAGGAAGTCGCCGAAGGGCTCCCCCGCCTCGCCGGTCACGTTGCTGCGGGTGAAGGCCACGCCGGTGCCCGATCGCGCGCCCGTGTTGCCGAACACCATCTGCTGCACGTTGACCGCGGTGCCGAGCTCGTACGGGATCCGGTTGAGCCGGCGGTAGTCCTGCGCGCGCCGGTTGTCCCAGCTCTCGAAGACGGCCTGGATCGCGGCGTCGAGCTGGGCGCGCGGCTCCTGCGGGAAGGGCTCGCCCTTGTGGTCCCGGTAGATGCCCTTGTAGGTGGCGACGAGGCCCCGGAGGTCGTCGGCGGTCAGGTCGACGTCCTGGGTGACGCCGCGCTCGGCCTTCAGCGCCGACAGCGCGCGCTCGAAGTGCTCCTTCTCGACCTCGCTCACCACGTCGCCGAACATCTGGATGAAGCGGCGGTAGGAGTCGTAGGCGAAGCGCGGGTTCCCGGTCCTGGCGGCCAGGCCCTCGACGCTCTCGTCGTTCAGGCCCAGGTTCAGGACCGTGTCCATCATCCCCGGCATCGAGAACTTGGCGCCGCTGCGGACCGAGACGAGCAGCGGGTCCTGGACGTCCCCGAGCCGCTTGCCGGTGGCCTCCTCGAGCCGGGCGAGATGCTCGCTGACCTCGGCCTCCAGGCCCTCCGGGAAGGCGTGGCCGGCGCGCAGGTAGGCGATGCAGGTCTCGGTGGTGATCGTGAAGCCCTGGGGGACGGGCAGCCCGAGGCGGGTCATCTCGGCGACGTTGGCGCCCTTGCCGCCCAGCAGGTCCCGCATGTCGCGCGATCCCTCGGCGAAGTCGTAGACCCGCTTGGTCGTCACCTCGGTGCTCACCGCGATCCTCCTGGGTCCGTGATCCTCGGGAAGTCCGCCACCCCGCCCAGGGCGGCGGCGGCCTCGCGCACGAGGGCGTAGCGGCGCGAGCGCGCCTCGGTGTCGTCCGTGTTCACCAAGACGTCGTCGAAGAAACGGTCGACCGCCGGGGCGACCGGCTCGGCCGCCGCGAGCGCGGCGTCGAAGTCGCGGGCGGCGCGGGCGGCGTCGATGCCCGGGCGCGCGGCCGCGACGGCCTCCGCCAGGGCGTCCTCGCCCGGGTCCCCGGCCGAGGTGAACGCGCGCTCCTCGTCGGGCCCGCGGGCGGCGAGGCGGGCCAGCCGGGTCTGGGCGGTCCAGACGGCGGCAAGGGCCGCGCTGCCCCGGGCCCGGTCGAGGGCCCGGGCCCAGGCCGCGACGGCCACGCCGCTGCCGAGCCTCGCCCCGATGGCGGCGCCGACGGACTCGGGGTTGAGCCCCTCCCCGGTGAGGACGTAGGTGAGCCGGTCGGCGAGGAAGGAGCTGACGGCCAGGACCGTCTCGTCGACGCCGAGCTTCAGGTCGGCCCCCTGCGCGGCGAGCCGGGCGTGGGCCGCGGCGGCCGGCGGACAGTGGTCGATGTCCCAGCCGCGGTCGAGCGCGATCCGCACGAGGCCCATCGCCGCGCGGCGCAGGCCGTAGGGGTCCTTCGAGCCGGTGGGCGCCTCGTCGACCGCGAACGCGCCGACCAGGTTGTCGAGCTTCTCGGCCGCCGCCAGGATCGCCCCGGCCTCGGTGGCCGGCAGCGGCGAGTCGGGGCCCTCGGGCAGGTATTGCTCGGCCACGGCCTGGGCGACGGCCGCGGGCCGGCCGGCCCGGCGCGCGTACTCGGCGGCGACGTAGCCCTCGAGCTCGGAGAACTCGGCCACCAGCACCGCGCCCTGGTCCACCTTCGCCAGGCGGGCCGCCTCGCCCGCCGCGGCGGCGGTCTCGAGGTCGGCGCCGATCGCGTCGGCGATGTCGGCGACGCCGGCGATCAGCCGGTCGCGCTTGGCCGCCATGGTGCCGAGGCGCGCGTGGAAGACGATGCTCGAGAGGCGCGCGTCGAGCTGCTCCAAACCGGCCTCGCGGTCGCGCTGGAAGCTGAAGGCCGCGTCCTGCAGGCGGGCGTCGAGCACGTCCTCGTTGCCCCGGCCGATCACCTCGGCGTGGGCCGGGTCGCCGTTGCTGACCGAGAGGAAGAGCGGCAGCAGGTTCCCGTCGGCGTCCAGGAGCGGGAAGTAGCGCTGGTGGCTCTGCATCGCCGTGATCAGCACCCGGCTCGGCAGCTCCAGGTGGGCGGGATCGAAGCGGCCGGTGATCACGCTCGGGTGCTCCACGAGGAAGAGCACCTCCTCGAGCTTGCGGCCCGGATCGCGCCAGGAGCCGCCGGCGGCCTCGGCCGCCGCGTCGAGGCCGGCGACGATGCGGGCGCGGCGGGCCTCGTGGCTCGCGAGCACGCCGACCGACTCGAGCGCGGCGTGGTAGGCCGAGGCCGCGCCGATCGTGACCGGGCCGCCCAGGAAGCGGTGGCCCTGGCTGACCTCCCCGGCGGTGAGGCCGTGCAGCTCAAACGGGATCGTCTGCTCGTCGACCTTCGCCACGATCCAGCGGATGGGTCGCGAGAAGCGCGGCGGCCCTCCGTCGCCCCAGCGCATGGTCTTCCCGAACCGCAGGCCGTCGACGAGGTGGGCCACGAGATCCGGGACGGCCTCGGCGAGGTCGCGCCCCTCCTCCCGCCGCTCGGCGAACACGAAGCGCCGGCCGCCCTCGACCTCGCGCACGACGAGATCTTCGACCGCGACCCGTTGGCCGCGGGCGAAGCCCTGGGCGGCCTTGGTGGGGGCGCCGTCGGCGTCGAAGGCCGCCTCGGCGGCGGGGCCACGCACCTCCTGCACCCGATCCGGCAGGCGCGCCGGCAGCGATCCGGAGCTGATCGCGAAGCGCCGGGGCGCGACCGAGACCTCGAGGGTCCAACCCGTCTCGAAGCCCGCGCCCGCGAGCGCGGCGGCGAAGAGCTCGGGCGCCTGCGCGATGATCTCGTGGCAGGCGCTCGAGGGGAGCTCCTCGCAGCCCACCTCCACGAGCAGCTCAGGCACGCACGGCCTCGGGCTCGGGTACTCGGCTCTCGAGGTGGGCGCGGGCGCAGCGGGCCGCCAGCGCCCGGACGCGCCAGATGTACTGGCCCCGCTCGGTCACGCTGATCACGCCGCGCGCGTCGAGCAGGTTGAAGCTGTGGCTGCACTTCAGGACCTGGTCGTACGCCGGCAGGACCAGGCCGGCGGCCAGGCAGCGGCCGCACTCGGCCTCGTGGCGGTCGAAGGCCGCGAACAGGCCCTCGGTGTCGGCGACCTCGAAGTTGTAGCGGCTCCACTGCCGCTCGTTCTCCTGGTAGATGTCGCCGTAGCTGACGCCCTCGGTCCACTCGAGCTCGTAGACCGAGCGGACGCCCTGCAGGTACATGGCGATGCGCTCGAGGCCGTAGGTCAGCTCGACCGGGACCGGGGAGAGGTCGATCCCGCCCACCTGCTGGAAGTAGGTGAACTGGGTGATCTCCATCCCGTCCATCCAGACCTCCCAGCCGAGGCCCCAGGCGCCCAGCGTCGGGCCCTCCCAGTCGTCCTCGACGAAGCGGATGTCGTGCTCGGCCGGGCGGATGCCGAGCGCCTCGAGCGAGCCCAGGTAGAGCTCCTGCACGTCGTCCGGCGACGGCTTGAGGATCACCTGGTACTGGAAGTAGTGCTGGAGGCGGAACGGGTTCTCGCCGTAGCGGCCGTCGGTCGGGCGGATCGACGGCTCGACGTAGGCGACGCGCCAGGGGTCGGGGCCCAGGCTGCGGAGGAAGGTGGCCGGGTTGAACGTGCCCGCGCCGACCTCGGTGTGGTACGGCGTGACGAGCACGCAGCCCTTGTCCGCCCAGTACTCGGACAGCCGGGCGATGACCGACTGGAAGCTCAGGCCCGCCATCGCCTCAGGACCCGCTCGCGCCCCGGCGCGCGTCACCCGGAGGGGCGGATGCGCGGGGCGAGCGGTGGGGGGTCGGAGGGACGGGGTGGGCCATCGAGCGTCGGATCGGTGGAGTCTAACCCCGGCGTCGATGGCCGAGGGCGACGTCCGGGGGCGCGGCCGACCGGAGCACCACGCCGAGGTGCTCGCGGAGCACCAGCCCGACCACGCGCTCGACCCCGAGCGCCGCGGCCGGCGGACAGGCGTCGGCGGCCTCGGCCAGCGGCCGGCCCACCAGCCCGGCCAGCGCGCTCCAGGCGGACGCCGAGAGCGGGTCCCCGCCGTCGGCGCAGCCCTGGCAGAGCGCGCCGCCGGCGGCGGCCGAGAACCCCGGCAGCGGCGGGCCGGACCCGCAGTGCGCGCACGATCCCAGGCGCGGGAAGAGGCCGCTCACCACGAGCAGCTTGCACTGGCTGGCGAGCAGGATCGGGTCGAGTCGCGGCGTCGCCGGCGGGTCGGGGACCGGGATGCGCGCCAGCAGCGCAAGGGCCCGGGAGAGAAGGTGGTAGGCCTCGTCGTTCGGCTCCTCCTGGGGGAGGATGCGCATCACGCTCTCCAGCAGGCAGCTGGCCGCCTGGAGCCGGTAGCCGGCGGCCCAGAGGCCGGCGTGGGCCTCGATCACGGAGGCGGCGCGCAGGGTCCCGAGGCCGGAGCGCCCCTCGTGGATCGTGACCTGCGCCCGGACCCCGGGCTGGAGGCGCCCGCCGAGGCGGGAGGTGGTCTTGCGGGCCCCCTTGGCGATCGCCGAGGCCCTCCCCCGGTCCCGGGTGTAGAGCGTCAGGACGCTGTCCGCCTCCCCGTAGCGGATCGCCCGCAGCACGACGGCCTCGGTGTCATAGCTCGCCACGCCCCGGATTGTCGCAGCGAGGACGGCCGGCCCTCCCGATGCACGGCGCCCGGCTTGGCCACCTGGGTAGCATCGAGGTATGGCCGTCATCCAGATGTACACCAGCAACTACTGCGGGTACTGCGTCCGCGCGAAGCGCCTCCTCGACAAGAAGGGCGTCGATTACGAGGAGGTCCACCTGCACCTGGACCCCGACGCCCGGGAGCGGCTCGTCGAGCTGACCGGGCGCTGGACCGTCCCCCAGATCCTCATCGACGACCGGCCGATCGGCGGCTGGGACGAGCTCAAGGCCCTCGATGACCAGGGCCGGCTCGACGAGATCCTGGGGCTGGCGGCCTAACCCGGTCGGGCTACCCGGTCGGGCTACCCGGTCGGGACGAGGTCCCGGTCCGGGCGGATGTCCCAGCGCTCGGCCACGGCCTCGAGCTCCGGGGTGAGCGGCCAGCTGTCGGGGCGCTCCTCGCCCGAGTGCGCCGGCGTCCCGCCCTTCAGCGTCATGCAGCCGGCGTTCTCGCCGATCGCGGTGATCGCGTCGATCTCCTCGGCGCTCAGCACGATCTCCGCCGGCACGCCGGCGAGGTCGGCCCGCTTCTCCTCGATCGGCCGCGCGTCGGGCCCCGGCTCCTGGATGAGCGTCGGCGCCACCGACGCCACCGCCGGCTGGGCCAGCGTCCACTGGCAGGCCAGCTGCAGCGTGCTGAGCCCGTGCCGCTCGGCGAACGGGGCGAGCCGGGCGAGCCGGTCCCGCGCGTGCCGCACCCACCCCGCCGGGCGGAAGGTCCGGTGGTCGCGCTCGGGCAGCGCGTCCTCCTCGGGCACGTCGCCGTGGAAGACGCCGCCGTGGTCGACGACCCGCGTCAGCACCCGCACGCCCTGCTCCTCGCAGGCCGGCAGCGCCAGGCGCGCCGGCCACGGCTCGAAGGGGCTCAGGATGAGCATCGCCCAGTCGATCTCGCTCCCGAAGCGCTCCAGGCAGCCGATCAGGTCGAGCGTGAAGCCGTTGGCCGGACCCGGGGCCACGCCGAGCGCGTCGGTGAGCCCCTCGTCGCGCAGGTCGGCCAGCGCCCGCCAGACCGCCTCCGACGAGTAGCCGATGCGGTCGGGGTTGTGCAGCAGGAGCAGGTCCAGCCGGTCGACGCCGCAGCGGCCGAGCACGCCCTCGACCGCGCCGCGCAGGTAGTCGGCGTAGCCCTCCGGCCCGCGCAGGTCCGGGTCGGTGAAGCGCGGAAAGCCCTTGGCGCCCTGGCGCGTGCCGTTCACGAAGTCGTGCCCCACGGCCCCGACCAGGGCGAAGTCGTCGCGCGGGAGGCCGGCGATCGCCCGGCCGACCAGCCGGTCCCCGGCGCCCTCGCCGTAGACGTCGGCGGTCAGCACGGTGCGAATGGTCTCGTCCGGTCGCAGGAGGGCCACCAGCCGCTCCTCGCTCACGGGCACGCCGAAGTGCATGTACCGCCCGCCGCTCCAGCCCGCCAGCGCCGTGTGGCCGATCCCGCTCATCGCCCCTCCCCCTCCGTCGCGTCCTCCCCATGATGGCGTGGCGCCGCGCCCAGGCGGCGCTGCGCGGCGGTCGGGACGCCCCGGATCGGCGTGGCCTGTCGTACCGCGTCGCGCACGGCGGCCGCCAGCGCCTCGGCCGCGGCCACGCCGACCGCGATCGGGCTGGCCGGGCGCCGGCCCGCGGCGAGGCAGAACACCGCGTCGCCGTCGAACGGCGTGTTCACCGGCGAGACCGCCCGGCAGAGGCCCGCGCTCGCCATCCGCGCCACGTGCTGGGCCTCGGCCTTGGTGAGCCGGGCGTCGGTGGCGATGCAGGCGATGGTCGTCGACTCGAGCTGGGGGGCCAGGCGCGGGTGCTCCGGCGGCAGCTCCAGCACGCGCTCGGACGCCGGCGAGAAGCCGCCCGTCGGGAGCGCCGCCCCGGCCAGCACGCCGCCGCGCTCGTCCAGGATGTCGCCCCAGGCGTTCACCACCGCCAGCGCGGCCACGGTGGCCCCGTCGTGCAGCCGGCGCATGCCGGCGCCCACGCCGCCCTTGCACCAGCCCGCCTGCGCGCGCAGCTTGCCCACGGTCGCGCCGGTGCCGGCCCCCACGCTGCCCACCGCGTGCGGCGCCGCCGATGCCGCGGCGCAGGCCGCGTAGCCCTCGTCGGCGCCCGGCCGGCGGGCCGAGCCGGTCACGCCGAGGTCGAAGATCGATGCCGCGGGGACGATCGGGACGAGGTGCGGGCCGGCCCGGTAGCCGAGCCCCTGCTCCTCGCACCAGCGCATCACCCCGCCGGCGGCGTCGAGCCCGTAGGCGCTGCCGCCGGCGAAGAGCAGCGCCGTGACGTGCTGCACGCTCGCGTGCGGCGCCAGCAGCTCAGTCTCGCGCGTGGCGGGGCCGCCGCCGCGCACGTCGACCGCGCCCACGGTGTCCGGCGGGGCGAGGATCACGGTGCAGCCCGTGCCGGCCTCGGCGTCGGTCCAGTGGCCGACCCGGAAGCCCTCGACGGCGGTCACCACGCCGGGGGCACCTGGCAGGTGGGGCACCAGTAGGTGCCGCGCTGGGCCACCCGCGTCTTCAGGATCGTCGTCCCGCAGCGCGGACAGGGCTCGCCCGCGTGCAGGTGGACCTTCAGGAGGTCCTGCATGCGGCCCTTCTCCCCCAGCCCGTCGCGGTAGCTGTCGATCGACGCCCCGCCGGCCTCGACCGCCGTCGCCAGGACGCTGCGGATGGTGCGGTGCAGGCGCTTCAGCTCCTCGGGATCGAGGTCGCCCGCCGGCCGCAGCGGGTGCACCCGGGCGCCGAAGAGCGCCTCGTCGACGTACATGTTCCCCAGCCCGGCCACGAGCTTCTGGTCGAGCAGCACGGGCTTCACCGCCCGCCGGCGGCCCTCGAGCAGGGCGGTCAGCACGCGGGTCGTGAACTGCGGCGTGAGCGGCTCGATGCCGGCGCGCTCGGCCCAGTAGGCCTCCGGGTCCTCCAGGTCGCCCGGCACGATCCACGCGCGCCCGAAGCGGCGCAGGTCGCCGTAGGTGAGCGTGCTGCCGTCGTCGAGGTCGAACCGGGCGCGCAGGTGGCGCTCGACCTCGGGCGGCTCGCCGGCGCGCCAGTGCAGGCGCCCGGTCATGCGCAGGTGGATCGTGAGCGTGTCGCCCGAGTCGAGCGGCAGGAGCAGGTACTTCGCCCGGCGGTCGACGGCCTCGATCCGGCGGCCGACCACCTGCTCGAGGAAGCCCTCGGGGGTCTCCGGGGAGACGAGCTTGGCGTCGAGCACCTCGGCGCGGGCGACCGTCCGCCCGGGGATGCGCTCGGCCAGCTGGCGGCGGATGGTCTCGACCTCGGGAAGCTCGGGCAACCGGTTACCCCTCGTCCAGGATGAGCTCGGGGGCCGCGGCCGGGCCCGTCTCGACGCGAATGCCGGCGGCGATCATCTCGACCGCGCGGTCGGCCAGGAAGGCGTCGCGCGCGTGGATCTCGACGACCGGCTGGCCGCGCGTCACGGCGTCGCCGACCTTCGCCAGCATGACGACCCCGACCGACGGGTCGATGGCCTGGGCGGCGTGCAGACGGCCCGCGCCGAGCCAGCGCGCGGCCTCCCCCACGGCCAGGGCGTCGAGTGCGGCCAGGTGGCCGTCGGCCGGCGCCGGCACGGGCAGGCGCAGCGGCGCCTCGGCCAGGACGCCCGGCTCGGTCCAGGCGCGCGGGTCGCCGCCCTGCGCCTCGGCCCAGCGCTCGGCGGCGAGGAGGGCCGCGCCCGAGGCGAGCGCCGCCTCCGCCGCCGCGCGTCCCTTCCCGGGCTCCTCGACGGCGGCGGCCTCGGCCAGCTCCGCGGCCACCCGCAGCGACAGCTCGCGCAGGTCAGGCGCGCCCTCGCCGCGCAGCACCTCCCCCGCCCCGCGCACCTCGAGGGCGTTGCCGGCGTACCGGCCGATCGGCTGGTCCATCGCCGTCACCATCCAGCGCACCTTCCGCCCCCAGGGCACGGCCAGCCCGGCCATGACCGCGGCGGCCTCGCGCGCCGCCGCCGCGTCCGGGAAGAACGCGCCGGAGCCGGCCTTCACGTCGAGCGCGATCGCGCCGGCGCCGCCGGCGATCTTCTTGCTCATGATCGACGCGGCGATGAGCCCGGTGCTCGGGACCGTGCCCGTCTGGTCGCGCAGCGCGTAGAGCCGCTTGTCGGCCGGCGTCATGCGGGCGGTCTGCCCGATGACCGCGATCCCGACGTCGCGCACCTGGCGCACGAAGCGGTCGAGCGGCAGGTCGGTGAGAAAGCCCGGGATCGACTCGAGCTTGTCGACCGTGCCGCCGGTGTGGGCCAGGCCGCGGCCGCTCATCTTCGCGACGCGCACCCCGAGCGCCGCCGCCAGCGGCATGGCCACCAGCGTCGTCGTGTCGCCGACCCCGCCGGTCGAGTGCGCGTCGCCGGTGGGCCCGAGGCGGCTCAGGTCGAGGCGGTCTCCCGATGTGACCATGACCTCGGTGAGGGCCCCGACGGCCTCGGACGCGAGCCCGGCCAGGCACGCCGCCATGCACCACGCGCCCATCTGCGCGTCGGTGACCGTCCCGTCGAGCCAGCCCCGCACGAAGGCCGCCACGCTGGCGGCGTCGATGGGCTCCCCCCGGCGGCTGCGCTCCAGGAGCTGCACGGGGGCGAGGGGCGCGATCATGCTCGCGGCCATGGTACCGGCGCCGTCGCGTCCGACGCCGCTGGCATGCTCACCAGCCATGTCGTCCGCTTCGCCCGCCCGCCGCCGGGTCGCCGCGGGCGCCGCCGCGCTGGGGGCGCTCGGCGCGGTCGCGCTCCCCGCGGCCGCGGCCGTCGACGACCTGATCGTGGTCTCGCGCGGCACCGGGGCCTCCGGGTCGCCGGTCGCGGCCGCGGCGCCGGCGATCTCCGAGGACGGCGGGACCGTGGCGTTCGTCTCGGCCGCGCCCGAGCTGATCGGCGGCGGACCGAGCCAGGTCTACGTGCGGGTGGTCGCCGACGCGCAGACGATCATCGTGAGCCGGGCCGACGGCGCCCACGGGAACGCGGGGAACGGCGCCTCGCAGGCGCCCTCGCTCACGACCGGCGGCCGGCGGGTCGCCTTCACCTCGAGCGCGTCGAACCTGGTGCCGGACGACCGCAACGGCGCTCCCGACGTGTTCGTGCGCGACCTGGACGCCGGGACCACGACGCTCGTGAGCCGGGCCGCGGCGGGCGGCAGCGCGGACGGCGCGTCGACGCGGCCGTCGATCTCGGCCGGCGGGCGCTACGTGGCCTTCACCTCGACCGGGCGGGACCTGCTGCCGGGCGCCCCGGCGCCGCGCGGGCCGTCCCAGGTCTACGTGCGCGACCTCCAGACCGGCCAGACGGCGCTGGTCAGCCGCGCGGCGGGCGCCGGCGGCGCCCGCGCCGACGCGGCCTCGGGCGATCCGAGCATCTCCGCCGACGGCCGGCTGGTGGCCTTCGCGTCGTCCGCCGGAAACCTGGGCGGCCCCGCCGGCGCCCCGCCGGGGGTCTTCGTCCGCGACCTGGACCGGTCGACCACCGTGCGGGCCAGCCGGGCGGCCGGGGCCGACGGCGAGCCGATCCGGGGCTCGGAGCCGGCGATCTCCGGCGACGGCCGGTTCGTGGCCTTCGTGGGCGCCGTGCCCCGGCCGTCCGGGACCGGCCCGGTGCCCCAGCGCGAGGTGTTCGTGCGCGGGGTCGCCACCGGCACGACCGAGTTCGCGAGCCGCGCCGACGGTCGCGAGGGCGCGCGGACCTTCCTGCCCTCGTCCGACCCGGTCATCTCGGCCGACGGCCGCTTCGCCGCCTTCCGCTCGCGCGCCGACCTCTCCGGCGAGAGCGCCGGCGGCGGCATCTACGTGCGCGACCTTCGCGACGGCCGGACGGCGCTGGCCAGCCGGGCGACGCCGACCGGCGGGACGCCGGCCGTCGAGCCGGCGATGTCCGGTGACGGCCGCTTCGTCGCGTTCGCCGACGGGCAGGTGCTGCGACGGGACGTGCTCGGGCCGAGGGAGGGACGCGGGCCGCTGGCGCCGGGGCCGCTCTGCGCGCCGGTCGAGCCGCGGCCCGCCCCGCCGGTCCGCAGCTCCGCGCGCATCACGGTCACACGCGCCCAGCTCCTGATCAACCAGCGCATCGCGCAGGCCGCCATCCGGCGCCTGAACGCCGTGCAGGCGCGCCTGGACGGCGGCCTCGGGCGCGCCGACATCTGCGGCTACGGGATCGGGCCGAGGGACTTCGCTCCCCCCGTCGACACGCGCACGGCCGGCTCGACGGCCGCGCTGGCCGACGCCGCCGATCCGGCGCCGATCGCGGCCGCCCCGCGGAAGCCCGGCGCGGGCGGCGCGGTGCGGCTCACGGCCGATCAGCTGCGGGTGAACCAGCGCATCGGCCAGGCCGCGGTGCGCCGGGCGAACGCGCTCGCCGAGCGGCTGAACGGCGGGCTGACGGGCGGCGACATCCGCGACGGCGCCGTGGACGGGGGAACGCTGATCTCGCTGCTGCGCGTGACCCGGGCGGCGGCCTCCCCGGCGCCCGCGCCGAGCCGCACCGTGATCGCCCCGCGCAGGCCGGGGGCGAAGCCCGGCCGCATCCGCCTGAGCGCCGCCCAGCTCCAGGTGAGCCAGCGCATCCTCCAGGCCGCGGTGCGGCGCGCGAACGTCCTGGTGCGGACGCTGGAGGCCGGGATCACCGGAGCCCAGATCAAGGACGGCTCGCTGACCGCGGCCGACCTCGCGCCGGGGGTGGTGGAGGCCGGCTAGGCGGGCCCGGCGACCGGTGAGGCGGCGCGGATCGCGCCGGCCATCAGCCGCCCCGCGTCGGCCGGCGGCACCCCGTTGCCGGCCAGGGACCGCCAGGTGCCGAACTCGAGCGCGAGCGCCAGGAGGGCCGCGGTGCCGCCGGCGGCCGGCAGGCCGTCGGTGAGGGCCATCCACACGCTCCCGCCCCACGGGCCCATCCGGCGCTCCGCGACCTCACGGGTGGGCGCGTGCACCTCGCGGTCGCGCATGACGTTGGCGAGCATGCCGCGGTTCGCCGCGTACCAGGCGTAGAGCTCGGCGAGCGCCGTCTCGAGGCGCGCCCACGGGTCGGCGATGCCCCGCCAGGCCTCGGGGTCCGGCGGCGGATGCTCGGCCATGTAGTGGCCCGAGCAGGCCTCCATCACGTCGTCCTCGGTCGGGAAGTGCGCGTAGACCGTGTGGCGCTGGACCCCGGCGCGCTCGGCGATCGCGCTCACCGTCGTCTGCGCCGGGCCGATCGTGGCGTGGAGGTCGATCGTCGCCTCGACGATCCGCCGGCGCGTCTCGGCCTGCCGCTCCGCCCGTTTCTTGAGCTCATACTTCCGCGCCATGCCTTGACAGTACACGTGCGTGCATCCATTTGACAGGAACGGGCGCCCTCGCATAGCGTTCAGCGCACAGAAGCGTGCACCCAAACTTTCGGACGAGGAGAACGGCGATGCAGGCGCAGACGATTCCGGCGCGGATCCTGGGGCCGACCGAGGGGCGGCAGGGCGATCTCGGCTCGATCGGTGTGCGGTTCATGATCGACGGGGGCGAGACCGACGAGCGGTTCTCCCTGGTGGAGCACCCGATGCCGGTGGGCCGGCTCGCGGCCCCCCTGCACCGCCACAACCGCGAGGACGAGTACAGCTTCGTGCTCGAGGGCCGGATGGGCGCGCTGCTCGGCGACGAGGTCGTCTTCGCCGGCCCCGGCGACCTGGTCTGGAAGCCGCGCGCCCAGTGGCACACCTTCTGGAACGCGGGCGACACGCCGGCGCGGATCCTGGAGATCATCTCCCCCGCCGGGTTCGAGGACTTCTTCGCCGAGCTGGTCGACGCCGGCGGCGCGGCCGCGGCGCCGCCGGAGCTCCTCGGCGAGCTCTGCGCGCGCTACGCCCTCGAGATGGACCCGTCGAGCATCCCCGGCCTCGAGGCGCGCTTCGGCGTCACCATGGGCCCGCCGAGCGAGCGCCCGGGCCTCTGACGCGACCCGTCGTCGAGCCGAACATCGAGGGCCCGCTTCGGCGGGCCCTCGTCGCTTCTCCCTAGATCTCCCCCGTGGGCTCGCCGCTCGGGTCCTCGAGCGGCGAATGCCCGCGCGCCCGCGGGCGGCGCCGGCCACGGCCCCGCCCCCCGCGGCGGCCCATCAGCGCGCCGGCCGCGAGCAGCGCGCTCACGATCCCGGCCGCGAGGCCCGCCCAGAGCGCCCACGAGGTGAGCGGGTTCTTGGCGAAGATCCAGTAGAGCAGGAAGACGGCGAGCACCAGGATCAGCGCCAGGAAGCGCTGTCGCGGCGGGGCGAGATGGACCACCCAGGGGGCCGCCGCCGCGATGATGAAGAGCAGGATGGCGCTCATTCCGGGGACCATAGTCGCCCCGCAAGGGCGGCGAAAGCCCGGGCCGCCGGTAGGGTCGGGCCGTGGAGGCCGCCGGGCTGCACCTGCTCCAAACGCTCGAACTGGTGGACTCGCCGCGGCGCTCGGCGGTCGCCCGGCTCGACGCCGAGGGCCGCCTGACGGCGCTCGACCTGGTCGCCGGCGACGAGGAGATCCTCGCCGCGCTGCCCGCGTCGGCCACCGTCCTCGCGGTCGACGCGCCCCTCGCGGTTCCCGATGAGCGCGGCCAGCGCGACCTGGAGAAGGCCCTCGCCTGGTGCGACGTGCCGGCGTTCCCGACGTCGCGCCGCCGGCTGGTCCAGATCCACGGGGGCATCCGGGGCGAGACCCTGGCGCCGCGGCTCGGCGCCGGCCGTCGGCTGGTGGAGACCCTCCCCGGCCACGTGCTCCGCCAGCTCGCCTGGGAGCGCGATCACCCCGCCGGTGCGCCGCCCCTCCCCCTGGCCGACTACCGCGCCCTCTGGCTCCCGCTGCGCCCGCCCGAGTACCGCCCGCGCGCCGGCGGCCGCGCCAAGCCGGCCGGCCTCCTGCCCGCGCACGGCCTGCTCGCCGCGGTCGTCGACCTGGGCGGCTGGGCGCCGGATCCGAAGGGCGACGACTGGGCGGTCATCGCCGACGCCGCGCGCCTCGACGCGATCGCCTGCGCCTACGCGGCGTGGCGGCTCGCCACCCGCGGTGACGCGGCCTCGGTCGAGGTGGGCACGCCCGAGCGCGGCCTGGTCGCCCTGCCCGCCGATGCCAACCTGCGCGAGCGCCTGGCGCTGAACCTCGAACGCCTGCGCGACGAGGGTGCCGTCCGCATTTAGGGCCCGAGACGCCCTTGCCGCCGTGGCCTCAGTTCGTGATGCTTGTCACGAGCGAGCCCGGCTCGGCCGGCTCGCGGGGGCCACTCTCTCTTCGCGAAAGGACCACCGATGGGCAACAGCGTCTACAGGGTGATCGACGTCGTGGGCACGAGCTCGGAGTCGTGGGAGGACGCGGCGGCCACCGCGGTGAAGACGGCGTCAGGGTCCCTTCGCGACCTGCGTGTCGCGGAGGTCTCCAAGCTGGACGTGACCATCGGCGAGGACGGCACGATCTCGAGCTACCGCGCGCGCCTTCAGCTCTCGTTCAAGTACGAGGGCGGCGCGTAGAGGGAACGGCCCGCGGGCCGGCTCAGGCTCCCGCGAGGGGGATGGGCCGGCCCGAGAGCCCCGCGCGCGAGGCCCGCGGGGCGAGGCGCGCCAGCACGGTCTGCCCCAGGTCGCCGTACTCGCCGACCCAACGCGCGCCGGCCGGGTCCCAGCCCGCCACGTGGACCAGCAGCGGGACCCACTCGCGGTTGTGGTCCGTCGAGGGGATCGTCGGGTCGTTCCCGTGGTCGGCGGTGATGGCCAGCAGGTCGCCCGGCCGGAGCGCGTCGAGCAGCGCCGGCAGGGCGGCGTCGAGCTCCTCGAGGCAGGCGGCGAAGCCCTCGACGTCGTTGCGGTGCCCGTAGAGCTGGTCGAAGTCGATCAGGTTCGCGAACACGAGCCCGGCCTCGAGCTCGCCGAGCAGCGTCACGACCGCCGCCATCCCCTCCGCGTTGCCCGCGGTCGGGTGGTCGCCGGCCACGCCGCGGCCGGCGAAGACCTGCGCGATCTTGCCGACGCCGTGGACCGGCACGCCGGCGTCGGTGAGGCGGTCGAGCGCCGTCGGTCCCGAGGGCGGCAGCGAGAGATCCTTCCGGCCGCCCGCATCGCGCGCGAAGGCGCCGAGGCGTCCGCCGAACGGGCGGGCGATCACCCGCGACACCGCGTGCGGCCCGGCCAGGATCGCGCGCGCCGCCGCGCAGGCGGCGTAGAGCTCCTCCCGGGACATGACCTCCTCGTGCGCGGCGACCTGGAAGACCGAGTCGCCCGAGGTGTAGACGATCGGGTCGCCGGTCCGCAGGTGCTCGGCGCCGAAGTCCTCGAGCACCTGGGTGCCGGACGCCGGCGCGTTGCAGAGCCATCCCCTCCCGATCGCGGCGGCGAACGCGTCCATCACCTCGGGCGGGAAGCCGCCGGGGTAGGTGGGCGGCGCGACGTCGGTGCGGCAGCCCATCAGCTCCCAGTGGCCGGTGGTGGTGTCCTTGGCCGCCGAGCGCTCGGCCAACCGGCCCACCAGGGCCGCCGGTCGCTCCGGCACCGCGACGCCGGCGAGCGGCGCGATCGCCCCCAGGCCCAGGCGCTCCAGCGCCGGCAACCGCAGGCCCCCGACCGCGGCGGCGACATGACCCAGGGTGTCCGCGCCGGCGTCGCCGAAGCGGTCGGCGTCCACCGCGGCGCCCGCCCCCACCCCGTCCAGCACCAGCACGACGGCCCGGCGGCCCACCTCTAGGCGCGTCGCGCCACGCACTCCAGGGTCATCCACTCGGCGTTGGCGAGCGCGCGCCGCAGCTCGTCGTCGGACCGGTAGGCGCGGTCGGGGATCACCCGCGCGGCCACCGGCAGCGCCACCTCGTCCATCGCGAACGGGAACGGGTCGCAGACGCAGCTCGCGGGCCCGTCGGCGTGCAGGCGGATCGTGACGCCCTCGTCGTCGCCCACGCCGCGGGGGACGCGGGGCAGCTCGCCCTCCTCCCCGGCCGGGAGCGGCTTCCAGAGCATGTAGAGGCTCAGCAGGTCCCACGCCTGCAGGAGGCGGTAGCCGGCCCACGCCCACGGCTCGATCCCCACGTCGCCCAGGTCGTGGCGCAGGCGCGCCTGCAGCGCCTCCTGGTCCTCCAGGAACCGGCGCACGGCCGGCGGGCGGTCGGCGCGGGACGGCGGCGGGCCGTCGAGGCCGAGGCGGCGCTCGTAGAGCCCCTGCCCGTGCATGCTCACGAGCAGCCCGGCGCGCGGCCCCATCGAGAGCGCGTACCCGATGCAGTCGCGGTAGAGCTCGGTGTGCACCGTCCGGTCGAGGTCCGGGAAGTCGATCGGGCGGCCGCTGCCGTTGACCTCGGGCGCGGCCTCCCAGGACCGCCAGCCCTCGTCGTGCCAGGTGGCGGCGTCGACCAGCGGCCGGTAGGGCTCGGGCCGGCCGAACTCGCGGTTCCCCCACGCCTCGGCCATCAGGCCGCAGTGGTGCTGGTGATCGACCTGGCGGACCATCAGCAGGCCTTCGTCGCGCCGGGAGACGATCATCGGGCGAAACCTAGCGCGGCCGTCTACCGGACGGACCACTCCTCGACGAGGCCGCCCAGGTCGCGGTCGAGGAAGCCCAGGCCCGAGTTGATCACCACGGCGTCGGCGCCGGTGTCCCAGGGACGGCGCGCGGCGATCGGGCGGCAGAGGTAGAGCTCGTCGGCCGCGCGCGTGACCGCGACGTAGAAGAGCCGCTCCTCCTCGGCGAGGTTGCCCTCGCTGACCGCCCAGGACGAGGGGAAGCTGCCCGCCTCGACCTGCAGCACGAACACGACCGGCCACTCGAGGCCCTTGGCCTGGTGCACCGTCGAGAGCGCGACCCGGCGCGCCGGCCCCGAGACGTCCTCGTCGGCCTCCACGCGCTCGGCCAGCGCCAGGTCGGCCAGGAAGGCCGCCAGGTCCTCGCGCCGTGCCGCCAGCTCGGCCAGCCGCGCCAGATCGGCCTCGCGGTCGCGCCAGTTGGGGTACGTGCGCTGCAGCCGGTCGCGGAACCACTCGGCGCGGGCCACCTCGAGCACGATCTCCTCGGGCCGCTCCATGCCGGCCACCGCGCGGACCGTGTCGGCCAGGCGGCGCAGCCCCGGCCGGGCGCCGGGCGGGCCGGCGTCGCCGAGCGCCGCGGCCGTCGCCAGCGGGTCGGCGCTCGTCCGCAGCTCGGCCAGCGCCCTCCCCGCGGTTCGCTCGCCCACCCGCTCCGCCTGCTTCAGCGCCCGGTGCCAGGCGAGCTCGTCGCGCGGGTTGTGGCGCACGCGGCAGAACGCGAGAACGTCCTTTACGTGCGCGCTCTCCACGAAGCGCGCTCCCGAGTAGAGCTCGAACTCCACGCCGGCGGTCGTCAGCGCGAGCTGCAGGTCCACCGAGTGGTGGTGCGCGCGGTAGAGCACCCCGATGTCGCCCGGCTCGCGGCCCTCGGTGATCAGGTCGGCGATCCGCTGCGTGACGAAGGCGGCCTCCTCCTGCACCGAGGCCAGGTGGGCCACCACCGGCGGCTGGCCGGTCGCCGGCCGGGCCGAGCGCAGCCGCTTGCCGTACGGGTTGCCCGCCGGGAGCGTCTCCTGGGCCAGCGCGACGATCTCGGGCGAGCAGCGGTAGTTCGTGCTCAGCGGGAAGATCCGCGTGTCGGGCGCGGCCGCGAAGCGGTCGACGGCCTCCGGGTCGGCGCCGCGCCACGAGTAGATCGACTGGTCGGGATCGGCGACCGCCACCAGGTTGCCGCCCTCCCCCGCGAACGCCTCGGCCAGCTCGGCCTGGATCGGGTTCACGTCGTGGAGCTCGTCCACCAGGACCCAGCGGAAGCGCTCGCAGAGGCGCCGGCGCACGGTCTCGTGCTCGGCGAGCAGCCGGCGCACCAGCACCAGCAGGTCGGCGTAGTCGACCGCGCCCATCGCGCGCTTGCGCTCCTCGTAGCCGGCGGCGATCTCGGCCAGCAGCTCGATCCGGTCGCCGAGGCGCGGGTTCTGCTCGACGACGACCGACGCGAACGCCCGGGAGCTCTCGGCCGCCAGGCCGGCCCAGCCGGCGACCACGCCGGGCTTCGGCAGCGAGGGCCGCGACTCCAGGCCCGCCAGCGCGGCGTCGCGGGCCACGGCCACCAGGTCGCTCTGGTCCTCGGCGTCGAGCACCGTGAAGGCCGACGGCAGCCCCACCAGCGGCCCGTGGCTGCGCAGGATCCGCTGGCAGATCGAGTGGAAGGTGCCCGCCGCCATGCCGGACAGGTCGGCGGCGGCGGCGGCCTGCGCCCGCCCGGTCATCTCGCGGGCCGCCCGGCGCGTGAAGGTGACCAGCATCACCGACTCGGGCGCCGTGCCGGTGCCGACCACGTGCGCCAGCTTGGCCACGATCGTGCGCGTCTTGCCCGAGCCGGCCGACGCCAGCACCAGCGCCCGCCCCCGGGCCTCCTCGACCACGGCGAGCTGCTCGGGATCGAGGGTCGCGCGCAGCGCCTCCGAGGCCCGGTCGGAGCCCGCGACGGGACGCAGCCGGTAGACCTTCCGCTCGGCCGGGTCGGCGGCGAGCGGCTCGCGCGGGTGCCGGGCGTCGCGGGCGGCCTTCTGGCGCTCGACGTGCGGCAGCGTCGGCGGGGCCGTCTGGAATCGTGGATAACCGCCGAGGATCGACACCGGCGGGGGACGTTAACCGGGGCCTCGGATGGCCTCGTGCCGCCCGCACCGCCGGAGGGCGGCGCCGGCGGCACGAGGCGGGCCTACTTCGGCGTGGGGGTGTTGACCCCGGCCGGGTTCGGCGTCCGCTTGCTCACGGCGTCGAAGTCGTAGAACCGGCCCGGCGTGGCGCCCTTCGCGCCGAAGCCGAAGCCGGCCGCCTGCAGCTGCTCGGCGGCGACGCCGATCTTCGTGAAGCCCACCGAGCCCTTGTTCGGCGCGCCCTTGGCCGTCTCGCGCTGGCTGTACTTCATGAAGACGCGATCGTTGCCGAGCTTGCCGAGCGACTGGCGCGCCAGGGCGCGGTGCACCGCCTCGGCGCCCATGAACTCGGCGGCGATGCGGGCCAGGGTGCCGTTGCCGGCCTGGCCGAAGGTCGTCACGCCGATGAGGTACGCGTTGATGAAGATCTGGTCGCCCACCTCGAGCGTGCTGAGGAGGCTGGTGCGGTCGGCGAAGACCGCGTCCGGCACCCAGATCTTCTTGGTGAGCGGGCGGCCGCCGACGCCCTTGGAGATCAGCACGTTGTAGTGGATGAGCTCCTCGCGGGCCGCCGCGGCGATGTTGCCCTGGGTGACGTCGTCGGTGCCCAGGCCCTTCTCCCAGCCGACCGTGTTCACGATCGTCGCGAGCACCTCGGCCGTGGCCGCGATGTTCAGGATGGTCTGCGGGTCGTTCCCCGCGACGGCCTTCTGGGCCATCGCGAGGCCGGGAACGGAGAGCAGGCCGAGGCCGCCCAGCGTGGCGGCGGCGCCGGTCACGAACTGGCGGCGCGATTTCGGCGATGCGTCAGCGTGCTGCTCGTCGATGGAGCGGTAGACGAGGTCGAGTCCGTCGGACAAAGCGCACTCCTCTCGTCCCCCGGGCGCCCGAGGGCGGCCGGCGGACGTGTTCGTTGCGCCCGGGGCGGTCGGCCGGGCCTTCGGGTTGGCCTACGAGCGCCGGCGCGGCCCGGATCAGGCCGCCGGCGGCGGGGTCAGCCCGCGGCCCGGAGCTCCCGCTCGAGGCGCAGCAGCCCGATCAGGGTCTTCGCGTCGTGCACCCGGTCGATCAGCGCCCCGAGGTCGGCCAGCGGCCACGCGACGACCTCGATCTCCTCGCCCTCCGGGCGCTCGGCCTCGACCGGGGTGAGGTCGCGCGCGAGGAAGCAGTGGATGAACTCGGTGAGGATCGCCGGCGCGGTGTAGAAGCCGCCCAGGTCGCGCCACTCGGCGGCCGCGCGCCCGACCTCCTCCGCCAGCTCGCGCTTGGCGCACTCGATCGGCGGCTCGCCCGGCTTGTCGAGCTTGCCCGCCGGCAGCTCCAGCGTGTACTCCTCGACCGCCTCGCGCGGCTGGCGCACCATCAGGACGTGGTCGCCCTCGACCGGCACCATCACCACGGCGCCCGGGTGGTCGAGCACCTCGCGCCGCACCTCGACGCCGTCCGGGCGGCGGTAGTGCGAGACCCGAAGGCTCACCACGTGGCCCTCGAAGATCCGCTCGGACCGGACCGGCGGGTCCAGCCGCGGGCCGCCCGCCGCGCCCGGGCCGGCGACCGGGACCTCCCTCATGCAGCGGCGCGGGCGGCCTCGACGAGCCCCAGGGTGACGTCCACCATCCGCTCGAGGCTGCTCACCGCGATGCGCTCGTCCCCGGTGTGGACGTCGATCATCCCGTTGCAGACGTTGACCGCCGGGAACCCGTTGCGGAGCAGGGCGTTCACGTCGGAGCCGCCGCCGCTCGCCACCAGGCGCGGCGCGAGGCCGAGGCCCGCCAGGACGCCGAGGACCATCGCCACCTGGGGGTCGCGCTCGCTGAGGCGGTAACCGTGGAACTCGGTGGCGACGCGGGTCTGCAGGTCGACCTCGCGCTCGCTCGCCGCCCAGGTGAGCGCGTCGAGCATCGCCGTGACCTGGGCCGACAGGGCCCCCTCGTCGCGGCTGCGGGCCTCGGCGGCGATCGAGCAGAGCTCCGGGATCACGTTGGTCGCCGTCCCGCCGGAGATCGTGCCCACGTTCGCGGTGGTCTCGGGGTCGATGCGCCCGAGCGTCATCCGGGCGATGGCCGCGGCGGCCGCGAGGATCGCGCTGCGCCCCCGCTCGGGGACGATGCCCGCGTGCGCCGGCGTGCCCACGAAGGTCGCCTCGATGCGCTGGAGGCTCGGCGCCGATCCCACCACCGCGCCGACCTCGCCGGTGTGGTCATAGATGAAGCCGTAGCGCGCGGCGAGCCGGGAGGGCTCGAAGACCGTCGCCCCGCGCAGGCCGATCTCCTCGCAGGGCGTGAACAGCAGCTCGACGCCGGCGTGCGGGATCTCCTCGTCGCGCAGGCGTCGCGCGGCGTGCAGCAGCACCGCCACGGCGGCCTTGTCGTCGGCGCCGAGGATCGCGTTGTTCCGGTTGGTGAGGTGGCCGTCGACCACCACGACCTCGATCGCGTCGGTCGGCGGGACGGTGTCGAGGTGGGCGCCGAACATGATCGGCACGCCGCCCTCGGCCGTGGCCGGGAAGCGGGCGACGATGTTGCCGCAGCCGGCCGGGAGGGTCTGGGCCGCGTCGTCCTCGGTCACCTCGGCGCCGAGCTCGGCGAGCTCGGCCCGCACGGCCTCCGCGACGGCCCCCTCGGCGCGCGAGGGCGAGGGGATCTCGCACAGGCGCGCCATGAGGCGGGCCACCTCGGGCAGCCCGTCCAGCGTCTCCTCGCTCACCCGGGCGGCCCCGGGATCAGTCGCGGCCCGGCGTGGCCGAGGCCACGGGCGTCCGCGCCTCGGCGTCGTCCTCGGCGAGCGGTGCCTCCTCGGCGGGGACACCGCGACCGGCGAACGCCACCGCCGCGCCCACGAAGTCGCGGTAGAGCGGCTGCGGCCGGGTGGGCCGGCTCTTGAACTCCGGGTGGAACTGCGAGGCGCAGAACCAGGGGTGGCCGGGAAGCTCGATCGCCTCCACCAGGCGCCCGTTGGGCGACTGGCCGCTGGCGACCAGGCCGGCGTCCTCGAGCCGGCGGCGCAGCGCCGGGTTGACCTCGTAGCGGTGGCGGTGGCGCTCGTAGACCACCGGCTGGTCGTCGTAGGCCGCGCGGACCTTGGTGTTCTCGATCAGCGCCACCGGGTCGGCGCCGAGGCGCATGGTGCCGCCGCGCTCCTCGATCTGGCGCTGCTCGGGAAGCAGGTCGATGACCGGGTAGGGCGTGCCCTGGTCGAACTCGCTCGAGTTGGCACCGGCCATGCCCACCACGTTGCGGGCGAACTCGACCACCGCCAGCTGCATCCCCAGGCAGATGCCGAGGAACGGCACGTTGTTCTCGCGGGCGTAGCGCGCCGCGGCGATCTTGCCCTCGACGCCGCGCTCGCCGAAGCCGCCCGGGATGAGGATCCCGTCGGCCAGCCCGAGCGCCCGGTGGAGGTCGGGCTCCTCGGCGTCGACCCAGTCGATCTCGAGCTCGACGCCGTGGTGGATGGCGGCGTGCTTGAGCGCCTCGGCCACGGAGAGGTAGGCGTCGTGAAGCTGGACGTACTTGCCGACGAGGGCGATCCGGACCGAGCCCTCGGAGTCGTGGATCCGCTGCACCAGCCGGCGCCAGTCCGTGAGGTCCGGCGTCGGCGTGTGGCGGCCGAGGCGGCGGCAGACGACGCGGGCCATGCCCTCGTCCTCCAGGCCGAGCGGCACCTCGTAGATGTCGCGCGCGTCGACCGCGGAGATGACCGCGTCGGGCGCGATGCCGCCATAGAGGGCGATCTTCTGGCGGATGTCGTCGGTGAGCGGCCGGTTCGAGCGCAGCACCAGGATGTCGGGCTCGATGCCGATGCGCCGCAGCTCGTTCACCGAGTGCTGGGTGGTCTTGCTCTTGAGCTCGCCGACGGCGTCGAGGTACGGCACCAGCGTCACGTGGACGAAGACCACGTTCTCGCGGCCGACGTCGTTGCGGAACTGGCGGATGGCCTCGAGGAACGGCAGCGACTCGATGTCGCCCACCGTGCCGCCGATCTCGACGATCACCACGTCGGCGCCCGAGCTGGCGGCCGCCTGGCGGATGCGCGCCTTGATCTCGTCGGTGACGTGGGGGATCACCTGCACCGTCGCCCCGAGGAAGTCGCCCCGGCGCTCGCGCTTGATGATCGTGTCGTAGACGGAGCCGGTGGTGACGTTCGCGATCCGGGTCAGGCTCTCGTCGGTGAAGCGCTCGTAGTGCCCGAGGTCGAGGTCGGTCTCGGCCCCGTCCTCGGTGACGAACACCTCGCCGTGCTGGAACGGGCTCATCGTGCCCGGGTCCACGTTCAGGTACGGGTCGCACTTCTGCAGCGACACCCGCAGGCCCCGGGCCTTGAGGAGGGTCCCGAGCGAGGCGGCGGTGATCCCCTTGCCGAGACTCGAGACAACTCCGCCGGTGACGAAGATGTAGCTGACCGCTCCATCACTCACGGCGACTCCCTCCGATCGAACCCCGGCCGGTCTGAGGATAGCCACCCTCGCGGACGCCGGGTCGGGCGTCCGTCACCCCTTACGGGGCGCGAAGTCCGCGCGGTGCGTGGAACCGCGGTGACGCGTCCGGCGGGTCCCACGTCGACGACGCCGGCCGATGGGCGGGCGGGCGGCTCAGCTCGGGCGACGGCGCGCCGATGCCAAGAGTGCCGGCCGAGGGCCGGCATCGACCGAACGCCCGGGCCGACCGGCCGGGCCATCGAGCACATGGAGAGCACGATGCGTGATCAGAGCGTGGTTCGCGTGAGCACCCGGATCCAGGTCGCCATGGGCGGCGTCCTGGTGGCGCTCGGCCTCGTGATGGGGAACGTCCTCCCCGTCGCGCAGGACGCCAAGAGCACGGTCCTCGCGGGCCTCGCCGCGCTCGGCAGCCTCATGATCGTCACCGCGCTCGCGGTGCGGCAGCACTAGGGCGTCGTTCGGGCGCCGGCTCCCCGCCGGCCATGGGCCCCTTCCCGCCCCCGCGGAGACCTGCGTGCGTCGGCGGATTCGGCCCGATGAGCTCGACCTCGACCGAGCTCCGGGGTGATTCGCCCTTCCGATCAGCCGCACCGCGGCCAATTGGACAAGCGACGCGACGGTGCCCAACCCGGAATCAGACCGCGGCGGGCACCCGGACAGGCGCCGGAACCCCCGCACGCCGCCGCAGGGATGCCGGGATGAGGCTTCAGCGCAGCTAAGGCCTGTTCCGGCGCACCGTGCGACACGTGAAGGCCGTCCGGCGCGGCGTCCGGTCGCTCGCCGTGGCCTGATTCCGAGGTCGTCCTCGGGCGGCGCCGCCTTTGGTCCGGGTGGGTACGCCCGTCCGATCCGCCGGCCCCGAGCTCGCGGGGCAACGGGGTTGCGGGGAGCGCCCCGCGGGATTGACTTGAGTAGCAGTCAACCATAGATTGACTGCCACTCCAATGGACGGGCCGGATCCCAGCTCACGCATGCGAAGCCGCGCCGACGCGGTGGACGCCACCCGGGCGCGGATCCTGGATGCGGCGCTCGAGGCCTTCGGAGCCCGGCCCTACGACCAGGTGACGATCGTCGGCCTGGCACGCGAGGCCGGCGTGTCCCACCAGACGCTGCTCAACCACTTCCACTCCAAGGAGGGGCTCTACCTCGCCGCGGTCGAGACGGTCGGCGCTCGCATCGCCGAGCTGCGCGCCGGCGCGCGGCCCGGCGACGTGACCAGCATCGTCGGCGCCCTCGTCGACCAGTACGAGGAGTTCGGCGACGGCAACGCCAGAGCCGCGGCCCTGGACGAGCGCATCCCGACGGTGGCCGCGATGCTCGCCCGCGCCCGCGCCTACCACCAGGACTGGCTCGCTCAGATGTTCGCCGACCGCCTGCCCCCTGGGGGAAAGGCCCGGCGCGAGGCCCTGGCGGCGCTGCACGCCGCCACCGACGTGTTCACCTGGAAGCTCCTTCGGCGCGACCTGCGCCTGAGCCGCCGGGTCACCCAGGACATCATGGTCCGGCTCGTGACCGGCGTCCTCGCCGCGGAGCCGCCCGAAACCGGAGGTCTCCCATGAGCCACTTCCTGTTCGCCGTCACCGACGCCGGCGGGACGGTGCCGCCCGAGCTGTCGGTTGCCCGGCGCCTGATCGAGCGCGGCCACCGCGTCAGCGTCCTCGCCGACCCGACCGTCGCCGAGGAGGCCGCCCGGATCGGCGCCGGCTTCCGCCCCTGGCGGGAGGGCCGTCACCGCACCACGCGGGCCCTGGGCGGCGAGCTCATCCGCGACTACGCGCTGCGCACGCCGATCCAGCAGGCCGGGCTCATGCGCGAGATCCTCTTCGGCTGGGCGCCCGGCTACGCCGCCGACACGGCCGAGGCGCTGCGCGAGGAGCGTCCGGACGCCGTCGCCTCGTGCTTCTTCCTCGTGGGGAGCCAGATCGCGGCCGAGGCCGCCGGAGTGCCGCTGGCGGTGCTGGTGCCGAACCTCTGGGGCGAGCCGGGGACCGGGCTCCCCCCGTTCGGTCCGGGGCTGCAACCGGCGCGAGGCCCGCTGGGGCGGGTCCGCGACGCGGCGATGACCGCCATGGCGCGCCGCCTTTGGAGCCGGGCGCTGCCCGGGTTGAACGCGCTCCGCGCCCAGCACGGCCTGCCGGCGGTGGACGGCGTGTTCGAGCAGTTCCACCACGCCAGGCGGCTGCTGGTGCTCAGCGCCCGGGCCTTCGACTTCCCCGCGCCGCGGATGCCGGCGAACCTGCGCTACGCGGGGCCCCAGCTCGAGGACCCGGTCTGGGCCGAGCGCTGGACGGCGCCGCCGGGCGACGAGCCGCTGGTGCTGGTGGCCATGAGCACGACCTTCCAGGACCACCGCGAGACGCTGCAGCGGGTCGTCGACGGGCTCGGCCGGCTGCCGGTGCGCGCCGTCGTGACGACCGGCCCGGCGATCGACCCGACCGGCCTGCGCGCGCCGCGGAGCGTGCAGGTGGTGGCCTCGGCGCCCCATCAGGCAGTCCTTCGCGAGGCGGCGGCCGCCGTGACCCACGCCGGCCACGGCATCGTGATGAAGGCGCTGGCGGCGGGGGTCCCGATGCTCTGCATGCCGATGGGCCGCGACCAGAACGACAACGCGGCCCGGGTTGCCGCGCACCGCGTCGGCTTGCGGCTGAAGGCCTCGGCTCGGCCGGAGCAGATCGCCCGGGCCGTAAGCCGCCTGATCGTCGAGCCCGGCTTCCGTGAGGCCGCGGCGCGGCTGGGCGCCGAGGTCCGCGCCGAGGCCGCGCGGGACCTCGCCGTCGACGAGCTCGAGGCGCTGCCCGGAGCGAGGTGCGCCGCGCTCGCGTAGGAGGCGCGAGCATCCGCGTCCGATCGGCCGCACCGCGCCCAATTGGACACGGCGGCGCCAACGGACCACAGCCCCGGAATCAGACCGCGGCGGGCACCCGGACGCCGCGCCGGCGCGCTCTCACGCCGCCGCAGGGGATTGCCGGACGAGGCCTCAGCGAAGCTGAGGCCCGGTACGACGGCGTCAGACGCCGCGACGCGCCAGGAGCTCCTCCGCGTGCTGCCGCGCCCCGTCGTCGTCGGGCGCCGCGCCGAGCATCCGGCAGAGCTCCGCCACCAGGGCCTCCCCCGCCACCGGCTCGATCCGGGTGCGGGCCCGGCCCTCCCCGTCCACGTCCTTCACCAGGCGGTAGTGGGCGTCGGCCATCGCGGCCACCTGGGGCAGGTGGGTGATGGTGAGCACCTGCCGCCCGCGCGCCATCGCGGCCAGCCGGCGCCCCCCCGCCGCCGCCGTGACCCCGCCGATCCCCGAGTCCACCTCGTCGAAGACCCAGGCCGCGCCGTCGTCCGCCGCGGCGGCCACGCCGTGCAGCGCGAGCAGCACCCGCGAGAGCTCGCCGCCCGAGGCGGACTCGGCCAGAAGGCCCTCCGGCAGGCCCGGGTTGGCCCGCAGCCACATCACGCAGCCCTCGACCGGCGGATCGCCCGCGGCCGAGGTGATCTCGATCCGCAGGGCCGCCGCCGGCATCGCCAGGTCGGCCAGCTCGCCCGCCACCGCGTGCTCCAGCCGGGGCGCCGCCTCGGCCCGGATCGCCGACAGCTCCACCGCCAGCTGCCGCGCCTCGTCCAGGACCCCCGCCCGCTCGGCCGCCAACCCGTCGTCGGCCGCCGCTCCCGCATCGAGCGCCGCGAGCGCCTCCCGCGCCTCGTCGGCCCGGCGCAGCAGCTCGGCCGCGTCGCCGCCGTGGCGCCGGCCGACCCGGGAGTACGCCTCCAGCCGTCCCTCCAATGCGTCCAGCCGCCCCGGCTCGGCGTCGAGGCCCTCCAGATAGCCCCGGAGCGCGATCGCGGCCTCCTGCAGCACCGCCTCGGCGCCGGCCAGCTCCTCATGCGGGGCGGCCAGCGCGGGATCGACGTCCCGGACGGCCCCCAGCAACCGCGCGGCCTCGCCGACCGCCTCGATCGCGCCGCCCTCGCCGTCCGCCGGCGCCAGCGCCTCGGCCGCCGCGGCGGCGGCGCCCGCCAGCCGCTCGGCGTGGCGCAGGCGCTCGCGCTCGACCGCGAGATCGGCCTCCTCGCGCGGGTCCGGCCCCAGCTCGTCCACGTCGGCCACCAGCGCCTCGAGCTCCGCGCGCCGGCGCGCGGCCTCGTCGCGCCTCGCGCGGGCGGCGTCGATCGCGCGATCGAGCCCCCGCAAGCGCCGGCGCAGGGCCGCCAGCCGCGCGGCGGCGCCCGTCGCCCCGGACCCGGCGAACGCGTCGAGCACCGCCAGCTGGGCCGCCGGCGACACCAGCCGCCGGTGCTCGCCCTGGCCCGAGAACCGCAGCGCGGACCGCGCCAGGGAGGCGACCGCGTCCCGCGGCGCGGCCTGCCCGTCCACCAGCGCACGCGCCCGCCCCTCGGCCGGCACCCGTCGCGCGACCACCACCTCGCGCTCGTCGTCCACCAGCTCGCGCAGCGCCGCCGCCGGATCGTCCTCGTCCAGGCCGTCCCAGAACCCCTCGGGCAGCGCGATCGTCGCCTGCACCAGCGCGTGGCGCGCGCCGGGGCGGACGGCCTTCGGGTCCGCCGGCGCTCCGGCCAGCAGGCCCAGCGCCTGGGCCAGGACGGTCTTCCCCGCCCCGGTCTCGCCGGTGATCGCGGTCAGGCCGGGCGGCGGGACCAACTCGGCCCGCTCGATCACGACCAGCCCGCGGACCTCCAGCGACCGGATCAAGGCCGCCCGAACTTCTCCCGGTAGCGCCGCCAGTAGGAGGCCTCGGGGAAGATCCCGAGGTGGACCTCCGAGCCGCCCATCGTGATCGTCACCGAGCGGCCGGGGCGCAGCGCGCCGATCCGCTGACCGTCCGAGATCAGGTCGCAATCGCCCACGATCGCGCTGTTCGTGACCGTCAGGGTCTCCTCGGCGCCGATGATCAGCGGCCGCGTGTCCAGGTGGTGCAGCGCGATGAACGAGAGCACGTAGCAGCGCACCCGCCAGGAGACCGTGGGGCCGCCCGCGGCCAGGTTGTAGGCGGTGGAGCCCACCGGGGTCGAGGCGACCATGCCGTCGCAGCGCACCGTCGCCACGCGCTCGCCGTCGATCGCGTAGCTCAGGTCGGCGATGCGGGCTTCGCCGCCGCGCATCAGCGCGAGGTCGTTGACCGCGCGGACCGTCCCGTCGCTCCACTCGACCCGCAGCGAGGGGAGCCCGACCACCACGTACTCGCCCTGGAGCACCCGGCGCAGGTCGCGCTCCAGGTCGCCGCGGTCGATCGAGGCGAGGAAGCCGACGCGGCCGTAGTTGACCCCGATCACCGGGGCGCCGGCGCCGGCCTCGCGCGCCAGCGCGCGCAGGATGCTGCCGTCGCCGCCGAGCACCAGGATCAGGTCGCCGTCGGCCGACAGGCGCATGTTGTCGCTGGAGGGGAAGGCGGTCAGCGCCGGATGCTTCACCGCCTCGGCGGCGGGCACCAACACCTTCACGCCGCCGTCCTCGAGCACCGACAGGACGGCCGGCAGCGCCTCGCGCGTCACCGACGGCTCACGGTGGGTGAGCAGCAGGACGCGCCGCGTCGGCTTCCCCTCCTGGAAGGGGATCGGCTCGGTGCTGGAGGTGATCACGCGGCGGCGGTCCCGTCGATGGCGTGCAGGAAGACCTCGCGGTTGCCCTTCGGTCCCGGCAGGTCGCTGTCGGCCGCACCGAGCACCCGCCCGCCGGCCGCCGCGAGGGCCCGGGCCACGGACTCCACCGCCGCCTCGCGCAGGGCCGGGTCGCGCACCACGCCGCCCTTGCCCACCGCCTCGCGGCCCACCTCGAACTGGGGCTTCACCAACACCAGCGCCCGCCAGCCGGGCGCCAGCGTCGCCGCGACCGCCGGCCAGACCGTCGCCACGGAGATGAACGAGACGTCGACCGTGACCAGGTCCGGCGCGTAGGGCAGGTCGGCCGGCGCGATCGCGCGCGCGTTGACCCGCTCCATCACGTGCACCCGCGGGTCGTTCCGCAGGCTCCAGTCGAGCTGGCCGTACCCGACGTCGAGCGCGATCACCGACGCGGCCCCGGCCTGCAGCAGGCAGTCCGTGAAGCCGCCGGTCGAGGCGCCCACGTCGAGCGCCCGGGCGCCGGCCACGTCCAGCCCGAAGGCCTCGAGCGCGTTCGCGAGCTTGCGCCCGCCGCGCGAGACGTGCTCGGCGCCGCCCTCGACGCGCAGGTCCGCGTCCTCGGCGACCGCGGTTCCGGGCTTCGGCGCCACGGTCCCGTCCACGCGCACGAGGCCGGCCATCACGGCCGCCTGGGCGCGCGATCGCGACGGGAAGAGGCCGCGCTCCACGAGCGCGGCGTCGAGGCGGGTCCGACCCACGCCTGGAGGATAGCCGGGGGGGCGGCGCGCGCCCCGAGCGTCCTCAGCTCGCGCCCCACCCCCCGTCGATCGAGAGCATCGACCCGGTCATGAAGTCCAGGCCGTCCTCCGCGAGCAGCAGGCAGGCCTTGGCGATCTCGGCCTCGGTGCCGAAGCGGCCGACCGGGAGCTGGGCCAGGAAGTAGGCCTCGGCGGCGGCGGGGTCCGGCGCGGCGGCCAAGACGTCGGTCACCATCGGGGTGAGGGTCGTGGCGGGGCAGAGCGCGTTCACCCGCACCCCGGTCCCGGCCAGCTCCAGCGCCATCGAGCGCGTGAGCTGGGCGACGGCGCCCTTGCTCGTGTTGTAGGCGGCCGCGCCCGGGCAGGCCTTGAGCCCCAGCACCGAGCAGTTGTTGATGATCGCGCCCGAGCCGCGCTCGAGCATGTGAGGGATGGTCATCTTGGACATCAGCCAGGTGCCCCGGACGTTGACGGCCATGGCGCGGTCGAAGTCCTCGGAGGAGGTCTCCCAGGCGGTGCCCACCGGGAGCACGCCGGCGTTGTTGAAGAGGACGTCGATCCGCCCGAGCTCGGCGACCGTCCCCTCGACCGTCCGCCGGCAGTCCTCCTCCGAGGAGACGTCCCCCCGGATGGCGCGGAGCTCGAGGCCCGCTTGGCCGGCCTCGGCGACGACGGCGTCGAGCGCCTCCTGCCCGCGCCCCGTGACCACGACCCGCGCGCCCTCGCGCGCGAAGAGGAGCGCGGCCTCGCGGCCGAGGCCCTTGCTCCCGCCCGTCACGATGATCGCCTTGTCGGCCAGACGCATGCGTCCTCCCCCTGCTTTTCTCGATCTTTAGCTAACTCACGAGCTAAGGTACCGACAGATGTCGACAACCGGCAACCTCCCGGCCGGCGCGTCCGGCCAGGACGGGGCGGGCACCACGATGGAGCTGCTGATGGCCGGCGGCGAGGTGTCCCGCGCGCTCGACCGGGCGGTCCGCCGCCGGGCGGAGCTCAACCTCGCGCAGTTCAACGCCCTCCGGGTGATCGCCTCGCGGGAGCCGGACCCGGCCCAGCCGTCGGACATGACCCGCATCCTGCGGATGAGCTCCGCGCACGCCACCGCCGTCGTGCATCAGCTCGCGGAGCGCGGCCTGGTGGAGCGCGCGCCGAGCCCGGGCGATCAGCGCCTGCGGCTGATCCGGCTCACCGGACGCGGGAGGAAGGCCCTGGAGGCCGCGCTCCCGGCGCTCGCGCAACTCGACGAGCGCCTCAGCGCCGCCCTCGGATCGCAGGACGCCTCAGCGGCCCTCTGGGGGCGGCTCCGGGAGGTCCGCCTGGCGCTGCGGGAGGCCCTCGCCGCCGACGACCTCGACCGGGTCGGCCCCTGAGCCGTCCGCGTCCGGCGCGGCGCCGTCCGCCGGGCCGGGCAGCGGCCCCTCCTCCCACGCGCGCATGAGCGACTCCATCTCCTTGCGGTTCTCGTTGCGCAGGAGCACGTAGAGCCGGTCCCCGGCCTCGACCCGCGTGCTGCCGCGGGGCGGCACGGCCTGCTCCTCGCGGACGATCACGGCGACCAGCGCGGCGCGCGGCAGCCCGAGCTCGCGCACCCGCCGCCCGGCGACGGCGTGCCCCTCGCGCACCTCGTACTCGATCAGGTCCGCCCCCTGCACGGCGCCCACCTCGATCGGCGGCCGCGAGAGGGCCGGCCGCTCGGTCGTCAGGCCCAGCCGCCGGGCCAGCGGCTCGAGCGTCGTGCCCTGCACGAACGCGGACACCAGCACGACGAAGAAGACCGCGTTGAAGATCGTCCCGCGCTGCGAGAGGCCCTCGGTGGCGGCGAAGGTCGCGAGCACGATCGGCACCGCCCCGCGCAGGCCGGCCCAGCTCACGAACGCCACCTCGCGGGCCTTGAACCGCTGCCCGGCCAGGGAGAGCAGCACCCCCAGCGGGCGCGCGACCAGGATCAGCACAGCCGCCAGGGCCACCCCGGACAGCGCGACCGGAGGCAGGTCGCTGGGGAACACGAGCAGCCCCAGCACGACGAACAGGCTCACCTGGGCCAGGTACGCGAGGCCCTCGTGGAAGCTGCGCAGGGTCCCCCGGAAGTGGTTGGGCGTGTTGCCGAGGCACAGGCCGACGAGGTAGATCGCCAGGAAGCCGGATCCGCCCAGGACGTCGGCCGCCCCGAAGGAGAGCGCCGCGCCGGCGAGCGAGGCGACCGCGGCGAAGGGCGCCATCGAGGTCGTGGCGCGGCGCACCGCCCACGAGGCCGCCCACCCGAGGGCCAGGCCCACGGCCGCCCCGATCGCGAGCTGGCGCGCCAGGAACAGCAGGAGGTCGACGACTCCCTCGTCGGGCGCGGTGAGCATCCCGATCAGGCCGAGCGTCAGGGCCACGGCCACGGGGTCGTTGGTGCCCGACTCCACCTCGAGCAGGCCGGCCAGGCGCCGGCGCACCGAGGACGTCCGCAGCGTCAGGAAGACCGCGGCGGCGTCGGTCGAGGCGACGATCGCCCCGAGCAGGAACGACGCGGTCAGCGAGAGGTCGAACAGGAGGTAGGCGGCCGCGCCGGTCACCCCGGCGGTCACGACGACGCCCACCGTCGCGAGCATCCCCGCGGGCAGCAGCACCCCGCGCACGTCGGACCACGACGTGGTCAGGCCGCCCTCGAAGAGGATCACGGCCAGGGCCGCCACGCCGACCGTGCGGGCCAGGTGGGCGTCGTCGAAGGCGATCCCGCCGATGCCCTCGGAGCCCAGCAGCATGCCGAGCCCGAGGAATCCCACCAGCGCGGGGACGCCGGCCCGGCTGGAGGCGAACGCGATCAGGACGCCGCCGAGCAGCAGCGCGCCCACCACCAGGAGAAGCAGGCCCTCGCTCACGGGCGAACCCCGGGCGGCGCGGCCGCCCGGGCGGGGCTACGCGCTGAGGATCCGGGCGGCGGGACGGCGCAGGGCCGCGAGGGTCCGCGCGACGATCGCGTCGGGGGTGAGCCCGACCTCCTCCAACAGCAGCTCGCGCTTGCCGTGGTCGATGAAGCGATCCGGCAGCCCGCAGCGGAGCACGCGCGTCGGCACCTCCTCGAGGGCCTCCATCACCGCGCTGCCGAAGCCGCCCTGGGCCGAGTGGTCCTCGAGCGTGACGATCAGGTCGTGGCGCTCGGCCAGCTGGCGCATCAGCGCCTCGTCGAGCGGCTTGGCGAAGCGCGCGTTGACCACGGTGGGCCGCGCGCCGATCGCCGCGGCCATCGCGTCGGCGGTCTCGCGGGCGAGCTGCGCGCCCCAGCCGTAGCCCACCAGGGCGACGCCCTCGCCGGCCTCGAGCACCTGGGCGCGGCCGATCTCGAGCACCGAGGGCCGCTCGGGCAGCGGGACGCCGAGGCCCGAGCCGCGCGGGTAGCGGAAGGCGACCGGGCCGTCGATGCGCAGCGCCGTGTGGAGCATGTCGACGAGCTCGGCCTCGTCCATCGGCGCCATCAGCGTCATGCCGGGGATCGGGCGCAGGTAGGCGATGTCGAAGACGCCGTGGTGGGTCGCGCCGTCGTCGCCCACCAGCCCGCCGCGGTCGATCGCGAAGGTGACCGGCAGCTCCTGGATGGCGGCGTCGTGGATGATCGGGTCGAAGGCCCGCTGCAGGAAGGTCGAGTAGATCGCGCAGACCGGGCGGTAGCCGTCGATCGCCAGGCCGCAGGCGAAGACCACGCCGTGCTGCTCCGCGATGCCGACGTCGTACGTCCGCTCGGGGAAGCGCTCCATCATGTGGCGCATCCCGGTGCCCTTGGGCATCGCGGCCGTGATGCCGATGACGCGCGCGTCGTGCTCGGCCTCGCGCACCAGCGCGTGCCCGAAGACCTCGGTGTAGGCCGGCGGGCCGGAGGACTTCTTGGCCGCCTTGCCGCTCTCGACCACGAACGGTGTGGCGCCGTGCATCGCCTCGCCGTCGGACTCGGCCGGCGCGTAGCCCTTGCCCTTCACGGTCTTCAGGTGGACGACCACGGGCCGGTCCATCTCGAGCGTCGCGCGGATCGCGCTGCGGACGGCGCCGAGGTCGTGGCCGTCGACCGGCCCGACGTAGGCGAAGCCGAGCGCCTCGAAGAGCGCGCCGGTCTCGAACCAGAGCGACTTGGCCGCGTCGCGGATCGCGCCGCCGACGCCGCTGACGCCGGGGATGCGGGCCAGGCTGCGCTCGATCTCCTCGCGCACCCGGGTGAGCGTCGGATCGACCCGGACGCGCTGGAAGAGGTGCGACAGCGCCCCGACGTTCGGCGAGATGCTCATGCCGTTGTCGTTCAGGAAGACCTTGATCGGCGAGCCGAGCGCGCCGGCGTGGTTGAGGCCCTCGTACGCCATGCCGCCGGTCAGGGCGCCGTCGCCGATGACGCAGGCCACGTGGCCGCCCTTGGCGCCGGAGCGGCGCGCGGCCTCGGCCAAGCCGGTGGCGTAGGAGATCGACGTGCTGGCGTGCCCCGCGCCCATCACGTCGTGCTCGCTCTCGGAGCGCTTCAGGAAGCCGCTCATGCCGCCGTGCTGGCGCAGGGTCGGGAAGCCGGCCAACCGCCCGGTGAGCAGCTTGTGGCCGTAGGCCTGGTGCCCGACGTCCCAGATGATCCGGTCGCGCGGCGAGTCCAGCTCCGCGTGCAGCGCCACGGTCAGCTCGACCGTGCCGAGGCTGGCGCCCAGGTGGCCGCCGGTCTGGGAGACCGTGTCGATGATCGCCTCGCGCACCTCGCCGACGAGGCGGTGCAGGTCCGCGCCGCTCATCTTGCGAAGGTCGGACGGCCCCTCGAGCGCCGCGAGGAGCGGATACCGCGTGGACTCGTCCATCATTCCGCCCATTTTAGAGGGTGATGTCGCGGGACGAACCTCCTCAGGCGAGCAGGATCACGCGCAGGACGCGATCCGAATCCGTGCTGCCCCCCTCGACGAGGTGAAAACCCACCAGGTACGGCAGATCCGCGCGCATCTGCATGATGTCGCCGTCCTCCAGCTCGCCCCCCGCGAGGACATAGGTCCCCAGCTCCCGCAGGATCCGGATCCCCGATTCGGCCAGGCTGGTCGGGACGTTCAGCAGCTGAAGCTCCGGGTGGCCGGCGTAGACCGACAGCCCGAGCGTCTCAAGCTCGCAGCCGCGCACCGCCCCGTCCTGGGTGAGCCAGGCGTGTCCCGCCAGCTCGGTCATCGGCGGGCGGCCCTCGCCGCTGCCGATCCCCTGCAGCTCGGCGTGGCCGGCGGCGGCGGGGTCGGTGGGCGGGCGCATCAGCACCTGCACCCGCGGGTCGAGCGTCTCGGCGCTCAAGGACGTCGATCTTCCCCGGCGGCCTCCGCCTCGCGCAGCACCCGGGGCAGCCGATCGGCGATCTCGCCGGAGAGCGCGACGGCCTCGTCGGCCAGCGCCCCGAGCTCCTCCGCCGGGGCCGCCTCGATCGCCGCCGCCACGCGCTCCAGCCGGGCCGCGGCCTCCGCGAGCGCCGCGCGCTCGAGCCCTTCCGGCGCGCGGGCTTCGCCCGGAGCCTCAGATGTCATCGGCCGGGGGCACCTCCGCCGCGATCCGCCCCAGGATCCCATTGACGAACGACGGCGCCTCGGCGCCGCAGTACCTCTTGGCGAGGCCCACCGCCTCGCTGATCGAGACCGCGCGCGGGATGTCCGGCCGGTCCAGCAGCTCGTGGATGGAGACGCGCATGATGTTGCGCTCGAGCGGGGCGATCCGCTCGGCGGTCCAGCCGTCGGCGGCGTCGGTGATCAGCTTGTCGAGCGTCTCGGTGTCCACCGACACGCCGTCCACCAGCTCGCGGGCGAAGGGGTCCAGCGGGCCGCTCTCGCGCTCGGCGTTGCGCTCGAGCTCCTCGAGCGGGAGGCCGGTCACGTCGCGCTGGTAGAGCAGGAAGACAGCCTGCTGGCGAGCGGGCCGGCGCCCGCCCTCGACCGCCGGCGCGGGCGTCACGATCTCGCCGCGGCGAGCGGTCCCGCGGCCGCGGAGCGCAGGGTCGGGAGGTGCTCGGCACGGTCGATGATGTAGCCCGTGTCGTACCGGCCCTCGGTGAAGACCGGCTCGGCCGCGATGTCGACCAGGAGGGGCAGCGTCGTGGGGATGCCGGTGATCACGGTCTCCGACAGGGCCCGGCGCAGCCGCAGGACCGCCCGCGGCCGGTCCTGCGCCCAGACGCAGAGCTTACCCAGCAGGCTGTCGTAGTACGACGGAACGGTCTCGCCGGGCTCGCAGTGGGTGTCCACGCGGACGCCGGGACCGCCGGGCACGCGAAAGTCGCGCAGCCGGCCCGCCCCCGGGCGGAAGTCGTGCGCCGGGTCCTCGGCGTTGATGCGGCACTCGATCGCGGCGCCGTTCGGCTCGAGCCGGCCGGTCACGGTGAGCAGCCCGCCGGCGGCCACGTTGAGCTGCTCGGCCACCAGGTCGAGGCCGGTCACCAGCTCGGTCACGGGGTGCTCCACCTGCAGGCGGGCGTTCAGCTCCAGGAAGTAGAAGTTGCCGTCGTCGTCGACCAGGAACTCCAGGGTGCCGGCCGAGCGGTAGCCCCAGGCCTTCACGGCCCGGAGGGCCGCCTCCTGCATGTGGTCGCGGGTGCGGTCGAGCAGGTGCGGCGCCGGCGCCTCCTCGATCAGCTTCTGGTGGCGCCGCTGGATCGAGCACTCGCGGTCGCCGCAGACCAGGGCGCCGCCGAGGCCGTCGGCCATCACCTGCACCTCGACGTGCCGCGCGCCCCGCAGCTCCTTCTCCACGTAGAGCCCGCCGTAGCCGAAGGCCGCCTCGGCCTCGCGCGATGCCTGCTCGAACGAGGCCGCCAGGTCCTCGGGCCGCTCCACGCGGCGCATCCCGCGCCCGCCGCCGCCGGCCGCGGCCTTCAGCAGGATCGGGTAGCCGGCGACGTCGGCGGCCCTGAGGGCCTCCGCCACGTCCAGCACCGGGCCCTCGGATCCCGGCAGCACCGGCAGCCCGACCTCCCGGGCGGCCTGCTTGGCCTGGATCTTGTCGCCCATCCGGGCCATCACCTGCGGCGACGGGCCCACGAAGGTGACCCCGTGCTCCGCGCAGGCCTCGGCGAAGACCGGGTTCTCGGAGAGGAAGCCGTACCCGGGGTGGACCGCGTCGCAGCCGGTGATCTCGGCCGCCCCGAGCACGTTGGCGATGTTCAGGTACGAGTCGCGCGCCGGCGGCGGGCCGATGCAGACGGCCTCGTCGGCGAGCTCGACGGCCAGGCTCTCGGCGTCGGCCGTCGAGTAGACGGCGACCGTCGGGATGCCCATCTCGCGGGCGGTGCGGATGACCCGGACGGCGATCTCGCCCCGGTTGGCGACCAGGAGCTTCACGGCTCGATCAGGAAGAGCAGCTGGCCGAACTCGGCCGGCTCCGCGTTCTCGATCAGGATGCGCCGCACGACGCCGCCGTGCTCGGCCTGGATCTCGTTGAAGAGCTTCATGGCCTCGATCAGGCAGAGCGTGTCGCCGGCCGCGACCCGCTGGCCCTCCTCCACGAACGGGCCGACGTCGGGCGAGGGCGCGCGATAGAAGGTGCCCACCATCGGGCTCTCCACCCGGATCAGGCCCTCGTCGGGATCGCCGTCGTCATCGTCGTCCAGGTGGCGCGGCATGTCCGGCGCCGCGCCGGCCCGGCGCACGGTGACCCGGGCGCCGCCGATCTCGACGGTGACCTCGGCCTCGCCGACGGTGTCGACCACCTCGACCAGGGTCGCGAGCAGCTCGCGGTCGATGGCCTGCTGGGCCGGCCGGTCCTCGGCCTCGGTGCGGAGGGAGCGCCGGCGCTCGACGATGCGCCCGGCGGTCTCGCCGAACATCGCCCAGAGGACCTCGTCCTCGTCGCTGAGGCCGAACGGCACCTCGGCGGCGACGGCCGCCAGGTCGCGCTCGGGCTCCGGCCCGAGGTCGGCGGCGGTCGCCGCCTCGAGCGCGGCCGGGTCGACGTCGCCGCGCAGGCGGCCGGCGCGGCCGAGCGCGACCGGCACCAGCTCGGGCTCGATCTCGGCCCAGCGGCGCCCCTCGATGATGTGGCGCGCGGCCTGGGCGACGATCGCCGCCCCGAGCGGGTAGCCGAGCGTGGCCCAGCCGACGTCGCGCGCGACGGCGGCGGACTCCTCGGCCACCTCCACCAGGCGCCGGGAGAGCCCGAGCCGGCCGAGCCGGGCCACCAGGCCGGCCTCGAGGGCCGGCGGGACCGCGATCGCCGGGCCGAAGACCGCGGCGGCGGCCTGGCGCAGGCGGTCGGCGGGCAGCATCGGCGCGACCACGCGCGCGGCGCGGTCGAGCTCGGCCCGCTCGCAGGCGAGCTCGCGGGGGCCGCCGAGCAGCGCGGCGCGGAGCGTCTCCGCCGAGGGACGGGCCGCGACCAGGGCGACCGGACCGGCCGACGCCTGCACCGCCGCGGCGCCGGCCGCGACGGCGGCGGTCGCCGAGAGCGGGGCCAGCCCGCCGGGAGCCTGCACCTGAACCTCGATCGGCAGCCCGGTGGCCTCCCGCACGGCCTCCACCAGCGCGGCCAGCCCGGCCGGCGACAGGTGGCCGGCGCCGTCGGAGACGCAGAGGCGCCGGGCGCCCGGCAGGGCCGCCAGCGCGCGCGCCTCCTCGATCCGGGAGGGGTCGAGGTGCCGCCCGGGCACGGGTCCGACGATGAGCGTGGGGACGAACTCCGCCCCGGCCTCCGCCGCCGCGCGGGCCATGGCCTCCATGGCGGCCGGGTCGTTCAGCGGGTCGGTGGCGCGGAAGCGCCGCGCGCCGCTCTCCGCGGCGCAGAGCACGAACTGGCGCACCACGTCGGGCGCCACGGTCCGCTCGCCCCAGAGGTTGCGCCCGCCGGCCACCACCCCGACCGGCGTCGTGCCGGCCTCACGAACCATCGCGCGCAGCCGGTCCCACGGGCTCTCGGACCGGGCCTCCATCGCGGCCCGCGCGCAGCGCGGGTCGAGCGCCTCAAGCACGACCGCCCCGGCGACCCCGAGCGCCGCGGCGGCGGCGCTGAGGTCATCCGCCCCGACCGCCGACCCCCACGGGAGCGGCGCCAGGTCGCGGAGCGTCGCGTCGACGTAGCCGACCGGGTCGCTCACACGCGGGTCGCATACTCGCGGGTGCGGGTGTCGATCCGCAGCACGTCACCCTGGTTCACGAACAGCGGCACGCTGACCGTCGCGCCGGTCTCGAGCTCCGCCGGCTTGTAGACGTTGGAGACCGTGTCGCCCTTGACGCCCGGATCGGTCCTGGCCACGGCGAGCTCGACGAAGGTCGGCAGCTCGATCCGCAGCGGCCGCTCGCGCACGAACAGCACCTGCACCTCCGTGTTCGGAGCCAGCAGGTCCTCGTTGTCCACGCTCGCCGCCGGGACCGAGAGCTGCTCGTAGCTCTTGTTGTCCATCAGCACCAGGTCGTCGCCGTCCCGGTACAGGTACTGCATCTCGCGGGTCTCGGTGGTGACGCGCTCCAGCTTCTCGCCGGCGCGGAAGGTGCGGTCGACCACCGCCCCCGTGGTCATGCTCTTGAGCTTGGTGCGCACGAAGGCGCCGCCCTTGCCCGGCTTGACGTGTTGGAACTGGACGACCGAGACCAGCTCGCCGTCGATGTCCAGCACGTATCCGTTCTTCAGGTCGTTGGTCGAGATCACGTGGTCCTCCGCGAGATGGTCAGCAGCTCCTTCGGGGATCGACTGAGGGCCTCGCCGCCCTCGTCGGTGACGAGCACGAGGTCCTCGATGCGGACCCCGCCGATGCCCTCCAGGTAGATCCCGGGCTCGATCGTCACCACCATGCCCGCCTCCAGGGTCTCGGAGGCCTCGGGCCGCACGGCGGGACGCTCGTGGATCTCGAGCCCCACCCCGTGCCCGAGCCCATGGCCGAAGGCCTCGCCCAGGCCCGCGTCCGCGATCACGTCACGGGCGACCGTGTCGAGCTCGACCGCCGTGATCCCGGGGCGCACGGCGGCCATCGCCGCCACCTGGGCCTCCAGGCAGACGGCGTAGGCCCGCGCGAGCTCCTCGGGCAGGGGGCCCGTGGCGACGGTCCGGGTCATGTCCGAGCAGTATCCCCGGTTGACGGCCCCCTGATCGATCACGACCAGGGTCCCCTCGGGGATCGGCTCGGGGCCGGGCACCGCGTGCGGCCGGGCACCGCGCGGCCCGGCGGCCACGATCGTGGGGAAGCTGGGCTCCTCGGCGCCGGCGTCGATCAGCGCGCGCAGGACGGCGAAGGCGACGTCGCGCTCGCTCCGGCCGACCAGCCCGTCGGCGAGGACGGCGGCGAGCGCCTGGTCGGCCATGGCGGCCGCCTCGCGGATCAGGGCGATCTCGGCGTCGTCCTTCACGACCCGCAGGTCCTCGACCAGGTTGGCCGTCGGCTCGAGCTCGCGGCCCTCCAGCGCCGCGGCCACGCGCCGGTGGCGGGCCAGGCTCACGTGCTCGGCCTCGACGCCGATCGGCCCGTCGGGGGCGATCGCGGCGACCGCGCCGGCGACGTCGGCCAGCAGGTCGCGCTTGCCGATGATCACGTCCACGCCGCTGGTCTCGGCGCGCGCGGAGACCGCGTAGCGGGAGTCGGTCACGAGGCGCCGGCCGCCCGGGCCGATCACCGCGACGCCGTTGCTCCCGACGTAGCCGGTCAGGTAGCGCACGTTGGCGGCACCGGTGACGACCAGCGCGGCCAGGCCGCGCTCCGCGAGCCGGGCCAGCAGGCGCTCCTGGCGAGCCTCCCGCGCGCTCATCCCAGCCTCTCCTTGAGCAGGTCGAGCGCCTCGCGGTAGCCCTCGGGCCCCTTCCCCCACACCGCGCCCAGGGCGACGTCGCGCACCACCGAGATGCGCCGGTGCGGCTCGCGGGCCTCGATGTCGGAGAGGTGGACCTCCACGAACGGCGCGCCCATCACCTCGAGCGCGTCGCGGATCGACCACTGGTAGTGGGTCCAGGCGCCGGGGTTCACGATCGCGCCGTCCACGATGCCGGCCAGGCCGTGGACGTGCTCGAGGAAGCTGCCCTCGTGATCGGTCTGGAAGGCGCCGACGCGCATGTCGCGCTCGGCGGCCCAGGCGCGCACCTGGTTCTCGAGCTCGGCGAGCGTGAAGGTGCCGTAGTGCTGCGAGGGCCGGCGGCCGAGGGTGCCGATGTTCGGGCCGTGGAGCAGGGCGATGCGGTGGCTCACCCGCGGAGCTCCTCGATCGCGGCCACGATGCGCTCGCGCGGCGGGTCCTGGTTGAGCAGGACCTCGCCGGGGCCGCCGAGCAGCACCATGTTCCGCGCCTTGCCGTCGGCCTTCTTGTCGCGCCCCATGGCGTCGAGGATCGCGTCGGTGCCGATGGCCGAGTCGAGCCGCACCGGCAGGCCGTGGCGCGCGAAGATCGCGGCGGTGCGCTCGCGCCAGGCGGGGTCGCAGCCGGTCCGCTCGATCGAGAGCCGGAGCGCCGCCAGCATGCCGAGCGAGATCGCCTCGCCGTGGGTGTAGCCGGCGTACCCGGCGGCGGCCTCGATGCCGTGGCCCACCGTGTGGCCCAGGTTGAGGCTGGCGCGCCGGCCGAGGTCGCGCTCGTCGTCGGCCACGACGGCCAGCTTGTGGGCGACGCAGCGCAGGATCAGGGCGGCGAGCTCATCGGCGGGACCGGGCAGCTCGGGCCAGCCCTCGACCCGGGCGAAGAGGTCCGGCCCGTCCAGCAGGCCGTACTTGATCACCTCGGCGAAGCCGGAGGAGAGCTCGCGCGCCGGCAGCGTGGCCAGCGCGTCGGTGTCCATCGCGACCAGGTCGGGCTGCCAGATGGCGCCGACGTAGTTCTTGCCCTCGGGCAGGTCGACGCCGGTCTTGCCGCCGATCGCCGAGTCGACCATCGCCAGCAGCGTGGTGGGCAGGTGCACCAGGCGCACGCCGCGCTGGTAGGAGGCCGCGACGAAGCCGGCCAGGTCGCCCACGACCCCGCCGCCCAGCGCAACCACCGCGTCGGCCCGGCGCAGGCCCGCCCGCGCGGCGGCGCGCGTCAGGCGCTCCACCTGAGCGAGCGACTTGGAGCCCTCCCCCGGCGGAATCTCCTCCGCGGTGACGCGGAACCCGGCGGCCTCGAGGCTCGCCCGCGCCCGCCCCGCGAGGCCGGGGACGTTCCCGTCGGCCACCAGCAGCACGCCGGAGGACGCCGCGCGGCCGGCCCAGAGCTCGCCGACCAGGTCGATCAGGCCCGGGCCCAGGTGCAGCGGATAGCGGGTCGTGCCGTCGGCGGGCCCGCCCATGGGGATCTCGGCCCAGATGGCCGGCGCCGGCGCCGCCACGCTCACCGCCCCGCCTCCGCGGGGGCCAGGCCCTCGACCCACGCCGCGATCCCGCCCACGACCTCCTCGGGCGAGCGGTCGGCGTCGACCTCGAGGTCCGCGGCCTCGCGGTAGTTCGGCTCCCGGGACGCCGCGCGGCGCGCGAAGCGGTCCTTGTCCTTGGCCAGCGGCCGGTCCGAGCCCTCGACGCGCCGCCAGGCGGCGTCGACGCTCGCCCGCAGCCACACCACGTGGGCCTTGCGGCGCAGCACGTCGCGGGTCTTGGCGCTCTCGACCGCGCCGCCCCCCAGCGCCAGCACGCCCGGCTCCTCGGCCACCAGGTCGCGGATCACCGCCTCCTCGGTGCGGCGGAACCAGAGCTCGCCCTTGGTGGAGAAGATCGTCGGGATCGGGATGCCGGCCGCCTCCTCGATCGCCTTGTCGGCGTCCACGAAGCGCAGGTCCAGCCGGGACGCCAGCCGGCGCCCCACCGTGGTCTTGCCGGCGCCCATATAGCCGGCCAGCGCGATCCAGCGGTCGGGCACCTACTGCGCGATCTCGGCTCGGTAGCGCTCCACCGCCGCGTCCAGGTGATCGATCGAGTCCCCGCCGAACTTCTCGACCAGCGCCTGCGCGAGCACGAAGGCGACCGCGGCCTCGCCCACCACCGCGGCGGCCGCGACCGCGCAGATGTCCGAGCGCTCCTTGAAGGCCTTGCGCGGCTCCTTGGTGGCGATGTCCACCGAGGCGAGCGGCCGCGTGAGGGTGGAGATCGGCTTCATCACCGCGCGCACGATCAGGGGCATGCCGTGGGTCATGCCGCCCTCGAGCCCGCCCGAGCGGTTCGTCCGCCGGTAGAAGCCGCGCTCCTCCGAGTGGAAGATCTCGTCGTGGGCCTCGCTGCCGGGGATCCGGCCGAGCTCGAAGCCGGCGCCGATCTCGACGCCCTTGATCGCCTGGATGCCCAGCATCGCGAGCCCCAGGCGGCCGTCGAGGCGGGTGTCGCCGCTCACGTGCGAGCCGAGGCCCGGCATCACGTGGAAGGCCCACACCTCGAAGATGCCGCCCAGCGTGTCGTGGCTCTGGCCGGCGGCCTTGATGGCCGCCTTCATGCGCTGGGAGGCCTCGGGGTCGAGGCAGCGCACCGGGCTCTCGTCGACCCCCTCGAAGTCCTCCAGGGAGAGGTCGTCGCGCGCCGGCACCGCCTCGGGGCCGATCCGGATCACGTGGCTCCGGATCTCGGCGCCGTAGCGGCGCAGCAGCGCCTTGGCGACGCCGCCGGCGGCGACTCGGGCGGCGGTCTCGCGGGCGCTGGCGCGCTCGAGGATCGGCCGCAGGTCGTCGGTGCCGTACTTGAGCATCCCCGCCAGGTCGGCGTGACCGGGCCGCGGGAGCGTGATCGGCTCGACCTTCTGCGCCGGCGCCCAGACCGCCATCCGGTCCTCGGCCCAGTTGGGGAAGTCGAGGTTGGCGATCTCGAGCGTGAGCGGGCTGCCGATGGTCGCCCCGTGGCGCAGGCCGCTCTTCACCTGCACGCGGTCGCGCTCGATCTTCATGCGGCCGCCGCGCCCGTAGCCGAGCTGGCGGCGGGCGAGGTCGTCGTCGATGTCCTCCGGCGTGAGCGGCAGCCCGGCCGGCAGTCCCTCGAGGACCGCGAAGAGCGCCGGGCCGTGGGACTCGCCGGCTGTGCGGTAACTGAGGGCCACGGGGCCGGGAGTCTAGCGTCTGGCCGCGGCCGGATCGGCCGCCGGCGGGCGGGTCCCGAGAACGGCGAAGGGGCCCCTCGCGGGGCCCCTCCTGATGCTGCCGGGTGCTGCGTGGCGGCCGGAGCCGCCGGGTGGCGCGATCAGCCGGCGTTGCCGAAAAGGCCGCCGAAGATGTTGCCGCCCGTGCCCGCGCCGCCCCCGAAGAGGCCGGACATGAAGCCGTTCTGGCCGAAGAAGCTGTTGAAGAAGTCCTGCATGCCCGGGACCGGGATGCCCGAGGTCGGGACGGGCAGGCCGCCCGGCAGGAACTGGTTGATGATGTCCATGACGAAGCTGGGCATCGGGATTGGGAAGGGCATCGGCACCTGCGACCCGGTGGCCGGGGTCTCCGGGTCCGTGGTCGGGGTCCCGGTGCTGGGGGTCTCCGCGACGGGGGCCTGGACCCACGGGGCGGTGATCGCGGCGATCATGTCCTTCACGTCGTCGAGGATCCCCTGGACCATCGGGCGCACGAAGGGCGGGAGCAGGTCGTCGACGTCGTCCAACATGGCGGCGGCCGCCTCGAGCTGCTTGTTGACCAGGTCGAGGGCCTTCTCGAGCTGACCGCGGGCCTCCTCGGGGAGCTGCGGGATGAGGCTGTCGAGGACCGCGGCGACGCGGGCCTGGGCGCCGAGGTTCGCCTGGATCGCGAGGGCGATCGACTTCTGGGCGTCGTTCGGGAGCTTGATCTCGGCGAGCAGGTTGACCTGGGCGCCGATCTCGGTGGCGCGACCGGAGGTCAGCGCGGCGATGATGCGGTTCAGGCCGGCCTCGGCGTTCTCGGAGACGCCCTGGTCGATCAGGTCCTGGATGATCCCGAGCGCGGCGTCGCGGTGCTTGGTGTCGGCCAGCAGCGCGGTGGCGACGATCTTGTCCGTCTGGGCGTTGACCTTCTCGAGCAGCGTCGCCAGCTGAGCGAGGTTCTCGTCGCGCTCGACGGCCAGGAACTGCCAGGCGCGGGCGGCCTGGGCGCGCTCGGCGTCGGTGTCGGCGTTGTTGGTGAGCAGGGTCGACAGGGCGTTGGCCTTGCCGAGGTACGCGCGGCTCAGCCTGAACGCCTTCAGCCCGGGGGCGTCGTTGCCGCGGGTGAACATCGCGACGGCGCGGTCGAGCGACAGGTCGGCTTTGGCCGTGTACGACTTCACGTCGGTGGCCGAGGGGCCCTCCGACGCGGACGCGGTGGCCGGGATGGCGATGAGCGCGCCGGCGGCGATCGCGGCGGCGAGAGTACGAGAGGACGTCATGCCCACTTTGGTCAGCTCCTTTGGTGCCTCAACGGGTCCTGCCGGTAATCTCGGCCGCGGCGTGGGCGATTTGAGCGCCGCGGCGGTCCTTTTCATCGCTCTGACAAATCCCTAACGGAGAGAGCGGATCCGCCTCCTCAGCGACCTCACCGGGTTCAGCGCGCCGGACATGGCGGTGGACCTCGGCACGGCGAACACGCTGGTCTACGTCCGCGGCGAGGGAATCGTGGTCTTCGAGCCCTCGGTGGTCGCGATCGACGAGCGCTCCGGCGCGGTCTATGCCGCCGGCATCGAGGCCAAGCGGATGCTCGGGCGCACGCCGGCGCACATCACCGCGACGCGCCCGCTGCGCCACGGGGTGATCACGGACTTCGACGTGACCGGGCAGATGCTCCGCTACTTCGTGCGCAAGGCGAACCCGAACCGGCTGAGCCAGCCGCGCATCGTGATCTGCGTCCCGTCGGGCCTGACCGGGGTCGAGCGGCGCGCGGTGATCGAGGCGACGATCTCGGCCGGCGCCCGGCGCGCCTTCCTCATCGAGGAGCCGATGGCCGCGGCGATCGGCGCCGGCCTGCCCGTGGCCGAGCCCGCCGGGAACATGATCGTGGACGTCGGCGGGGGCACCAGCGAGATGGCCGTGGTCGCCCTCGGCGGCATGGTCGTCTCCCAGTCGATCCGGGTCGGCAGCGACGACTTCGACGAGGCGATCACCGCCCACGTCCGCCGAGAGCACAAGCTGGCGATCGGGACCGGCACGGCCGAGGAGATCAAGCTCGAGCTGGGGTCGGCGGGGGTGCTGCCCGAGGAGCTCGAGGCCGAGATCCGCGGTCGGGACCTGGTCTCGGGGCTCCCCAAGACGGTCGTGCTGCGCTCCGAGGACGTCCGGGGGGCGCTGGCGGAGCCGCTCGCCGCGATCGTCGAGGCGGTGAAGACGACGCTCGAGCAGACCCCGCCGGAGCTGGCCGCCGACGTGATGGACCAGGGGATCATGCTGGCCGGCGGCGGGTGCCTGCTGCGCGGCTTCGACGCCCGCCTGCGGGCCGAGACGCAGCTCACGGTCAACCTTGCCGAGTCGCCGCTGACCTGCGTCGCGGTGGGCGCCGGGCGCTCGCTGGAGGAGCTCTCGGCGATGAGCCGCAGCGGCTCGTCGGGCTCGCGGGGGCGCCGCCGGCGCTGACCCCGGGCGGCGCGAACCGGCGTCCGCCGCGGTTGACCGGCGGCCGAGGCCGCCCATAGAGTGCCCGCCGTCCGAGGGGGCGCTCGGCGTTGTGCGCGCGCTCGCCCCCGGCCCCGACGAGCGCCGCCCGGGCGCGAGGAGAGGACCGCGGATGCCCCGTGCACGCCCCATGCCTCGCCCCGCCGGAACGCGGCCCGCCGGGTTCCGGCTCATCCTGGTGGCGCTGATCGCCGCCGTCGTGGGATCGCTGGCGCTGGCGGTCGCGCCGGCCCTGTCCGCGCCGGCGCCGCCCGCCTCCCAGCCGGCCGCCGAGCCCCCGGTACCCACGGGGACGCCGGCCGCGACCGCTCCGGAGGCGACGACCCCGGAGGCCACGCCGGCGCCCCCCGCCCCACCCGCCTCCCAGCCGGCGCCCGAGGTGAAGCCGATCCGCCTGGGGATGCGCGGGTCGCTGGTGAAGGGCCTGCAGCGCGAGCTGCGCAAGCACGGCGTGCGCCTGCGGGTCGACGGGGTGTTCGGCCGCGTGACCCGGGCGGCCGTGAAGCGGATGCAGATGAAGCTGGGGCTGAAGGCCACCGGGGTCGCCGACCGCGCGCTGCAAGAGCGGCTGGGGTTGGTGGAGCCCGAGCCGGAGCCCGCGGCCGCGCCGCCGGCGGAGGCCGCCCCCGCGGCCGCCGAGGGGGTCGACCCCGCGGTGGCGGCGGCGACCGCGGCGGCTCCGGCCGAGACCGCGCCGGCGGCGACGGCACCGGGGGCCGAGGGCGAGGCGCTCGCCGCGCCGGCCGAGGAGCCGCCCGGCCGGGCCGACGTGGTCGAGTTCGCGCGGACCCTGCTCGGGATCCCGTACGCGAGCGCGGGATCCGACCCCTCGGGCTTCGACTGCTCGGGCTTCGTCCTCTACGTGTGGAACACGTTCGGCGTCGAGATGCCGCGCTCGGCCGACGAGCAGTTCGGGGCCTTCCCCAAGGTGCCCCGAGACCAGCTGCAGCCGGGCGACCTGGTCTTCTTCAACGGCCTCGGCCACGACGGGATTTACATCGGGAAGGGCCGCTTCATCCACTCGTCCAAGCCCGGCGACGTGGTGAAGATCTCGCGCCTCGACGGCGATTGGTACGCCGACCGGTACGAGGGGGCCGTCCGGCCCGAATAGGCGCCGGGAGCCATTTCGGTTGAGGTGGGCCGCGGACGGGTAAAGTCCGCAACGTGCGCCGCGCTCGCCCCGCCGCCCGCGTGCCCCTGTCCGGAAATTCCGGACGAAATCGGCGCGGCGCCGGACGGGTCCTCGCGGCCGTGGCGGCGGCCGCGATCGCCGCGGCGGCGACGGCCGTGGCGCTGTCCGCGGCCCCGGCGACGTCGTCCCCCGGACGGGCCGGGGCGGAGGTCGCGCCGGCAGCCGGCGCCGCCCTGCACCGGCAGATCATGGAGAAGGGCCGGGAGATCCGGCAGGCATACGTCGAGCGCCGGCGCCTGCGCGAGCAGCTGGCCGAGCGGATCGTCGAGGTCTACCGGTCCGGACCGCCCGAGCCGCTCGAGCTGGTGCTGACCAGCGACAGCCTCTCCGACGCCTTCGAGAACTACCGGCTGCTGGAGCGCATCAGCGGCCTCGACGCCGGCCTGGCGGCGGCGGTCAAGGGCTCCGCGGGACGGATCCGGGAGCTGAAGGCGCAGCGCGAGGCCCTGAGGGAGGCCTGGCGCGACCGGCTGGCGGCGATCGCGCACTGCGAGTCGCGCGGTCGACCCGACGCCGTCTCGCCCGGCGGCCAGTACCGGGGGAAGTACCAGTTCGACCTGACGACCTGGAACGCGGTGGGCGGCCGGGGCGACCCGGCGGCGGCACCCGAATGGGAGCAGGATCGGCTGGCGGCGAAGCTCTACCGCCAGCGCGGACCGCAGCCGTGGCCGGTCTGCGGACCGCCGGCGGGGTAGGTCCGCCCCCCTTCACGCTCCCGGGACCGGGACGCTTCTGGGCCTGATGCGACATTCGTCGTTCGGGTCGGGCGGCGAGTGACGCCAGAGGCGCCGTCCCCGCGCCCGTTGAGCTCAGGGTCGCCGCCGGCGCTTGCGACATTCGTCGTTCGGGACGAGCCGCAAGTGACGTCGGGGGTGCCCCGCTCAGCGCTCGGCGCTCGGCCATTCCCGCGTTTGCGACATTCGTCGTTCGCGCCGTGCGGTGAGTGACGTCGGGGGCCCCGGCGCGGGCCCTGCGGGCCCGTCGAGGCCGGGCGTCCAGCGTTTGAGGGGCGCGCCGGCCGGCCTCGGAGCCGGGGTCGCGCAATCGCCGGAGCGGCGACGGGCATCGGCGCGCACCGGTGAGGGAAACGGCGCAATCCGTGCACCCGTGGCCGGGGCTGATCGCGAGCCGACACGAAGGCCGCCTAAGTCGAAGGGCCGCCCCGACGCGCCCGCCTCCGGCAGTTGGCGTCGACGCCGCCAGCTGCGCCGAGGGGTCCATCGAGGCCTCGCGGGCGGACCCACCGGGCTCACGCCCATTTGGCGCCAGCCACGGTCAAATTGCCCCCAACGGCCGATCACCGGCAGAGTGGGCGCGCCACTCCTCGCCGGGGCGCTGCGACATTCGTCGCGGGCCCCCGCGCGTCCCTCCGGGCCCCGCTCGTCGCTGCGGCCCCGCGCGTCACTCGCCGCCGGCGTCAGGCGTCAAGTGACGCGTCCGGCCCACAGGGAAAGCCTCACCCCCGCCCGGCCAACGGGTGGCCGGCCGGGGGTGGAAGCGCTGGCGGCTACCGGCCTCCTGGCAGCGCCATCGCCAGGGCGAACCCCGCCACCAGGCCGGCGATCCAGAGGATCGGGCCCTGCGACCGGCCTCCCGTCTCGGCGCCGGCGTCGTCCTCGCCGCCGCCGACCTTCGCCATCACCGGCTGAAGGCGCTCCTTCAGCGTCGCGGCGGCGCCGGACATCCGCTCCTTGGCGCGCGCCTTGACGTCCGCCTTCTCGCCGAGAGCCTCGAGGGTCTCGGCCATCCGCTCGCGGGTTTCCTCGAGGTCCGCGCGGATCTCCTCCGGGTCGCGGCTCACGAGGCGCTCCCGACCGGCGTCCGGCCGTCCCGGGCGTGCTTTGCCACCTCGATGTCCTCCTTGACGCTGGCGATGGCCTGCTCGGGCACCGGCGGCACCGCCTCCTGGACCTGCTTCTTGCCGAGGAGCGCCAGCCCGCCGGCGACGGCGCCGAACGCGCCGGTCGCGATCAGCGCGGCGGCCCACGCCGGCAGCGCGACCGCCAGGGCCAGGATCACGAAGGCCACGAACGCCCCGAGGGCGGCCATCCCGGCCGCCGCCGCGGCGCCGAACATCCCGGCGCCCTTCGCCGCGTGGGACGCCTTCTGGGCGAGCTCGGCCTTGGCCAGCTCGACCTCCTGGCGCACCAGCGTGGCCGCCTCGTTCCCGAGCTCGTGAGCGAGCTCGCCGAGCGAGCGGTCGCGCGCATCCCCGTTTCCGGTGTCGGCCATCAGGCTCCCTTCACCAGCCTGCCGGCGATCAGGCCGATGACGGCCCCGAGCGCGAGCGGCATCCACCAGTTCTTCTTCGCGGCGCCGCTCAGGTCGTCGACCAGCCGGCGCGGGTGCGGCTCCTTCAGGTAGTCGCCGAGGCGCTCCGAGCGCTCGGCCGCGGCCTCGGCGATCTTCGCCGGGCCCTCCTGCCCCTTCTCGCGCAGCGTCTCGCCCATCTCGCGCAGCGGCGTCGCCGTCTCGGCGAGCCGCTCGCCGGCCGCGGTGGTGCCGTGGTCCAACTGCTCCGCGGCGCCGCCGGCTATCTCCTTCGCACGGTCTCGGGCGTCTTCGGCCCGCTCCCGAAGGTTGGTCACGGCCTCCTGCGCACGGGCGCGTGGCCCTTCGGAGGCGGTTGAGTCCATCCCCTCGCCGACCTGCGGAGGATGGGAAGCGGTGTCTGGCACGTCTCCTCCCCAGTCAATTGGACGCCCGACTGTTTCCCGATCCTCCCGCGGCCCAATCTCGGTGCTCGCCGCCCGGGATGGATGCGGGGGCCGGCGCGGGTAGGTTGCGCCCCGTGGGCGAGGAGATCGCGACCGAGCGCTTCGAGGCGGCCGACTACGCCCGCTTCGGCCTGCGCCTCCGGGAGGAGATCGCGGCGTTCGGGGAGCTCCTGCGCCGCCCCGGCTTCGGCGACGGGCCCCCATCCGTGGGCGCCGAGCTCGAGCTGAGCCTGGTCGACCGGAGCTGGGAGCCCGCGCCGGTCAACGCGCAGGTGATCCGCGACGTCGCCGACGACTGCTTCGCCCTGGAGCTCGACCGCTTCAACGTCGAATGCGACTCCGGCGCGACGCCGCTCGCCGGCCGGCCCTTCACCCGCATCGCCGACGACCTGCGCGGCCGGCTCGACCGGCTCTCGGCCGCCGCGGCCGTGCACGGCGCCCGCCCGGTGATGGTCGGCATCCTTCCCACCCTCACGCCGGCGGACCTCGGCCCCGACGCCCTGAGCGACTCGCCCCGCTTCCGCGCGCTCTCCACCGCCCTGCGCCGGCTGCGCGACGACCCCTTCCATGTACGCATCAGCGGCGCCGAGCCGCTCGACGTGCGCTGGGAGGACGTGAGCCTCGAGGGCGCCGCCACCGCCTGGCACCTGCACCTGCGCGTCCCGCCCGAGCGCTTCGCCGACACCTTCAACGCGGCCCAGGCCGCCGGCGCGGTCGCGCTCGCCGTCTCCGGCAACTCGCCGCTGCTGCTCGGCCACCTGCTCTGGGAGGAGACCCGGGTCCCGCTCTTCCACCAGGCCGTCGACGACCGGGCCGAGGCCACCGCCGCCTGGCGCCCCTCGCGCGCGTCGTTCGGCCACGGCTGGGTGCAGTCCGGCGCGGCCGAGCTCTTCGCCCAAGCGGCCGTGCTGCACGCGCCGATCCTCCCGGTCGTCAAGGACGGCCAGGAGGACCCCGTCGCCGCCGTCCGCCGCGGCGAGGTGCCGGGGCTCGATGCGATGCGCCTGCACCAGGGGACCGTCTGGAGCTGGACGCGGCCGGTGTTCTCCCCGGGCCCGGACCCCCACCTGCGGATCGAGCTGCGCGCGCTGCCCTCGGGGCCCACCGTCGCCGACATGGCCGCCACGAGCGCATTCCTGGTCGGCCTGACCCTCGTCCTGACCGAGGATCCGGACCACCTCACCACGGCGCTGCCCTTCGACCTGGCCCGGCGCAACTTCTATGCCGCCGCCCGCGTCGGCCTCGGCGCGACGCTGCTCTGGCCCTCGCGGGACCCGCCCTCTCCCCGCCCGCACGCCGCGCCCGACCTGGTCGCGGCCCTCCTGCCCGACGTCCGGCGGGCCCTGGTCGGCACCGGCGTCGACGAGACGGAGGCCGATGCGCACCTCGCGATCGTCGCCGAGCGGGCCCGGACCGGACTGACCGGCGCGGCCTGGCAGCGCCGGTCGCTGGCGCGCCTGGAGCTGGAGCTGCCGCGCGCCGAGGCGCTCCCCGCGCTGCTGGCGGCCTACCAGGAGCGCGCCGAGGGCGGCGCCCCGGTCCACACCTGGTCCCTGGCCGGCTGACACGCCGGAGAGAGGCGTGAAGAAACGCCCAAGCGGGAAACACCGGCGACCTGTCCAGCGATCGACGGAGGGATTCGTGACCGAGGAGACCAAGAATCGCGACCTGCGAGGCGAGGACCTGAGCAAGGGCCCGACGCCCCAGACCCGCCACCCCGAGGGCGGCGGCGACGACGTGACCGACACCACCGAGGGCCCGACCCCGGAGACCCGGAAGGCCGACCGCGCGGCCGAGGTCGACAAGGAGGGCGAGGCCACCGCCAGCGGGCAGCCCAAGGCCGACGCCGGCACGCGGGCTCAGCACAAGACCGAGCAGATCTAGCCGCGGCTCGAAAGGGAGGGGCGTCCCGCGCCCCTCCCTCGCCTTGACGCATTGAATTCATCACGCGTAGAGTTCTACGCGTGATGAATTCAGCGTCCAACCCCTCCTCGCGGCGCACCGGCCGCCGCCCCGGCGACAGCACCGAGACCCGCGACGCGATCCTCGAGGCGGCCCGCGAGGCCTTCGCCGCCGACGGCTACGAGCGCACCTCGCTCCGCGGCGTCGCGCGCGCCGCCGGCGTCGACCCCGCGCTGGTGGTCCACTACTTCGGCTCCAAGCCGGGCCTGTTCGAGGCCGCCATGCGGCCGCCCTTCGACCCGGCCGAGGCCCTCCCCCGGCTGCTCGCCGGCGACCCCGAGACCGCGGGGCTCCGCCTGGCGACCTTCGCGGTCGGCATCTGGGACGCCCCCGCGAGCCGTCGGATCCTGCTCGGCATCGTCCGGGCGGCGACGACCGACGAGCAGGCCGCCGAGATGCTCCGCGCGCTGCTCGTCGCCGCGCTGACCGCCGGCATCCGCGCCGC
>JAWVEV010000213.1:0-7528 GCA_033856535.1 Miltoncostaeaceae bacterium | reverse complement strand
GGCGGTCGGGCCGAGCTTGGCCCGCAGGATGGCGTCGAAGTCGTCGCCGCCCGCCCGGCGCGCCGGCGCGAGCGCCATGTCGCGCAGCGCCCGCAGGGCGAACCCCGGCGGCAGGTGCAGCAGCAGGTCGAGCGGGCGCAGGGGGAAGGCGATCCAGCGGCCGGCCAGCAGGATGCGCCCGTTTCGCGGGCGGGTCCGGAGGTCGTCGCCGAGCAGCGCGCGGAGCTCGGCCAGGATCGCCGGGTCGATCGAGGGGTGGAGGCGGTGGCTGCCGTGGTCCACGCGCACGCCGGCCAGCGTGAAGCTGCCGGACGCCCCGCCCGGGCCGTCGGCGCGCTCGATCAGGGTCACCCGGTGGCCGGCGCGGGCCGCGCGGTACGCCGCGCCGACGCCGGCCGGGCCGGCGCCGAGGATCACCAGGTCCGCCGGGTCGGCGCTCACCCGGGGGGGTCGGCCACCAGCTCGCGCGCCGCGGCGTAGGCGACGGTGGGCGGCCCCACGAACTCCAGCGCGACGCGGTCGCCGGGCCCGAACGCCGGCGCGCCCATCGCGCGCGAGCGCAGCGTCGAGCCGTCCTCGAGGCGCAGCAGGTAGACGGCGTCGTGGCCGTAGTACTCGATCGCCTCGACGCGTGCGCCGCCCCCGGCGCTGGCCCGGATCCGCTCGGGGCGCACCATCACCTCGACGGCGCCTTCGCGGCCGTCCGAGAGCGGCACCGCGCCGAGCGCGGTCAGTGCGCGCTCGCCGTCGGCGACCCCCTGCAGCAGGTTGGCATCGCCGATGAACTCGGCCACCCGGCGCGTGGCCGGGAGGTCGTAGAGGTCGGCCGGGCTCCCGATCTGGACGATCGCGCCGTCGAACATCACCGCCACCTCGTCGCCGACCAGGAAGGCCTCCTCCTGGTCGTGGGTGACGAACACCGCCGTGGCGCCGAGGTCGGCGAGCAGCCGGCGCACCTCGAGCCGCAGCGCCACCCGCAGCGGCGCGTCGAGGGCTGAGAAGGGCTCGTCGAGCAGGATCACCGAGGGCCGGGTCGCCAGCGCCCGGGCCAGCGCGACCCGCTGCTGCTGGCCGCCCGACAGGGTGCCGGGCGCGCGGTCCCCGAAGCCGGGCAGGTCGACCAGGGCCAGCGCCGCGCGCACCCGCTCGTCGCGGTCCGGCGCGCGGGGGAGCCCGTAGGCCACGTTCCGCGCCACGCTCATGTGGGGGAAGAGGGCCGGGTCCTGAAAGACCATGCCCACGCGGCGCTTCTCGGGTGCCACGAAGGTCCCGGGGGCCACCAGGGTGCGCCCGGCCACGGCGATCGAGCCGGCGTCGGGGCGCTCCAGGCCGGCGATGCAGCGCAGCAGGGTCGTCTTGCCGCAACCGCTCGGGCCCAGGAGCGCGAGCGTCGTGCCCGGCGCCACCGTCAGGCTCACCGAGTGCAGCACCGGCGACCCGCCGAAGGACTTGTCGAGGCCGCTCACCACCACGGCGTCGCCACGCCGAAGGGTAACGGCGGCGGTCGGGGCGTCGGCGCGCATTCGGGCAACCTTACCCGCGCCGGCGGGAACGGCGAGAGCGAGGAGGCGGCGGGCGCGCCTCCGGGACGGGCGGGGTTAGTCCGGGAGGACGTACAGGCCCGCGGCGGCCTTCTCGCCGATGGCCCGATGCTCGCCTGAGAGGTCCAGCGTGAGCTGGCCGGCGGCGGTGTCGACGCGCTCCAAGAAAACCTTCGTCCCCGGCACCAGGCCCTGCTCGTAGAACCAGTGCAGCAGCTCGCCGTCGTGCTCGGCCAAGCGCATGATCGTCGCCGAGGCGCCGGCCTCGAGCTCCGACAACGCGCGCAGGTCCCGGTTCTCCTCGCGCTCGTGCGTGGGGTCGACCGGCCAGCCGTGCGGGCAGCGCTCGGGGTGGCCGAGCTGGTTCGCCAGGCGCTCCACCATGTCGTCGGTGAAGGCGTCGCCGATCTCGTCGGCGTGCACGTGCGACTCGGCCGGCGTGTAGCCCATGAAGTCGGTCAGGAAGCGCTCGATGATGCGGTGGTGGCGCACGACCCGCTCGGCCTCCGCGCGACCGCGGCCGGTGAGCAGGGGGCCCTTGCGCGGGCCGCGCTCGATGAGGCCCTCGGCCTCGAGCCGCTTGAGCATCTCGCTGGCGGTGGGCGGCGTGACGTGGAGCATCTCGGCCACGCGGGCCGCCGGCACGGGGGCCTCCTTCACGACCGGGCCGTATTCCCCGATCGGCGTCGCCAGGAAGTAGATCGCCTCGAGGTAGTCGTCCACCGAGTGCGTGTGAGCCCGTGACATCCGGACGGGATCCTAGCGGGCGGACCTACGGCGGTCACGGCGCCCGTTCCTGGGGACCGGCGTTTGGCCGGACCGCGGCGGGTGAGTAGGCTGCCCGACCCGATGGCCCTTGCCCGCACGCGGCGCGCGGTCGCGCCGATCGCCCTCGTGGCGGTCGCGCTCGGGCTCGGCGCCAGCGCCTGCTCGGACACGCCGAGCGGCGCGTCCACCGCGACCGAGGCGGCCCCGCCCCGCGACCTCGGCGGCTACCGGCCGGGGTCCGACGTCGCCGCGACGGCGGGCCTGTCGGGCGACATGGTCGCGATCGACGAGCTGCTCGAGGCCGACGACCTCGACGCCGGCGCCATCGACGAGATCTACGCCGAGGGGGCCGGCGCACCCGAGGACGGCGGATCGGACCTGACCCTGCGGGCCCTGGCGGCGGCCGACCGCGACGAGCCGATCTGGACCGACTTCGCGGCGTTCTACGAGGACCCGCGCTGGCTGGACACCTTCGTCCGCCAGGCGCTGACCGCGACCGGGCCGTTCGACGGCGCCTCGGACGACGTCCGCAGGCAGGCGATCCAGAAGGGCATCCGCGACGGCGTGATGGTCGCCTCGGTCATCCACGCGCTGATCTCCGCCGAGGCGAAGGTGGCCGCCGACCGGACCGACCCGGCCGACGGCGCGCCGCACGACGTCGACCAGGCTTGGGCGCTCTACCACGGCGAGAACCCGACCGGCGCCCCGTTCTCGACCGCGCAGCGGCTCGGGGCCGACGTCCGCGCCGGCCGCGCGCTGAACCGGACGATCCTCGCCCGGATGCGCGCCGCCCGGGCGGCGGCCGCCGCCGCCGACGCCGGCGCCCTGAAGGCGGCCGACGACGAGATCGTCCGCCAGATCCTGATCACCTACGTGCGGGCCGCGCTGAGGTACGCGGCGGGGTCCGACGCCGCCCTGGCCGAGGGCGACGTGCCGGCGGCCCGGGTCGAGCAGGCCGAGGGCCTGGCCTACTACCGGGTGATCGCCCCCCTGGTCGCCGACGTGGACGAGGCGGCGGCACGAACGGCGCTGGAGGCATTCGACATCACGACGGGCCCGACGAAGGGCATGGGCGCAACGGTGACGAGGGCGCTGGAGAGCACCTATGGAGGGCTCGGAATCCGAGCGAGCGAGATCGGCGAGTCCGGGAAATAGGCCGGACGCGAAGCGACCGGCCCGGTACCACGCCGATTTAGGTGCGGACTCCGGTGCCCCGGGCGAAGAGGGCGCCAGCCCACGCCACCAGGACGGCGGAAAGGGCGACGGTGATCCCCAGCGCGAGCCACGGGTCGACCTCGGCGCTGCCGAGCATCCCGTGGCGGGCGGCGCAGACCGCGTAGAAGATCGGGTCGGCGTGGCTGATCGAGCGCCACGGCTCGCTCAGGTTGGCGATCGAGTAGAAGACACCGCCCAGGAAGACCAGCGGCTGGATCACCAGGTTCCCCACGAAGGCCTGCGCCTCGAAGCTCTTGGAGCAGAGGCCGACCACCGTGCCGAGCGCCGCGAAGGCCAGCGACGACGCGACCAGCACGACGGCCAGGTAGAGCGGGTGGGCCATCGGGAAGTCGACGAAGATCCGCACGGCGACCAGGGTCCCGATGCCGATCAGCAGGCCGCGCGCCAGGCCGCCCGCGAGGTAGCCGACCGTGAGCTGCGCCGCCGACATGGGGCTGCTCGCGGGGTCCTCGATGAACCCGTCGCTGCGCGCCTGGAAGAGCGAGCTGGCGTTGTTCGCGAAGGCGGCGGTCGACACGCCCATCAGCGTCAGCCCGGGGATGATGAAGGTGTCGTAGGCGATGCCGTCGATGCTGCTGATGCGGCTGCCGAGGGCGACCCCGAAGACCACGATGAAGAGCACGGCGCTGGCCACGTGGGGCGCGACGGTCTGGCGCCAGAGGCGCAGCATGCGGGCCACCTCGCGCTCGGTCAGCGCCGTGACCCCCCGCCACTGGACCGTGCGGATGTCGGGCGGGGTCCCGGGCGCGAGATCGGGCGCCCTCACCGGCCCACCACCTGGAGGTAGACCTCCTCCAGCCGGGTCGCGTCGAAGCGCTCGCGCAGCTCGTCGGGCGATCCCTCGGCCGCGATCCGCCCGCCGCGGATGAAGGCCACCCGCTCGCAGAGCGCCTCGGCCTCCTCGATGTAGTGCGTGGTGAGGAGGATCGTGGTGCCCTCGCCGTGCAGCCGGCGGATGTACGCCCAGAGGTCCTGGCGCAGCTCCAGGTCGACGCCGGCGGTGGGCTCGTCCAGGATCACCAGCCGCGGGCGGTGGAGTAGCGCGCGGGCGAGCAGCAGCCGCCGCCGCATGCCGCCCGAGAGCAGGTTCGCGTAGCTGCGCCGCTTCTGGGTCAGGTCGAAGGCCTCGAGCATCTCCCGCGTGCGCTGCGCCGCGTCGGCCCGGGTCATGCCGAAGTAGCGCCCGTGGTACCGCAGCAGGTCCTGCACCGAGACGAAGCGGTCGAGCGCGACGTCCTGCGGCGCGTAGCCGATCCAGGTGCGGGTCTCGGGCCCGCGCGCGCCCCAGGCGGGGACCCCGAAGACCTCGATGCGGCCGGCGGTGGGCTTGGTCAGGCCGACCACGCTGCGGATCAGGGTGGTCTTGCCGGCGCCGTTCGGCCCGAGCAGGCCGAAGAAGGATCCCTGGGGCACCTCGAGGTCGAGCCCGTCGAGCGCCTCGACCCCGCTCTCGCCGTAGCGCTTGACGACGCCCTGGGCGAGCAGGGCGGGGAGGGGGTGCGAGGTCACGACGGGCCAGGGTAGCGCGGGACGGAATGCGCACGTCCGCGCGTATGGGTGAGTATGGAGCGCGCCGCCGGCCGTACCGTGGACATCAGGACGCGCGCCGTCCCCGCGGAGGGGGGCGGCGGGGGGCCGGCGACGGCGCGCCACGACGACGGGCGGCGGGCGGGGGTGGAGAGGGGTCCGAGCGACGCCAGGCTGGTGCGGCGGGCGCAGCGCGGCTCGCGCGACGCGGCCGCGGCCCTGGTCGCCCGCCACTGGCCGGCGGCGCACCGCGCGGCCCTGGGGGTGACCGGGAGCGCGGCGAGCGCCGACGACGTGGCCCAGGACGCCTTCGAGCGCGCCTTCGCCGGCCTGGCGGGCTTCGACGCGCGCCGGCCGTTCGCGCCCTGGCTGCACCGGATCGTGGTCAACCGGGCGCTCGACCTGCTGCGCCGCGAGCGCCGGCTGGTGGGCCTCGACGCCCTCGGCGAGGGGCCGGCGGGCCCGGACCGGGGCGACGAGGGCGGGGACCCGGCGGCCCTGCGCGCGCTGGCCGCGCTCGACCCCGATCGGCGCGCGGTCGTGGTCCTCCGCTACCTGCTCGACTACCGCCCCCCGGAGATCGCCGAGATGCTCGGGATCCCTGTGGGCACCGTGAACTCGCGTCTCGGCCGCGCCCTGGCCGAGCTGCGCGCCCGACTGGAGGCCGACGGTGGATGACCTGGAGCGGCGGCTCCGCGACCTCCGGCACCAGCTGCCCGATCCCCCCGAGGAGTCGCGCCGGCGCGTCGAGCGGGCGGTCCTGGAGGCGCTGCGGGCCCGCCAGCGCCCGGCCCGGCCGCGCTGGGTGGTCGTCGCGGCGTCGCTCGCGATCGGCGCCTGTGCGGCCGGCGCCGCGCTGGCCGCCACGGACAACCTCGACGTGCGGATCGGGCCGCCGAAGGAGCCGGCCGCCGCGCCGGCCCCCGGCCCGGTGCGGGTGCCGGCCGGGCTGGACGGGGTCGCGCTGGTCGCGGGGGACCGGCTCTGGCTCGGCACGCGGTCCGGCCTCGGCGTGCAGGGGCTGGCGGTGAGCGCGGCCGAGCTCTCGCCGAGCGCGCTCTACGCGGCGGTCGGGATCGGCGGCTCCCTGGTGGCGATGGCGCCCGACGGGCGCGAGGCCTGGTCGCACCCGACCGGCGGGCGGGTGGTGGCCGCCGCCTGGGCGCCGAACCCGATCGTCGTCGCCTACGTGGTGCGGCGCGGCGAGCGGAACGAGCTGCGCGTCATCGAGGGGAACGGCCGCAACGACCAGCTGGTGGACGCCGACGTCGGCCGGGCTCGGCCCTCGTGGCGGGCGGACACGCACGCGATCGCCTACGTGGGCGCCGACGGACGGCCGCGCGTCGCGGACTATCCGGGGCTGGCGTCCCGCGAGGTCGACGCCCCGCCGGGCAGGGTCTCCGCGGTGGCCTTCGCGCCCGACGGCGAGCGGCTGGCGCTGGCGCGGGCCGAGGGCGGCCTTGCGGTGAGCGTGCGCGGCGATGAGGCGAGCGGAGGGTGGGTGCCGCTCGGCGGGCGCCGGACCGCGCTCGCGGCGCTCGCCTGGGGGACGTCGCAGGAGCTCCTGGTGGGCGGGGCGGACCCGTCCGACCCGAGCGGCGCACGTCTCTGGCGGGTGTTCGCCGGCGCGATGGGGGTCGGGAAGCCGAGCGCGCAGGCGCCGGCGGCGGGGTTGGCGGCCCTGGCCCCGCTCGGCGACGACCGGGTGGTGGCGGCGGTGCGGACCGGCCGGGGGGTGCAGGTCTGGGAGGCGGACCTGCCGTCGGGCGAGGCGGCGCTCGCGCCGACGCGCGTGCTGCTGCGGGTGCCGGCGCCGACCGGGGCGCCGGTGGCGCTCTCGACGCGATGAGGCGGGCGCTCGCGGCGGGGCTGGTGGCGCTGCTGGCGGCCGGCGCCGCGCCGGCGGCGGCGAAGGGGCCGTTCGCGGGGGTCGCCGCCGGTGAGGCCGTCACCTGGGTGGCGAGCCCCGACCGGGGGCTGCTGCGGGTGGCGGACGGGCGAGTGGCGGGCGTCGTCGACGTGGGCGCGCAGCCGATGGCGGTGGCGGCGGCCGGCGGCGAGGCCTGGACGCTGACCTTCGGGGGCGAGGTGGCCCGGGTCGCCGGCGAGCGCGTCGAGGCGCGCCGGTCGCTCGGCCTGGACGCGATCGATCTGGCGGTGGGCGAGCGGTCGCTGTGGGTTCTCGGGAGCCGAGGTCTCAAGCCAACCCGGTCGGTGCTGCTGCGCCTCGACCGGCGGACGCTCCGGGTGCGCGGCGCGTTCCACCTGGGCCGCCGCGCCGTGTCGCGGCTCGCCGTGGGGGGAGGACGGGTGTGGCTGGGCTTCGAGCCGGCCTCGGCGCGGACGCCGATGGGCCTGGTGGCGATCGAGGAGGGGGCGGGGCGCCTGGCGATGCGCCGGCGGCTGCCGGGATCCCCGCGGGCGATGGCCGCGGGCCGGCGCGGCGTGTGGGTCCT
>JAWVEV010000212.1:0-32747 GCA_033856535.1 Miltoncostaeaceae bacterium | reverse complement strand
CTCCCCTACGCCGACTACTGGTCGTTCGCCGGCGCGACCAACGTGGGCCTCGGGACCGCCGGGCTCGAGGGGCTCGACAGGATCTACCACCTCACCGAGCTGATCCAGAGCAGCCCGGAGGGGGTGTACCGGGCGGTCCACGGCATGGTGAGCGGCGGGTACCGCTCCCAGCGGATCACCACCCACGAGATCCGCTTCAACCCGGCCAAGCGCAACCGGGGCGGCGAGCGTGACCTGGACGCGATCGTGATGGCCGCGGTGCACGCCCTGGACCGGGCGACGCTCGAGTATCCGGTGCGCGCCGGCCTGACCCTGATGATGGACCGGTCCTTCCCGCTCGAGCTGAACGCGGCCGTGGTGGAGCGGGCGATCCGCTTCGCCGACCGGGGCGTGGTGGCGATCGACATCGGCGGCCCGCGGCCCCCGGGCACGCGGGCGCCGTGGCCCTACCGCAGCCTGGCGCCGCTGGTCGCGCGGGCGCGGGAGGCCGGCCTGGGGGTGACCCTGCACGCCGGCGAGGAGGGCGTGAACGCGCCCGACCCCACCCCCTACCTGACGGAGCTGGAGGAGGCGCTCGAGCTCGGGGTCGACCGGATCGGGCACGGGATCATCGCCGCCCAGGAGCCCCGGCTGGTGGAGCGGATCCTGCGCGACGAGGTGGTGCTCGAGATCTGCCCCACCTCGAACGTGAAGACCCGCGCGGTCCGCGACGAGGCCCAGATGGCCGAGATCGTCTACGGCCTCCAGGCCCAGGGGGTCCCCCTGGTGATCGCCACCGACGGGCCGGAGATGATCGGCACCCGCCTGCGGGCCGAGCACGCGATGCTCGTCCGGCTGGGCGCGCTCACGGTCGAGGAGGCGCGCGAGGCCAACCGGCGCGCCCACGCCGTGACCTTCATCCGGCCGGCCCCCTGGGACCCGCCCGAGGACGGCCGGGCGTAACGCCGGGCGCGGCTCGGGGACCCTGCACCGTGACCGCGAGCCTCCCGCCCCTGCCGGCCGCATTCGCGACCACGCGCGGCGCCCTCCACCTCGTGGCGGCGCACGTGCTGGCGCGCCGGCGCGCGGACGCGATCGGGCGGATCGGGCTGCGCGCCGCGCCCGGCGGGGTCGCGACGCCGGCCTTCGGGGACGAGGTCGAGGTGGTGCGCACCAGCGGCGCCTCGCTCGTGCGCGAGCGCGCCGGCCGCGCCCGGGTCGTGTCCATGACGACGCTGGCGGACCTCGCCGCCGTTGCCGGGGTGGACCTGGGCGCACCGCTCGACATCGGCCACGACCCGCCGCCGCTCGGCGACCCGGACGCGCCCCTGGCGGTCGACCCCGCGTCGGCGCGCGCCCTGGCCGACTGGTTCGCCTTCGTCGCCGAGGCCCTCGACGCGGTCGGCGCCGACGACCCCTCGGCGGTCCAGATCTGGCCCGAGCACTTCGACGCCGCCTGCGACGTGGCGTGGGGGCCGGCCGACGGGCAGCGGGCCAACCTGGGCGGCTCGCCCGGCGATGGCTTCCACGCCGAGCCCTACCTCTACGTCGGCCCGTGGGGGCCGGAGCGCCCCGGCGACCCGGCGTACTGGAACGCCCCGTTCGGCGCGATCCTGCCCCACGCGCGCCTTCGCGAGGCCGCGGACGCCCGCGGGGAGGCGCTGGGCTTCCTGCGCCGGGGCCTGGACCTGCTCGCGAGCGAGGAGACGCGATGAGCACTGCCGAGCTGCCGCTGGTCTGGCACCGGGTGGCCGACCCCGACGCCCTGGAGGACGGGCGCGTGCGCACGGTCCAGGCCGGCCACCGCTCGATCGCCCTGACCCGGATCGACGGGCGCTACGGCGCGCTCGACAACCACTGCCCCCATCAGGGCGGGCCGCTCGGCGAGGGCTCGATCGAGAAGGGCCTGCTGCGCTGCCCCTGGCACGGCTACGACTACGACCCGCTCACCGGCAGCCCGCCGCCGCCCTTCACCGACGCGCCGTCGTGCTTTCCGGTGCAGCTGCGCGAGGACGGCATCTACGTGGGCCTGGCGCCCGAGACGCCGCACGTCCGGACGGTCTCGGACCTGATGGTCGAGACCATGGTGGCCTGGGGGATCACCCACGTCTTCGGGATGGTCGGCCACTCGAACCTCGGCTTCGCGGAGGCGATGCGGCGGGCGGAGGAGCGCGGCCAGCTCACCTTCGTCGGCATCCGCCACGAGGGGGCGGCGGCCTTCGCGGCCTCGGCCTACGGCAAGCTCACCGGGCGGCCGTGCGCCTGCTTCGCGATCGCCGGCCCGGGCTCCACGAACCTGCTCACCGGGCTCTACGACGCCAAGGTCGACCGGGCGCCGGTGCTGGCGATCTCGGGCCAGGTGCCCTCCAAGGTGCTGGGGCGCGGCGCCTTCCAGGACGTCGACCTCGCCGGCGCGTTCAGCGACGTGGCCACCTTCAGCCGCACGGTCCACGCCGGCTCGGACCACGCCGAGATGATGACGCTCGCGATCAAGCACGCGCTGGTGGAGCGCGGCGTGGGGCACCTGGTGCTCCCGGACGAGGTCCAGGACCTGCCCGCGCGCGAGGGGGTGCCGGCATCGGGGCCGGCGGGGCGCCTGGCCGACGCCGCGATCGCTCCGCCGCCCGCGGCGCTCGAGGCGGCGCTCGCCCTGCTGCGCGAGGCGCGCCGTCCGGTGATCGTGGTCGGCCACGGCGCCCGCTTCCACATGGACCCGGTGCGCGACCTCGCCGAGGCCCTCGGCGCCCCGGTCATCACCACCTTCAAGGCCAAGGGCCTGATCGCCGACGACCACCCGCTCGCCGGCGGGGTGCTCGGGCGCAGCGGCACGCCGGTGGCGAGCTGGCTCATGAACGAGAGCGACCTGCTCCTCGTGATGGGCGCCTCGTTCGCGAACCACACCGGCATCGCCCCCTACAAGCCGATCGTGCAGGTGGACGCGGACCCGATGGCGGCCGGGCGCTTCCACCCGGTCACGGTCCCGGTCCTGGGCGACGTGGGCGTGGCCGCCGGCCTGCTGCGCGACGGCGTCGCCGACGGGTCCGCGGCGGTCGACCAGCGGCCCGACGTGGCCGAGCGCTGGGCGATCTGGCGGGCCGAGAAGCGCCGGCGGGCCGCCGACGACGCCGGCGGCGGGGTGAGCTCGGCCGCGGTCTTCGACGCGCTCTCGCGCCTGGCCCCCGACGACGCCGTGATCGCGGTCGACGTCGGGAACAACACGTACAGCTTCGGCCGCTACTTCGAGTGCCGCCGCCAGCCGGTGCTGATGTCCGGCTACCTCGGCTCGATCGGCTTCGGGCTCCCGGCCGCGATGGGCGCGTGGGCGGCGGTGCAGGCCGAGGGCTCCGGGAGGAAGGTCCTCGCGGTCGCCGGCGACGGCGGCCTCGGGCAGTACCTGGCCGAGCTGACGACCGCCGTCAAGCACGGCATGGACATCACGCTCGTGCTGCTGAACAACGGGCAGCTCGGGAAGATCTCGAAGGAGCAGCGTGCCGCCGAGCTCGCCGTCTGGCAGACGTCGCTCCACAACCCGGACTTCGCCGCGTTCGCGCGCCTCTGCGGCGCCTGGGGCCGGCGGGTGGAGCGGCCCGAGGAGCTCGACGAGGCGATCGCCGAGGGCCTGGCCCACCCCGGGACCGCGCTGGTCGAGGTCGTCGCCGACCCCGACCTGGTCTAGACGGCCGGCGGGGTCGGCGTCTCGGCCGGCGCGGGCATCGGCACGCGCCCGCGGCGCGGGCGACCGTTGTCCGAGCCGGGGGACAGCGAGATCGGGCGCTCGACCGCCAGCACCACCACGTCGTCGCGCAGGTGCTCGTCGTCGTGGCGGCGGGCCGCGTCGATCAGCCGCTCGATGCGCGTCTCGAGCGCGGTGCGGCGCTCGGCGTCGAGCACCAGGCAGGCGCGCTCGGCGCCGAACACGTCCGAGCCGCCCCGGCGCGCCTCCACCAGGCCGTCGGTGTAGAGCACCAGCGTCCCGCCCGGGGGCAGGAAGCCGTGGCTGACCGGCCAGTCCGCCTCGTCGCGGATGCCCAGGAGCGGGCCCGCGGCCGACGGCTCCATGATCCGGCAACCCTCGGCGGTCAGGAGCAGCGGTGGCGGGTGCCCGGCGGGGGCGACGCTGAGGCCGCCGCGGGGGTCGATCAGCACGTAGACCATCGAGGCGAAGAGGCCCTCGGCGCGCAGGTCCGGGTTGGACATCTGCACGTTCAGCGCCGCCAGCACCGCGGCCGGGTTCGGGTTCACCGCCACCAGGGTGCGCCAGCCGAATCGCAGGCCGGCGGCCTGCGCGGCCGCCTGCGCGCCGTGCCCGGCCATGTCGCCCACGAGGATCGCCAGGCGCCCGTCGGGAAGCGCGACCGCGTCGTAGAAGTCGCCGCCGACCAGCAGCGACTTCTCGGAGGGCTGGTACCGGGCCGCCATGCGGAAGCCGGGCACGCCGGGCAGCCTCGCCGGCAGCAGGCCGGCCTGCACCGTCTCCCAAAGGTGGCGCTCGGTCTGCTGGGCGGCCTCGCGGCGGGCCGCCGCGGCGACCGCGACGCGCTCCTGCAGCACGTAGTTCTGCATGGCGTTGAAGCCGACGACCAGCTCCGCCAGCTCGCGCACCGCCTCCTCTCCGGGTGGCACCGGCTCGGACAGCCGGCCGCGCGCGACGCGACGCACGCCCTCGGCCAGCGCGCCCACCGGCCCGCCGACGCGCACCCAGAGCGCCCGGGTCGAGATCGCGACCATGACGAGCGCCAGCACCGCGGCGCCGATGATGCCGGCCAGGGTGAGCTGGCGGTTGCGGTCGGCGGCGGCGAGGCCCTGGAGGCGCTCCTCCTCCACCTCCTGCAGCAGGCGGGCGTGCTCGTTGCGGAAGATCTGGAAGAGCTCGTCGCCGATCCCGCTGTCGACCCGGCTGCGCGCCTCCCGGCGCTTGCCCTGGCGGACGAGCCGGATCTGGGCGACCGCCTCGTCGAACCAGCGCTGGGCGGCGAAGTCGACGGCCTCGGCCGCCCGCTCGAGGTCGGCCTGGCCGCGCACCACCGCGCGCACGCGGCCGATTCCGCGCGGGTAGCGATCGCGGGCGGCCAGATAGTCCTGCAGGTCCTCGCCGCGGCGCAGCAGGATGTAGGCGCGGTTCGCGCTCTGGGCGTTGAGCAGGTTGACCTGCAGCTGGTTGGCCGCGGCCTGCCGAACCAGGGCCGCCTGCGCGCCGGTGCGGTAGTCGCGCGCCGTCACGACCGTGCCCACGATGGCGGCCACGATCAGCAGGCCCAGGACCACGGCCAGGGACGCCACGAGGTACGCCAGGAACCACCGGAGCGAGTGGGCCCGGCGCCGGTTCCGCGGTCTCAGGGCGTCTGCCGATCCGGCGGGCGCCCGGCGGCGCCGCGCGCGCGCCCTCGCATGGGTCCGGTCATGAGGAAGCGGTCACGATATCGGCGGCGCCCAGCCGTGACGACCCCCGCACCCCGCCCCGGCGGGCGGCTCAGGCCGGCGGGCCCTCGGCGACCAGGCGCCGCACCTCCGAGAAGGTCTCCGGCCGGCCGATCACCACCAGGGTGTCGTCGGCGCGGAGCACCTCGTCCGGGTGCGGGGTGGCGAGCGAGCCCGAGTCGCGCAGGATGGCGACGATCGTCGAGCCCGTGGTGGAGCGGATGCGGCAGGTCGCCACCGTGAGCCCGACCAGCGGGCTGTCCGCCGGCAGCGGGATCCACTCCATCACGAGGTCCTTCAGGGCGACCTCGAGGTCCTGGACGAGCTGCGGCCGGTAGACCACGCCGGCGAGGATCGCGCCGAGCTGGCGGGCCTCCTCGTCGTTGAGCGTGATGACGTGCGGCTCGTCGTCCTCGTCGGTGTAGTGGTAGATCTCGCGCAGCCCGTCCAGGTGGACGACCGAGCAGAGGCGCTCATCGCGCGCCGTGCGCATCGCGAACTTGCTCCCAACGCCGGGGAGGCGGGTCTCGCGGACCTCAAGCAACGTCGGTCATCTCCTGGAGAGCTCGGAACCTCGGGTCGCGCGGCGCGGGAACAGCCCCCTGCCGACGCGGCGCGACTCCCTCATGAATACCACTCCGACGAGCGCCGTGACCAGGACGAAGATGCCCGCGAACGGCGCCACCTGCTCGCGGAACTCGGGATCCAGGGCGGTGCCCGCCGCCGCCAGCTGGGCGAGGATGATCGTGAACTCGCCACGGGCCACCAGGGCGGCGCCGACATTGACGCCCTGGCGGGGGCGAAAGCCCGTCGCGCGGGCCGCCATGTAGCCGCCGACGGACTTGCCGACGATCGCCACCGGCACCGCCGCGGCGAGCATCCAGCCCACGTCGCGGACCTGGCCGAGGTCGATCTCGAGCCCGAACGCGACGAAGAAGATCGCGGCGGCGAAATCGCGCAGGCCGAGCAGCCGCTGCTCGATGCGGTCCCGGATCTCGCTGCCCGAGAGCAGGATGCCGGCGAGCAGCGCCCCGACGGCCTCGGACAGGTGGACCATCTCGGCGAGGGCCGCGCCGCCGAGCACGATCGCGAGCGCCCCCAGCAGGATTTGCTCGGCGTCGAGCTTCGGCCCCAGGCGATCGAGCAGCCGGTGGGCGTAGCGGCTGGCGATCAGGAAGGCGATCACGAAACCGAGCGCGGCCCCGGCGGTGCTCACCACCGAGAGGCCGCCCACCGCCTCGCCCGTCGCGAGGCCGGCGGCCACCCCCAGGAAGAGCGCGATCGCCAGGTCTTCGAAGACCAGGATCCCCAGCACCAGGTCGGTCTCGTCGTCCGCCAGCCGGCGCAGGTCGAACAGCGCCCGGGTGACGATGCCGCTGCTGGTGATGTAGATCAGCCCCGCAAGCAGCACCGCCTCGGCGCTCGGCCCGAGCAGCAGGAACCCGACCGCCAGGCCGAGGGCGGCGTTGATCGCCAGGTCCACCAGCCCGCCCACCACGACCAGCTTGCGCGCCTGGGTGATCCGCTCGAGCGAGAACTCCAGCCCGAGGAAGAACAGCAGGAGGATGATCCCGAGGCGCGCGAGCAGGTCGGTCGCCGCGGAGGGCTCCAGGACCACCGGGCCGGGGCTGTGCGGGCCGAGCAGGATCCCCGCCCCGATGAACACCGGGATCGCCGAGACCCCCAGGCGCCCCGCCAGCACGCTCGCGGCCACGAGCAGTACGAGGACGATCGCAAGGTCGCTGACTTCGAGCAGTGGCGCCTCGGGGTCGAGCCGCTCGACGGCGGCTTTGAGGGCGCGTCAGCCTACCGGGGCGGAGCGCCGTCCCGGTCCGGGATCTCGTCCAGCGAGCCGGCCCCGGCCCGCGCCATGCGGTCCAGGAGGCCGCGGTTCAGCCGCCAGGCGGTGCGCGGCCCGCCGTAGACGAACCCGGTGTAGACCTGCACCAGGTCGGCGCCCGCCGCGAGCTTCTCCCAGACGTCGTCCGCGGTGAAGATCCCGCCGACGCCCACCACCGCCAGGCGCCCCGCGGCGCGCTCGGCCACCCGGCGCACCAGGTTCGTGCTCTTGGCCCGCAATGGCCGGCCGCTCAGGCCGCCGGCCTGGGCGGCGAGGCGCCCCGGCGAGCGCAGCCCCTCGCGCGCGAGCGTCGTGTTGCTCACCACGACGCCGGCCAGGCCGCGCTCGAGGGCCATGTCCACGGCCTCGTCGATCGCCTCCGGCGCGAGATCCGGAGCCAGCTTCACGAGCAGCGGCTTCGGGGCCACCCTCGCCACCGCCGTCACGATCCGCTCGAGCGCCTCGACCTCCTGCAGGTCGCGCAGCCCGGGGGTGTTCGGCGAGCTGACGTTGACCACCAGATAGTCGGCGTAGGGCCAGAGGGCGTCGGCCGATCGGGCGTAGTCGTCGGGCGCGGCGTGGGCCGGCGCGGCGCGCGACTTGCCGATGTTCACCCCGATCGGCACCGGGTGGGGGTCGGCCCGAAGCGCCCGCCGCGCCAGCCGCTCGGCCACCCGGTCGGCCCCGTCGTTGTTGAAGCCCAGGCGGTTGACCAGCGCCCCGTCGGCCGGCAGGCGGAAGATCCGGGGCTTCGGATTGCCCTCCTGCGGCACCGCGGTGACCGTCCCGACCTCGGCGAAGCCGAAGCCGAGCGCGCCCCAGGCCGGGACCGCCCGGGCCGACTTGTCGAAGCCGGCGGCCAGCCCGATCGGGTTCGGGAAGTCGAGGCCGAAGACCGTCCGGCGCAGGCGCGGGTCGTCCACGCGCAGGCCGGCGGTGTGGTCGAGCGCCGGCCCGCCGTGGGCGAGCGCGGCGATCGCGAGCTCGTGGGCCCGCTCGGGGTCGACGCGGAACAGCAGCGGCCGCGCCAGGCGCTCGAACGCGTTCATCATCGCCGCGGAACCCTAGGGAGCCGGCGGGGAACGTCGCCCCGACGAGGTCACGGCGAGGAGGCTCCCGGCGGCTCGTGGGCGCCGCGCCACCAGTCGGGCGACGACCAGGGCGAGCGCGAGTGCGCCATGGGCTCCCCGTCCAGCTCGTGGTCCGCCTGCTCGACGAAGAAACACAGGCGGCCCGCGATCGCGGCGTGCTCGGGGGGCGGCTCGGCGATGCTCCAGACCACCGCGTCGTGGTCGCGCCCGCCGGCGCGGACCGACCAGTAGCGCGCCTGCCCCTTGTAGGCGCAGCGCGTGCGCAGGTCCATCGGCGTGAGCAGGTCCATCCGCACGTCCTCGGCCGGCAGGTACCAGCGCGGGGGAGCCCCGGTCTCGAAGAGGGCGACCGCGTCCCGGGACTCGGCGACGACGTCGCCGGCGAGGCGCACGACCACGTGCCGGTGCGAGCGCCGCGCATCCACGCGGTGGTACGGGTCGCGCAGGTGGACGACGACCTCCTCGTCCTCCTCGAGCCAGCGGTCCATGCGCGCCCAGACCAGGGTGACGAGGGCCTCGAGCCCGGGCAGCGCCGGGTCGGCGGCGACCCAGCGCCAGCCGGCGTCCTCGCGGCGCTCGCCGCCGGCGTCGACGGCGAGCCACTCCGCGACGCCCTTGCCGGCGACCTCGACGCGGCGCCCGCTCGGCGCCGCGAGGTCCCACCGGACGTCGTCGGACGGGAAGCAGTAGATGGGGACGCGGCCGAACTCGTGCAGCACCATGGCGCGCCGGCTGTCGGCGACGGTCTGGCCGCCGGCCTGCGCCCGCACCCGCCGCGGCGTCCGCTCCAGGTAGAGCGCGGGCCGGCCCTCCGGGCGCGGGAAGTTGAAGTCGCCGCCCGGCGCGTGGCCGAACGGCCCGGTTCCGATCATCAGCGACATGCGCAGGGAGCGTATCCCGGCCCCCGCCCGCCGGCGGGGCCCTTATCCTGCGTGCGCTGCGCGGGCCGTTAGCTCAGCTGGTAGAGCAGGGGACTTTTAATCCCAAGGTCGCAGGTTCGATCCCTGCACGGCCCATGCCTGAACGCCCCCCACCTGTCGGCATCAACCCGTGGTGATGCTCGTCTCGACCAGGGTGGAGGGGCCCCTCCCGATCACCGGGGTGAACGCGAGCCGGGCGGATGCCAACCGGCTCGCCCTTCGGGGCAGCGGGACGTTCAGGGTGGTCGTGCTGCCGGCGGCGACGACATAGGTGGCGGTCGCCGCGCCGGGGCGGATGCGCAGGGTGCCCGCGCATCCGCCGTCGCCGGCGGAGCAGGTGAGCGGTATCGCGACGACCCCGTCGTGGAGCCGGAGGGGGCCGCTGCCGAGGCTCACCACCGCCGGTGTCCCGGCGGTGGCGGGCTGACCGGGGAGCGGGGTGGTGGTCGAGGGCAGCTTGGGAAATTCGACTCCCGTCGGCGTGTTGTCGCCGTGGGGGTCGAAGCAGCCGTCGAACTCGAACACCGGGTTGGGCACGTCGTCGCCCTTCGTGTCGGTGATCGTGAGCTGGCCGATGAGCTTCGAGGGGCCGCCGGCCGTGTAGCAGGCGTTGCTGTGGACGTTGAGCTCGAACTTGCCGGAGCCGTCGGGAAGCGGGACGTTCGGGTCGTCCCAGCTCATGAGGCAGATCCAGTCTGTGCCCGGGCCGTGGTCGGCCACCTTCGGGCCGCCCTTGTCGCACTGGGCCTTGGCGTGCAGCGACGCGACGGTGATCCGGGGACGGCCGAGGATCTTGGCCTGTTGGACGTACAGGTTGGCGAAGGTCCCGGGCAGATCCCGCTCGAGACGGGCCCGGGTGACGGCGCTGCTGCTCGTGGAGGCGAGGGCGGTGGCGGTGGCGCCGGCGGCGATCAGGACCGCGGCGCCCACGAGCAGTCGCCGAAGGGTGCTTTTGGTCATGGGGGTCAGCCTCCGGTGAAGTCGCGGCGGCGCATGATGAGGTAGCCGGCCGCCAGACACCCGATCGACCACACGGCGGATGCCACCAGCCCCGAGGTCAAGGGTCCGTAGAAGCGCTCCTGGGCGAGTAGGCCGTGCCAGGACTCGAACGGAGTGGTCAGCAGCAGGGGTCGCAGCGCCTCGATGCCGCCGAGGGTCCCGACCAGCTGCATCGTGAGGCCGATCACCACCGGCGCGGCGATCCCGAACGCCGGGTTGCGTGTCCAGATCGACAGCAGCAGCGCCAGGCAGGTGAACCCGATCATCGGGGCCAGCGCGGTGGCCCAGCTGAGCCCGACCAGCCACGCCGCGGTCCCGGAGGGGATCAGCTGGCCGCCGAGGCCGGTCAACTGCTGGTGTCCGACGATCAGGACGCTGCTGCCGATCGTGCTCGCCGCCAGCAGCACGACCGCCACGATCGCGAACGCGATCGAGGTGATCGCCTTTGCCCAGAACACCTGGCCGCGGCTGGCCGAACGCGTCAGCAGGGTCTTCCAGGTGCCGTGGTGGTCCTCGGCGGCGAAGATATCTCCGGCGACGATCGCGGTGAGCATCGGCAGCACCCACTGGCTCGCGAACCCGAGGATGAGGAGGGGCATCGCGTAGCCGCTGTCGTGGACGTACCGGCCGAAGAGGGTGTCTTTCGGGGGACGGCCCTGGCCGTTGACGATCACCACGATCAGTGGCGGCGCGATCACCATCAGCAGGAGCACCGCACGGGCCCGGATCTGGGCGGACAGCTTGCGGACCTCCCAACCAACCGCGTCGAGGAGTGTCGGCAGCGGCCGGATCCCGGCGGCGGCGGCGCCGGGCCCCAGGGTCTCGGTGGCGGTGCTCACGCCCCCACCTCCGCGGTTGGGCGCGGGCCCGTCGCGGGCGGACCGGCGTCGGCCTCGGTGAGCATGAAGAAGAGGGCCTCGAGGGGCGCCTCGGTCAGCCGGAGCGCCCGCAGCGAGATCCCGGCGCCGACGACGGCCGCGACGTAGCGGTCCACCTCGGCCTGGGAGCCGTGGACCATCAGGCCGCCGTCGGGGTGCTCCTGCACGCGGGTGCCGCCCGACAGCGAGAGGGCCCGAGGGTCGTCGCTGGTGGCGAGCCGGTGACCCTGCTCGGGCGCCTGCGCGCGCAGGTCGGCGATGCCGCCGTGAAACGCCACCCGGCCGGCGCGCATGACCGTGACGTTGTCGCAGATCTCCTCGACCTCGACCATGTCGTGCGAGCTGAGGAGCACGGTCAGGCCGCTGCCCGCCAGGCGCGCGATGAGGGCGCGCATGTCGCGCATGCCGGCGGGGTCGAGGCCGTTGCCGGGCTCGTCGAGCACCAGGAGGCGCGGGTCGCGCAGGAGGCTGGCCGCGACGCCGAGCCGCTGGCGCATCCCGAACGAGTACCCCCCGACCTTGTCGTCCGCGCGGTCGCTGAGGTCGACGATCTCCAGCACCTCGTCGATGCGCCCCGCGGGGGCGCCGCCGTCGAGGACCGAGAGGCCGACCAGGTTCCTGCGGGCGCTGAGGTAGGGGTAGAACTTCGGGCTCTCGATGAACCCCGCGACCCCGTCCAGGGTCCTCGGGCCGGCGTCCTTCCAACTCCGGCCGAACAGCCGAATGGAACCGGCGTCCGGGGCGATGAGACCGAACAACATCCTGAGGAAGGTCGTCTTGCCGGCGCCGTTCGGGCCGAGCACGCCGTACACCTCCCCTTGGGCGACCCGCACGGTGATCGCGTCGACGGCGACCAGGTCGCCGTAGCGCTTGGTGACGTCGACGGCGTCGACGGCGAGGCTGTCTGTCATGGGGCGCGACGGTAGGGGACGACCATGAAGCGATCGTGAAGCGCCGGCGGACGGGTCGGGCACAATGGCCGGCGATGCGGGTGCTCGTCATCGAGGACGACCGGGCGCTCGGCGACGTCCTCTCGCGCGGCCTTGCCGACGCCGGCCACGAGGTTAAGTTGCACACCACGGGCCCCGAGGGTGTGCGCGCCGCGATGGCGGAAGGCTTTGACGCGATCGTGCTCGACTGGATGCTGCCCGGCCAGGACGGCCCGTCGGTGTGCCGAGAGCTGCGCGCCCGCGGCAACCCGGTCCCGGTCCTGATGCTGACCGCGCGCGGCGGGGTGCCCGACCGGATCAGCGGCCTTGACGCCGGCGCCGACGACTACCTCACCAAGCCGTTCTCCCTCGATGAGCTGCTGGCGCGCCTTCGGGTCTTCGCCCGCCGGCACGGCGGCGCCGGGCGCCTCGCGATCGGCGACATCGTCATCGACCGCGACGCGCGCACCGTCGAGCGCGGTGGGATCGTCATCGATCTCACCGCACGCGAGCTCGACGTCCTCACGTTCCTCGCCGAGCGCGCCGGGCGGGTCGTCACCCGCACCCACCTGGTGAATGAGGTGTGGGACGGAGAGGCCGACCTTCGCAGCAACGCCATCGACGTCCACGTCGCCGCGCTGCGCGCCAAGCTCGACCGCCCCTTCGGCCGCGAGTCGATCCGGACGGTCCGGGGCGTGGGGTTCCGGCTCGACCCGACCGCCTGATTGGGCCGCCTACGCCGCCTGCCCCTGCGGGTCCGGCTGGTCGTCGGCTTCGCCGGCGCGATGCTCGTGGTGCTCCTCGCCGCGGGTGCCTTCGTCGTCTGGCGCGTGCAGACGGCCCTCGACCACCGGCTCGACCAAGACCTCGCGAACCAGTCCGCCGACCTGACGAAGGCCGCCTCCGCGGCCGCGCCTGCGGCCGCGCTCGCCGCGGTCGCCTCGGAGGGACGCGACGCGCAGATCCTGGACGCTGGCGGCCGGATCCTCGCGAGCGGACCCGGCATCTCCGGGGGAACCGCCCTCCTCACCCCCGAGCAGGCCCGGTCCGCGCGGTCACGGCCGTTGACCGCGGGCCGCGGCACGCTGTTCTCCGGCCGAGGCAGGCACCTCCGCATCCGCGCCACCCCGGTCGGCGGGCCCGGTCCGGCGGCGGTCGCCGTCACCGCCGTCCGCCTCGACCAGCGTGACGAGGCCCTGCGCGAGCTGCTCGCCCAGCTCGCCATCGCCAACCTCGCCGCGCTCGCGATCGCATCTTTCGTCGGCTACCGCCTCGCCCACGCTGCTCTCGACCCCGTCGAGGACTACCGCGCGCAGGCCGAGCGCATCGCCCAGGGTGCCGCCGGGGTGCGCCTGTCGGTACCCGTTGAACCCGGAGACGAGATCGCCCGCCTCGGCGCCACGCTGAACGCGATGCTCGACGCCCAGGAGCGCGCGGCCGACCGCCAGCGCCAGTTCATCGACGACGCCAGCCACGAGCTGCGCACGCCCCTGGCCGTCCAGGCCGCCGAGATCGACCTCGCCTTACGCAAGCGCCGCACCGCTGGGGAATACGAGGCCGCTCTGCACCGACTTGCCACCAGCACCACCCGGCTGGTGGACCTCACCGAGGATCTCCTGGCACTCGGTGCGCTCGGAAGCGCCACCCCCTCGGCGGAGGACCTCGACGCCGGACGACTCCTCCGGTCGGCAGCGCAACGGGCCCGCGGTCAGGCCGATGGTCGCGAGGTGGTCGTCGAGGCGCGCGCGGGGCTCCTGGTGCATGCCGATCCGCGCCTGCTGGAGCGGGCGCTCGGGAACCTCGTTGACAACGCCGCCCGGCACGGCGGCGGCCGGATCACGCTCAGCGCCCGCGAGGACGGCGCGGTGGTGACGCTGGCCGTGCACGACGAGGGGCCGGGGCCTTCTCCCGGCTTCCTCTCGCACGCCGCCGAGCGCTTCCGCCAGGGGGACAGCGCGCGCGCCGAGACCGGCACCGGCCTGGGGCTCGCGCTGGTCGACGCCATCGCCACAGCTCACGGTGGTCAGCTCAGGATCTGCGCCGAGGGGCACCACCACCGCCAGCCCACCTCGCACCCGGAGCTGATCGAGGTGGCATGTATGCACCCCGATCGGGGCACGACGGTGACGCTCCTCCTGACCATCGCCATGCCGGCATGACCGTGCCGGCGCCGCAGCCGACGGGTTCACCAACCACGCGCCGATGGGCGGCCCGTGCCGGCCGCTGCTCGATCGGAGCGGCCGGAGGACGGCCTACGCGGACAGCTCGGTCGCCGGCTGGAAGGCGATCTCGTCAGGCGGCCCGGCGAACGAGCCCTCGATGCCGGACTCGAACACCGGCAGCAGGGTCTCGTCGCGGAACGTCTCCCAGCTCTCCTTCGAGTCGTGGACGGCCACGATCGTCCAACCCGCCGCGGACGGTCCCGCGTAGTGCAGGAGCTGACCGGGCGGCAGCTGGTCCAGGCCGGGATGCACGGCGGCCAGGGCCGCCTGGTACTGCTCCTCCGTGCCGCCGGGGAAGGTGTGCACGATCACGTACGACATTCGGACCTCCTCGCGCTCGCGCGATGGTGGGCTTCGCCGGGATCCTATGCGCGTTCGCAGGCGCGATCCCAGCGCGGCCGTCACCCCGCGAAGGGCCCGTTCATCCCGGCGCCGTCAGAAGCGCCACGTGGTCGAGGAGGGCGCGGAAGTAGTTCGCCAGGCTGCCGCCGCTGATGTCGGCCGAGGGCCCGAGGGCCCACTGGAACGGGTAGTCCTGGTTGTAGCGCTGCCACATCGGGCCCCACGACCCGCCGGCGGCGAACACGTTCGTCCCCGTCAGCTCGTCGGCGGTCAGGTTGGCCGGCGTCGCGGCAAAGCCGTTGAAGTCCTCGTTCATCACCACCGGACCGTGCACCGTCGGGTCGGCCACGAGCCGGGCCACGGCCGCTCCGTCCTCCGCGGGGGTCGTCAGGTTCCCGTGGACCAGCGCCAGGTCCGAGGCCGCGCGGAGCGGCCCCGTGAAGTCGAGGTCGCGCGTGGAGGCGCTCACGGGCAGCCGGTAGCCGCGGCCAGCGAACCGGCTCTTGGCGAGCGTGATCAGCTCGGCCACGCCGCCGATCGCCAGGTTCTTCTTGATCAGCGGCTGCTTGTACGTCGAGGTGTCGTGCTCGTTGGCGATCTCGATGATCACGTTGCGGTAGCCCCGCGCGACGAGCCAGTCGGTGGCGTTGCGCACCGCCGCCCGCACCGCCTGATCGTCGGCCAGGACCTGGTCCTGCCCCTGGTAGAAGTAGGTGAGGATCACCGCTTGGCCGTGCGCGCCGGCGGCCTCGATCACCTGGGCCGCGCGGTCCAGCCAGGGCTGCTTGAGCGATCCGTCGGGGGTGAAGGCGCTCGCGACGGCCCCGTCGTAGCCCGGGGCGCCGCCCTGTAGGGAGACCGTGTAGGCCAGGATGCCGCGCGCCCGGTACTCGCCGAAGTGCGCGATGAAGGCGGCCGTGTTCGCGGCCGGGTCGTCGTCGGCGCGCGCCTCGTCGTCGAAGATCGCGTTCGCCGCGCGGAAGTTCATGAGCTTGCCCCACGCGGCGACGGGCCCGGTCGCGTAGGTGGGCGCCCAGGGTCCGCCGGCGAGCCGCATGTAGAAGCTGCGCCGGTCGAAGGGCGGCCCGAGCATCTCGCCGGTGGCGATCTCGGTCCCGCTCGCCGGCGCGACCGCGGGGGGCCCGCCGGCCGGCGGCACGACGGGCACGTCGGTCGGCGGCGGGGTCGCGCTCGCCGAGGGATCGGGAACCGTCGCGACGTCCGGCCGGGGGACCGTGAGGCGGCAGACGACGGAGGTCCGGGCGGTCGCCCGTCGCTCCAGGAGGCGGAGCGACGCGATCTTGCGCCCCGCGGTCGCGCGGCCGGCCGGGGTGGTGGCGCGCGCCCGGGCGAGGACGGCGCGCGCGAGCCGGCCCTCGAGCGAGGCCAGTTGGCGAGCATGTGCGGCGCACCTCGCGGCGGCCGACGGGCATGACGTCCTCAGCCGCGCGGCGAGGGCGCGCCGATCCGCCGTCAACGCGTTCACGCGACGGCCGGCGGCCGCCCGGGAGGCCGGGGTGGTGGCCCGCGCGCGGGCGGACCCCGCCGCGGCCAGTTGTCGCGTGAGCGCCGACCAGCGCTGCGGATACCGGCGGCAGAAGGCCGCGTCGGCGGTCGCCGCCCGGGCCGGCCCCGCGGACATCCGCTCGATGGGAACGCCCTCGCCGCGGGGCGGGTGGATCGACGCCATGGCGATCAGGGCGATGACGACGAGCAGACCGCGGATCGGGACTGGCAACCGGAGGCCTCCGTGCCGGGGAGCGGGTGCGGAACTTCTTCTACGCACGGCCGGGTCGACCTTCGGCCCCCACCGGCAAGCACTTGGCCGTCACCCGGCGAAGGGCCCGTTCACCCCGGCGCCGTCAGAAGCGCCACGTGGTCGAGGATCGCGCGGAAGTAGTTCGCCAGGCTCCCGCCGCTGATGTCGGCCGCCGGCCCCAACGCCCATTGGAAGGGGTAGTCCTGGTTGTAGCGCTGCCACATCAGGCCCCACGACCCGCCGGCGTTGAACACGGCCGTCGCCGACTGCTCGTCCGCGTCCAGGTTGCTCTGCGCCGCGTCGAAACCGTTGAAGTCCTCGTTCATCACGACCGGGCCGTGCACCGCCGGGTCGGCCACCAGTGCGGCCACGGCGGCGCCGTCCTCGGCGGAGGTGGTGAGGTTCCCGTGGATCAGCACCAGGTCCGAGGCCGCGCGAAGCGGGCCCGAGAAGTCGAGGTCGCGCGTCGAGGCGCTGACGGGCAGGCGATAGCCGAGGCCGTCGAACCGGCTCTTGGCGAGCGCGATCAGCTCGGACACGCCGCCCGTCGCCAGATTGCCCTTGATCAGCGGCTGCTTGTACGTCGCGGTGTCGTGCTCGTTGGCGATCTCGATGATCACGTTGCGGTAGCCCCGCGCGATGAGCCAGTCGGTGGCGTTGCGCACCGCCGCCCGCACGGCCTGGTCGTCGGCCAGGACCTGGTCCTGCCCCTGATAGAAGTAGGTCAGGATCACGACCTGGCCGCGGGCGTCGGCGGCCTCGATCACCTGGGCCGCGCGGTCCAGCCACGCCGGCTTGAGCGTGCCGTCGGCGTTGAAGGCGGTCGCGACCGCTCCCTCGTAGCCCGGGGAGCCGCCCTGCAGGGAGACCGTGTAGGCGAGGATGCCGCGTGCGCGGTACTCGTCGAAGTGCGAGATGAACTCGGCGGTGTTGGCCGCCGGGTCGTCGTCGGCGCGCGCCTCGTCGTCGAAGATCGCGTTCGCCGCGCGGAAGTTCATGAGCTTGCCCCTCGCGGCGACTGCGCCGGTCGCGTAGGTGAGCCGCCAGGGGCCGCCGGCACTTCGGACGTAGAACTTCCGGCGATCGAAGGGCGGGCCGAGGATCTCGCCGGTGGTGATCTCGGTCTCGGTCGCCGACCCGCTGGCCGAGGTGGCGAAGCTCCACCCCTCGTCGGCGGCGAGCGGCGTGCCGTCGGACCCGGTCGCGGCCGTCGTGATCGTCGCCGTGTAGGCCCGGCCGCGCACGAGCGGCCGGTTGGGGTCCAGGGTGAAGACCATGTTGCGCGTCGAGGGGATGATCGTCGCGTCGACGGGCGGGCCGCCCGAGGCGGGCGTGAGGCGGAAGCTCGCGGCGGTGATCGTGGACGGGTCCATCGGGACCGAGAAGGTGGCCACGACGCTCGCCGAGACGGACACGCCCGCCGCACCGCCGACCGGCTGGCGCCCGGTGAGCGCGGGCTCCCGCGAGTTCGCTCCTGCGGGGGCCGGGGCATCGGGCGCCGGCCCGTCGGGGACGGTGCGGCCGGGTGCGATGCGACAGACGACGGCGCTCCGGGCCTTCGCCCGCCGCTCGCGGAGACCGAGCGCCGCGACCTTTGCCCGTGCGGCCGCCCGGGCGGCAGGCGTGGCGGCGCGCCCCAGCGCAGCCCGGGCGGCGGCGAGCCCGCTCCCGATCGAGACCAGCTCGCGAGCATGGGCGGCGCACGCCCTGGCCGCCGACGGGCATGCCGCCGCCAGCCGCGCGGCGAGCGCGCGTCGGGCCGAGGTCGCCGCGATCACGCGGCGGGTGGCCGCCGCTCGCGCGGCCGATGAGGTGGCGCGGGCGCGGGCCGACCTGGCCGCGGTCAGCCGGTGCGTCAGCGCCGACCAGTTCTGCGGATACCGGCGGCAGAACGCCGCGTCCGCGGTCGTCGCCCCGCTGGGCGCGACCGCGGATCGCTCGGCGGTGGCGCCCTCGCCGTGGGGCGGATGGATCCAGGCCATCGCGACCAGGGCGACGAGGAGCAAACCGCTGAGAGCGCCGCTCCTTCCCCTCATCGCAGGGTCCGACCGGGTGATACCGGCGCCGCTCCTCCCCGGGAGGAACGACGCGGCCTTTCGCGGGCCACGCGGCTCAGCTCACCGTGAGGTCCGCATGCATGCCCCCGGCGTAGTGCCCCGGGAGGTTGCAGATCAGCGAGTAGTGCCCGGCGGGCAGGTTCAGCGTCAGATCCTGACTCGCACCGGCCGCGAGGTCCCCGACCTCACCCTGGCTGCCGGCCTCGCTCGCCTCGCCTCCGTCCATCGGCAGATGCGCCGCGTCCTCCATCGAGCGGATCACGACGAACTCGTGCGTCACCTTCCCCGCGTTGCGGACGTGGAAGGTGACCTTCCCGGGAGCGGCAGCCGCCGCCGAGACCTCCATCGCGAGCTCCTGCGGCGACCCCAGCGTGACGTCGATGCCGGTTCCGGCCTGGGACGGCGACGTCGCCGACGTCGTTGAGGTGGACGCCGTGTCCGGCGATGACGATCCGCAGCCGGCCAGGCCGAGGGCCGTGCCGCCGAAGGCGGCGGTGGCGAGGAGCGCGGCGGCGAGCCGACGGGTGGGGAGTGACAACTGAGACCTCCGTGTCGTGAAACGGGTGATCGACCACTTGTAGGCACGACCGGGTCAGCGGTCGGCTGGCAACTGGCAATGACTTGGCAAAGGCCGGGCGGCGCTTAGACTCACCGGGTGGCTTCGGTCCTACTGGTGGAGGACGACGCCGGCATCTCCGAGCCACTGATTCGTGCCCTCGCCCGCGAGGGACACGACGTGGAGCTGGAGTCGGACGGCATCCGCGCGGCGGCGACCGGCGGCCACGGGGCGCACGACCTCGTCATCCTCGACGTGGGGCTGCCGGGCCTGGATGGGATCGAGGTGTGCCGGCGGATCCGGCGCGCGCGGCCGGAGGTGCGGATCCTCATGCTGACCGCCCGGGCCGAGGAGATCGACGCGATCGTCGGCCTCGACGCCGGCGCCGACGACTACCAGGCCAAGCCGTTCCGCGTCGCCGAGCTGATGGCGCGGGTGCGCGCCCTGACCCGGGGGACGTCGAGGACCGCGGCCGGCGGCGTCCGGGTCGACGAGGCGGCCCGGAGGGCCTTCCTGGGCGATGCGGAGCTCGCGCTCACCCCGAGGGAGTTCGACCTCTTGGCCCTGCTCGTCCGGGAGGCCGGCCGCGTCGTTCGGCGCCAGCGGATCATGGACGAGGTGTGGAGCCGACCCTGGGCCGAGTCGACCAAGACGCTCGACGTCCACGTGTCGAGTCTGCGCCGCAAGCTCGCCGACGACCCGACCCACCCGCGCCTCCTCACGACGGTGCGCGGGGTGGGGCTGCGGTTCGAGGCCGCCTGAGATGCGGGCGCGCCTGCTGGCGTCCTCGATCGCGATCGCCCTGGTCGCGGCGATCCTGCTCGGCCTGCCGCTGGCGATCGTCGGCGGACGGCTGCTCGACGCGCAGGCGCAGACGCGCGTCAGGGAGGAGGCGTCCGCCGTCGCCGGCGCGGTCGAGGACGAGGCGGAGGTCGGCCACATGCCCAGCCAGGCCCGGCTGCTGGTGCTGGTGCCGGCGGGGCGGTTCGTGCGGGTCGAGGGCCCCAGCGGCAAGGCCGTCGAGGCCGGCCGCGTCCCTCCAGGCGACGTCATCAGCGAGTCGATCACGATCGACGCGGTCCGGGTCACCGTCGTCGGCCCGGGGCACGACGAGCGCGTGCGCTCCTTCTGGCTGGCCGTCGCGGCCGCCGGGGCGGGCGCGCTGCTCGTGGCCGCGGGGCTGGCGGCGTGGCAGGCCCGGCGGCTGGCGCGGCCTTTGGAGCGCGTGGCGGAGGTCGCCGACCGGCTCGGCCGCGGCGATCTCGGCGCCCGCGCCGGCGCGCAGGGGGTCCGTGAGATCGACGCGGTCGCCGGAGCCCTCGACGCCAGCGCCGATCGGATCGCGCGCCTGATCGAGCACGAGCGGGCCTTCTCCTCGCACGTGGCCCATCAGCTCCGCTCGCCCCTCACCGCCCTCGACCTGCGCCTGGAGGAGATCGCCGGGCACCCCGACCCGGCCGTGCGCGAGGAGGCCCTGGCCGCGCTGGCCCAGTCGGAGCGGCTCCGCCGGACGACCGAGGACCTGCTCGCCCTGGCCCGCCACGGCCGCGCGGGGCCGCTGGAGCGGGTCGACCTCGCCGCCCTGGTCGACGACCGGCTCGCGGCCTGGAAGCCCGCGGTGGCCGCCGCGGGGCGGCGGCTCGTGAGGGGCGGCGACGATGGACAAGGACCCGCTCACGCGTCCTCCGGCGCGGTCGAGCAGGCGATCGACGTCCTGATCGAGAACGCGATGCGCCACGGAGCCGGGGCGATCACCGTCGCGACCTCCGGCGACCACGGCGTCGCGCGCGTCAGCGTCACCGACGACGGGCCGGGGCCCGACCCCGGCCGCGACGTCTTCACCCGTCGCGACGGCGAGACCGGGGGGATCGGCCTGCCCCTCGCCCGCGCGCTGGTCGAGGCCGGTGGCGGCCGGCTCACTCACAACCCCGGCCCCCCGCCCGCGTTCGAGATCGTCCTCCCGCGAGCTCCGCAGGCCGGATGAGGGTCACCGCCCCCGCGCCGTCGCGCGAGGAGCTGTCAACATCGGCACGGTGCGCGTCCTAGTGGTCGAAGACGAGTCCTCCCTGGGCGACCTGATCCGCCAGGGCCTTCGCGCCGAGGGTCTCCTCGCCGACGTCGCAGGACGCGGCGAGGACGCGATCTGGATGGCCGCGGCAACCGCCTACGACGTGATCTGCCTCGACGTCAACCTGCCGGGCATCGACGGATTCGCGACCTGCCGGCGGCTGCGGGCCGACGGCGTCGAGACACCGGTGCTCATGCTCACCGCCCGCGACGCGGTCGATGACCGCATCACCGGGCTGGACACCGGCGCGGACGACTACCTGGTGAAGCCGTTCGACTTCGGAGAGCTGCTGGCGCGGCTGCGCGCGCTGTCGCGGCGCCCGCCGGCTCGCGAGTCGGAGATCCTCCTCGTCGGCGACCTGAGCCTGGACCTCTCGACGCATCGGGCGTCTCGGGCGGGCCTGGCGATCGACCTCTCGGTGAAGGAGCTCCAGGTGCTGGAGGTCTTCATGCGCCGCCCCGGCGTCGTGCTCTCCCGACTCCAGATCCTGGAGGGCGCCTGGGACGACGGCTACGAGCACCGCTCCAACGTGATCGACGTCTACATCCGCTACCTGCGGGAGAAGATCGACCGCCCGTTCGGCGTCCAGACGCTGGAGACCGTGCGGGGCGCCGGATACCGGCTGCGCGCCGTGGCCACCTAGGCGGCCGGGAGGCTGAAGGTCACGACGGCTCCGCCGCCGGCGGCGTTGGCGGCCGTGATGCGGCCACCCTGGGCACGGACGATGGCCTCCGAGATGGACAGCCCGAGCCCGGAGCCCGAGCCGTCATCGGCCTGGCTGAACCGCTCGAAGGCGCGCGGGAGGAACTCCTCCGGATAGCCGGCTCCGTGATCGCGGACGCTGACCGCCACATCGCCGTCCTGCCAGAAGGCACGCACCTCCACTGGCGCCTCGCCGTGGACGAGGGCGTTGGCGATGAGGTTGTCGAGGACCTGCGCGGTGCGGTCCGGGTCGGCGAGGACGACGGCACCGCCCGCGATCTCCTCGACGACGACCACCCGGCCCGCGGCGTCGTCGGCGTGCCGCGCGCTCGCGGCCGCCACCAGCTCGTGGATCTCGAGGGGCGCTCGCCGTAGGGGGAGCCGGCCTTGGTCGGCGCGAGCGAGCAGGAGGAGGTCGTCGGCGAGGCGGGAGAGCCGGCGGGCGTCCCCGCGGGCGTCGGCGATCACCTGCCGGAGCCCCGCCTCGTCGAGGTCGTGCCGCCGAAGGGCCACGTCGAGCCGGGTGAGCAGGACGCTGACGGGAGTGCGCAGCTCGTGGCTCGCGTCGCCCACCACCCGCCGCTCGTGCTCGAGCGCCGCCTCCAACCGGCCGAGCAGGTCGTTCAACGTGGTCGCCAGCCGGTCGAGCTCGTCGCGCGTGCCCGGCTCCGGCAGGCGGCGGCCCCGCTCGCCGCGGCCGATCTCCTCCGCCTCGGCGCGCATCGCGTCCACGGGGCGCAGCGCCGAGCTCGCGACGCGGTAGCCGGCGAGGCTCGCGAGGGCGAGCGCGCCGGGGAGCGTCACGATCAGGATCGCCGCGAGCCGATGGAGGGCTCGCTCGCGGTCGTCGCGCGGCTCTCCGATCGCCGCCACGCTCCCGCCGGGGAGCGCGAACGCGCGCACCCGGGCGCCGTCGTCGAGGGACGGGATGTGCATGTTGGTCAGGGTGCTCGGCGTCACGCGGGCGCGAGCGGCATCGCGGGTGTCGATCAGGCGCGTCTGCCCCAGGTTGCGGGTGGTCCCCAGCAACCGCCCGTCCGGGCCGTAGACCTGCAGGAGCGCCTCGCCGGCCCGCGCGACCAGCCGGCGAGGGTTGTCGTCCACCCGCGCGAGGGCGATCAGCGTCGTCTGGCGGTCGGCGAGCTCTGCGTCCATCCGGGAGTCGATGCTCTGGCGGAACTGGACGTACACCAGCAGCCCGGCGAGGGCCAGAACGATCCCGACCACCAGGGCGAAGATGAGGGTGAGGCGGACCCTGACCGGCAGGGTCCGCCACGGCCGCCAGGGGCGAATGCGCATCGCGCGCATGATCACAGCCCCCGCGGCCCCGCCGCGATCAGGTCGTCGGCCGGACCTCGGCGCGCTCGGTCTGATCCCGTCGCGTGATGCTCAGGTAGACGACGGTGGCGAGGATGGCCCCCAGGAAGACGGAGCTCGTGGCCGTCGTCCCGAGGCCCTTGCCCCCCTCGTCGGTCGGCTGTGAGAGCCAGTCGCCGATGGAGGCCCCCAACGGGCGCGTCAACACGTATGCGATCCAGAACGACAGCACCGCGTTCAGCTTGAGCCCGAAGCGCGCGACGGCCACCGCGGCGATCCCCCCACCGAAGATCAGCGCGGACGTCCCGAAGCCGAGGGACAGGCGCTCGGCCATCAGATCACCCGCAGCCGTGCCGAGCGCGAAGGTGAACAGCACCGCGAGCCAGTAGAACGCCTCGCGGCGGTGGCTGAAGATCGTGTGGATCGACAGGGTCCGCTCCATCGCGAACCAGGCGGCGAAGGTGACCGCGAGCGCCGCGCCGAAGACGACGGTGGTCGTCACCAGCGACACGCCGGCGTTGTCGGTCAGGTTGTCGGTGATGAGGGTGCCGACGATCGAGATCAGGACGACCGCGAGCCAGTAGACGCCCGGCACGTAGCGCGGGATGCGGAACTGGACCGCGAGGACCACGGCGAGCACGGCGCTGACCACCCAGGTCGTGCCGGTGAGGCCGAAGCCGAGGTTCTCGTTCAGGTAGTCGGCGAACGTCTCGCCCACCGTGGTCGCGAGGATCTTGATGATCCAGAAGTAGAGGGTGACCTCGGGGACCTTGTTGAGCATCCGCCGCGCGATGGAGGACCGCTCGGTCGAGGTCGCCGGCGGCGGGCTCGGTGCTGTGAGGCCGGTCTGTTCGGCCATGGGTCTCCTCCTGGAGGTGGAAGGTCGGCGAACCGCCTCCAGACCCTCGGGCGGGCGGATGAACCGCCGATGAGCCCTGACGGCGCCCCGGGGGACGGCCGTCCCAGGGGTCGTCGAGGGCGTTCATCTGGCGTTCATCCACGATTGCGAGCGTGACGCCCCTACCCGACGAAATCTGCTTTTGCGGAGAACCCGATGACACGCATCCTCGTCGTCGAGGACGAGCCGGAGATCGGCCGCCTCCTGCGCCGCGGCCTCATCTCCGAGGGGCTCGCGGCCGACCTCGCCGAGCGTGGCGAGGATGCGATCTGGATGGCCGGCTCGCGGCCTTACGACGCGATCGTCCTGGAAGTGATGCTGCCGGGCATCGACGGATTCGAGGTCTGCCGCCGCCTCCGTGCCGCCGAGATCTGGACGCCGGTGCTGATGCTCACGGCGCGCGATGCCGTGGAGGGCCGGCGCCTCGGCCTCGACGAGGGCGCGGACGACCACTTGGTCAAGCCGTTCGCCTTCGCGGAGCTGCACGAACGCGTGCGGGCGCTCATCCGGCGCGGCCCCGGCGAGCGTCCGCCGGTTCTGCACGTGGGGGACCTGCGGCTCGACCCGGCCCGTCACGAGGTCAGCCGCGGCGGCGCGCAGATCGCGCTGTCGCCGACCGAGTTCGCCGTCCTCGAGGTCCTGATGCGCAGCCCCGGCGAGGTCGTCAGCCGCTTCCGTCTGCTCGAGAGCGTCTGGGACGCGGACTACCAGAACCGATCCAACATCGTGGACGTCTACATCGGTTACCTGCGGGCCAAGGTCGATCGGCCCTTCGGGGTCCGGTCGATCGAGACGGTCCGGGGAGCGGGCTATCGGCTGCGGTCGGACGGGGGGATGGCTCAGCCGAGTACGGAGAGGGCTCTCATCTGACGTTCATCGACTCCGCGGATCCTGCCGCCGGGTATCGACGCCGGATGAGGGGTGGCGCGGGTGACGGTGATCCAGGACGCGGTGCTCGGAGTCGTGCAGGGCCTCACCGAGTTCCTGCCCATCTCGAGCACCGCGCACCTGCGGATCGTGCCCGCGTTTCTCGGCTGGGAGGACCCCGGAGCCGCGTTCACCGCCGTGACCCAGCTCGGGACGATGCTCGCGGTGCTGCTGTTCTTCCGCACCGAGTTGCGCGCGCTGACCCTCGCTTGGTTCCGGACGATCACCCAGCGACGACGCCCGCGAGACCAGGATGAGCGCCTCGCCTGGTACATCGTGATCGGCACCATTCCGATCGGCGTCGCCGGCCTCGCCCTCAACCACACGATCGAGAACGGCGCCCGAAACCTCGCCCTGATCGGGACCGCGTTGATCGCGCTCGGCCTGCTCCTGCTGCTCGCCGAGCGGGTCGGCACGCGTGAACGGGGGGTCGAGTCGATCACGTTCCGCGACGCGATGATCATCGGCGTCGCACAGGCCGCCGCGCTCGTTCCGGGCGTCTCGCGGTCCGGGGCGACGATCACCGGCGGCCTCTTCATCGGCCTCGACCGCACCGCCGCCGCACGCTTCTCCTTCCTCCTGTCCGTGCCGGCGGTCGTCCTCAGCGGCCTGTTCGAGCTCGGCAAGATCTCGTCGGGAGAGGGGCACCACACCGCCGCCGGACTGGCCCTCGCGACCCTCCTCGCGTTCGTCGTCGGGTACGCCGCGATCGGCTTCCTGCTGCGGTTCCTGACCTCCCACTCCACCGGCATCTTCGTCTTCTACCGCGTGGCGGTCGGCGTCATCGTCCTCGCCCTCCTCGCGGCCGGGGTGATCTCGTGAGGCGCCGCGGTCAGGTGGCTCGCGCCACCCGCCGGCGGCGCTGGCGCACCACGAGCCACGCGATGCCGCCCAGGATGGCGAGCACCAGGGCGTAGTCGACGTAGTGCAGGTTGTGCTGCAGCTCCTCCCAGTTCTCGCCCACCGCACGGCCGGCGAGGGCGAGCAGCAGCACCCATGGGATGCACCCGACCAGCGTGAGCAGGGTGAACCGCCGGAACGACATCCGGGCGATCCCGGCGGGCAGGGAGATGAAGGTGCGGATGATCGGCAGGCACCGCGAGATCAGCACCGCCCGGTCGCCGTAGCGCGCGAACCAGCGGTCGGCGGCGTCGAGGCGCTTGGGCGTGATGTGGAGCCAGTGCCAGCGCAGCACCCACTCGCGGCCCTTCTCGCGGCCCACCCAGTAGGCGATCCACGAGCCGATCACGTTGCCGGCGACGCCCGCGGCGACCATCCAGAGGAGGCTCTCGTCGCCCCGGGCGACCAGGAACCCGCCGTAGAGCATGATCGCCTCGCTCGGCACCGGGATGCAGGCGCTCTCGAGGATCATCAGCAGGAACACCGCGAGCACGCCGTACGCGCCGACCTGGTCGGTCGCGAAGTTGACCAGCGGTGCGGTGATGTCCGGCACGGGCCTCCGGCGGGGGAGCGAACGGTCGGCAGTCTGTCATCCGGCGGCGATAGCCTCATGACCGTGGGTGAGAGCCGGATGAGCGCGTCGCAGCCCGAGCTCGCCGAGCGCTTCCGGGCGCTGCACGACGGCGAGGGCTTCGTGATGCCGAACGCCTGGGACGGGCTCTCGGCGCGGATCTTCGCCGACGCGGGCTTCCCGGCAATCGGGACCTCGTCGGCGGCCCTCGCCTTCGCCCTCGGCCGCGTCGACGGCCGCCACCAGGTGAGCCGCGAGCAGCACCTCGAGCACGCCCGCCTGCTCGGCGAGGTCGGCGGGCTGCCGGTGAACGGCGACTTCGAGGATGGCTACGGCGCGACGCCCGAGGACGTCGGCGCGACCGTCGTGGCCGCCATCGACGCGGGCCTGGCGGGCATCGGGATCGAGGACACCAGCGGCGACCCCGCGACGCCGATCCGCGACTTCGACGACGCCGTGGCCCGCGTCGCGGCGGCCGTCGCCGCCGGCCGGGGCCGGATCGTCATCACCGGCCGGACGGACAACTTCCTCCAGGGTCGGCCGGACCTCGACGACACGATCCGGCGCCTCACGGCCTTCGCGGAGGCCGGGGCCGACGTGCTCTACGCGCCGTACCCGCCCGACATGGACGCGATCCGGGCCATCGTCGCCGCGGTCGCGCCGAAGCCGGTCAACGTCATCGTCGGGCCGACCGAGGGGACGCCCACGGCAGAGGAGCTGTTCGCGGCCGGGGTCACGCGCATCAGCCTCGGGTCCTCGCCGTACCTGTACGCCATGCGCCATGTCCGCGAGCTGGCCCGGGCCGCCGGCCGGGGCGACGTCGCCGCCGCCGCGCGCGGGCTGCCGTTCCGCACGGCGCTCGGGCTGCTCGCCGAGCCTCCGGACGACTGATGAGGATCGCCACCTGGAACGTCAACTCCGCCAAGCAGCGGATCCCGCGGCTGCTGCCCTGGCTCGACGAGCGCCGGCCGGACGTCGTCTGCCTCCAGGAGACCAAGCTCGCCGACGCGGCCTTCGAGGAGCTGCTCGGGGACGAGCTGCGCGGCCGCGGCTACGAGGTCGCGGCGCACGGGCAGGGCCAGTGGAACGGCGTGGCGCTCCTCTCCCGCGTCGGGCTCGAGGACGTCGTCCGGGGGCTGCCCGGCGCGCCCGCGAGCATCGCCGCGGAGGCGCGCCTGGTCGCCGCGACCTGCGGCGGCGTCCGCGTGACCTCGGTCTACGTCCCCAACGGGCGGGTGCCGGACTCGGAGCACTACGTCGCGAAGCTGGCCTGGCTGGAGGCGCTGCGCGAGGCGGTCGCGGCCCGGCCGGAGGCCGCCGTCGTCTGCGGCGACATGAACGTGGCGCCCGCCGACGCCGACGTGTTCGACCCGGCGGCCTACGCCGGTCACACCCATGTCACGCCGCCGGAGCGCGCCGCCCTCGCCGCGTTGGCGGAGCTCGGCTTTCGCGACGTGGTCCGCGAGCGCTGGCCCGACGAGCGGGTCTTCACCTACTGGGACTACCGCGCCGGCATGTTCCACAAGGACCTGGGCATGCGGATCGACCTGGTCCTGGCGTCCGGATCGGTGGCCGACCGGGTCCGGGCGGCCTGGGTCGACCGGCAGGCGCGCAAGGGCCCCGGGCCGAGCGACCACGCGCCCGTGATCGTCGACCTCGACGAGGCGCCCGACGGGGACATCGGCCCGATGGTCCCGCCGCCGTCGGCGCGGCCGGCGCCACGCGGCTCCGCGAGGCTGCCCCAGACGCCATAGGACCGGCGGCCGCGCACGGCCTCAGTGCGGCTGGAAGAGCTCCACCGGGTTGGCCGCGGGGTCCTCGATCAGGACCTGGTCGCCACGCCGTGGACGATCTCGCCGCGAAACCGGACGGCGGCGGCGCGCAGCCGGTCGACCGCCCCGGCCAGGTCGTCGGTCTGGAGCGAGATGCGGTTCCCGCCGCCAGGCTCGGGACGGCGCCCGTCCGGCATGGCCTGCCCCCCGCCCCCACGGTCGCTCGGGACGCTGAGGAGCAGCCGCAGCGGCCCCCGCGCCAGGATGGCGAAGGTCGGCGCCGGGTGCATCACGAGCTCAAAGCCCAGGTCATCCCGATAGAACGCGATCGCGGCCTCGGCGTCGTCGACGATGTCGCGGACGTTGACGGTCTCGTTCTCGGCCGTCAGCCGTGCGCGAGCCGGACGTTGAAGTCGGCGTTCCCGCGGCCGACCATGATCCGCAGCCAAAGCGGGAGGTACATCTCCATCCCGCGCGCCCCGCCGATGTCGCCCAGGTCCACGACGCGCTCCGCCGGCCAGCCGAGCTCGCCGAGCAGCGACAGCGTCTCCCGCTTGGCGTCCAGGTCATCGCCGCACATGAAAAGGACGTGGTCCCCGGGGACGCGGTCCGGGTCGACCATCACGGCGCAGTTGATCGTGTTGAGCGCCTTCACCACGCGCGCCTCGGGGAACGCGCGCTGGATCTGCTCCCCCAGGCTGTCGGTGTTGCAGACCGTGAGCGTGGGCGGGAACCCCTGGGAGAAGTCGAGCGGGTTCGCCACGTCGATGAGGAGCTTCCCGGCGAGGTTGGCCGCGCCGGCGGCCTCGAGCGCCTCGAGGGACGCCGTGCCCGACGTGCAGTTGAGGACCACCTCGCCGAAGGCCGCCGCGTCGGCGAAGTCGCCGGCGCTCGCCTCCGCGCCGTCCGCCGCGGCCCACTCGGCCGCGCTCGCGTTCCCGGCCGACCGCGACCCCAGTCTCACCTGGTGCCCCAGCTCAACGAGCCTCGAGCCCAACGTCCTCCCGACCACTCCCGTCCCCAGCACCGCGATCCTCATTGCGATCCCCTCTCGGCCACCGTCGGAGCCACTCGTACCACGCGGGGCGCCCGGGGCGAACACGCGGTCACGGGGTCGCCAGCGACGGCTCCCGCCCCATCCGGCGGAGCCAGCGGGCGTGGGAGGCGAGCGCCCCGCCGACGGTCGAGTGGTTCTGGTAGCGCACGCCGTGGCGCTCGCAGACCTCCTGAACGACGGCCGCCAGCGCCGGGTACTGGGTGTGGACCACCCGGGAGAAGAGGTGGTGCTCGATCTGGAAGTTCAGGCCGCCGAGGTACCAGGTCAGCACGCGGTTGCGCGGGGCGAAGTCGACGGTGGTCTCCACCTGGTGGCGCGCCCACTCCGTGCGCCCGCCCGCGGCCAGCCGCCCGGCGCTGGGGAAGTCCGCCTCCTCGAGGCAGTGGGCGAGCTGGAAGGTCACGGCGAGGGTCACCGCCATCACGAACGACACGGCGCCGAAGGCGACCGCCACCTGCCAGGCCGGGTGCAGCAGCAGCGGGACAACCACGGTCCAGGCCGCGAAGAGCGCCTTCCCCGCGCAGAAGCCGAGGAGGTCGCGACCCCGCGGCCGGCGGAGCGGCGTCTTCCCGATGGACCCCGCCCAGAGGTACCCGATGTCGCCGGTCGTGTGCCATTTGATCGCGAAGAGGCCGTAAAGCCCCCAGACGTAGAAGTGCTGGAACCGGTGCAGGATCCGGCGCGGCTGCTCCGGCGCGAACCGGGCGAACGGCATCGAGTCGATGTCCGCGTCCGCGCCCGCGATGTTCGTGTAGGTGTGGTGGACGACGTTGTGCTTGATCCGCCAGACGTACGAGCTGGCGCCGATCAGGTCCATGGTCCACGACAGCGCGCGGTTCAGGCGCCGGTGGGGCGAGTAGCTCCCGTGGTTCGCGTCGTGGGTGATGTTGAAGCCGACGCCCGCCAGCCCGAGGCCGAGCGAGACCGCCGCGGCCCCCGCCTGCCACCAGGTCTGCGCCACCAGGACCAGCGCGATCCACGAGCCGATGGCCCAGACGACCATCACGATGCTCTTGGCGTAGATGGCCCGCTGCGCCCGTCGCGCGCGCGCCGGATCGGCGAGCAGATGGTGCACCCGCTCGCGGAGCTCGGCGTAGAACGCCCCTCCGCCCTGGAAGTCGACCCGCGCGGGGGCGGTCGCGGCAGGCTCGCTCGTCGTCATCGGAACCCTCAGGCCGTCGGGTGGTGGCGCTGCCGGGGTCTGGGGCAACGAGGCGCGCCGGCTCAGCCGCAGGCGCGACCGAAGGGTACTCCAGTCGCGCCCCGTCACAGCGGGAGGCGGCCCTTCAGGCTGGCTCAGGGCCCGCGGTGCGCTCCGGTGCGCCCAAGGGCCCGTCGGGGTCGTTCATCGGTCGGCCGGAACGCCGGACGCGGGAGCGCACTCCTGCGCGCCATCGCTCCGAAGCACCGTCATGGACCGTCCGGCCTCGAGCATGCGCTGCGCGGCCCGGTGCAGCATCGCGGCCCCGAGGGGGTCGATGGCCGAGGTGTCGCGGACGTCGACGATCAGGCGGGCGACGCCCCGCTTCTCGAGGCGCTGGAGGACGGACTCCAGCAGGGGCACGCCCGGTCCCGACAGCGCTCCGCGAAGGCGGACCACCGACGCATCCCCGTCGCGCGTGATGTGCGCCGACAGGTGTGGCGGCGCGCCGAGGACCGGCCCCACGTCGTGCGGGGGGACCATTGCCGGTCTCCATTTCCGCTGGCCGTGATGCGCATCGAGAGGCGGGCCAGCTTGCGCCGCGGGATCGTCGCGCGAGGCGAGGGTCCCGATCGAGCGTTGTCCGGCGATGGTAGCGCTCCCGAGGGCGCCCGGATCGCTCCCCGGGGGCCGACCGGCATAGGGCGCGCACATCCGCCTCGACGCGCCCGCCTTCGTCCGCCTGCAGTACGCCCTCGCCGAGCAGGGGGTACTGACGCCGCGCGGCGCGCCGGCGTCCTGACCCCCGGGGACGCCGGGGTCAGCCGACGAGCATCACCTTTCCGGAGCGCCCAGGGCGCTCGGCGTGGATGGCGGCCTCCCGGACCTCGTCGAGGTCGTAGCGCGCCTCCACCGGGGGGTCGACGGACCCATCCGCCATCAGCCCGAGCACCTCGTCGATGGCCGCGCGGACCTCCGCCGGCGGCGTCTCGCGAAACCAGCGCACCAGCCAGAACCCCCGGACGGTCGTTCCGCCGAAGATCTGGCGGCCCGTGTCGAGCTCCAGCGGCCGCTGTGCCAGGCGCCCGTACGTGACCAGTGTTCCGCGGGGCGCGAGCGCGTCCGCCAGCCGCGCGCCGCCCGCGCCCGCGACCGCGTCGATGGCCTTGGCCGCGCCCTCCCCTCCCGTGATCTCGCGCACCCGAGCGGCGATGTCATCGCGCCCCTCGACCAGCACCTCGTCGGCGCCGAGCGCGAGCAGCTCCTCCTCCTGGTCCGGGCGGCGGACCACGTTGATCGTGCGGAAGCCGCGGGCGCGCGCGAGCTGGAGCACCACGCGCCCGAGGGTCGACCCCGCCGCGTTCTGGAGCAGCCACTCGCCGGGCCGCACGGCGAGCTCCTCCTCGATCAGCACCCAGGCGGTCAGCGGGTTGACCACGAGCTGCGCCGCCGCCTCGTCGGGCACGGCGTCCGGCACGGGGACGAGCGCGGCGGCCGGCGCCACGAGGTGCTCGGCCCAGGTGCCGGGCGCGGCGCTCAGCGGCACGACCCGCGCGCCGATCGCCACGCCCTCGACGCCGTCGCCGAGGGCCTCCACGACGCCGAGGCCCTCGAGTCCGGGCGTGGCGGGAAGGGGCGGGAGCTCGCCGTAGCGACCGCGCACCAGCGAGAGGTCGGACGGGTTCACCGGCCGCGCGCGCATCCTCAGGAGCACCCGGCCGGGCCCGGGGGCGGGGATCGGTACCGCCTCGACGGTGAGGACATCCGACGGCTCGCCGAAGGTCGCGAACCGAACGGCGCGGGATGTGGCGGACACGTGACAACTCCTCTCTCGGCCGCCTTGACGATGCCGGACGACGGCCCATCATCGCCTGGTGCCACTCGTCGCACCGATGGTGGCGTCAGCTGGCTTGAAGTGGTGCCATAGTGGTGTCATTCTGGCCTCATGGAACTGAACAGGCACGTCCAATCCCTGCGCGAGCAGCTCGCCGTGGCCGCGTCGGCCGGTGGCGACGAGGCGCGCGCGCTCGCCGACCGCCTCACCGCGTCGCTCGACGCCGCGGTCCGGCTCACCCTGCTGGAGGCCCTCACGGCCGCGGCGGAGGAGATCACCCGGGAGCTTGCTCCCGGGTCGGTCGAGCTCCGCCTGCGCGCCGAGGGCCCGGAGTTCGTCGTCACGCCGCCCCCGGCCGAGTCCGGCGCCGCGGGCGACGACGACGATCCCCCGCCCGCCGCCGACGAGGCCTACGCCGGCGAGGGCAACGACGCCCGCATCAACCTGCGCCTTCCCGAGCAGCTCAAGGCCCGGGTCGAGCAGGCCGCCGAGCGCTCGGGCCTCTCCGTCAACTCCTGGCTCGTGAGGGCCGTGGCCGCCGTGGTGGAGCGCGGCGGTCCGGGCGGTTCC
>JAWVEV010000211.1:0-8904 GCA_033856535.1 Miltoncostaeaceae bacterium | reverse complement strand
ACGTCGCGCTGCTGCGGCTGCTCGGACCCGACGGGCTCACGACCCTGCAGCGGCGCCTGCGCGCCCCGGACCGCGACCGCGACGGACGCGAGGGGGTCCTGGCCGCGGTGCCGGCGCCGGCGCCGCTCCACATGGCGCCCTCGCTGGCCGCCTATCCCTTCCTCGGCGCGCGCGAGAAGGCCTCGGCGGCACGCCTGCTGCTCGCGCTGGGACGGCTGTCGGAGGACGAGCTGGCCGCCCTGGACCGGCGCAGCTTCGCCGACGTGCTGCGCGAGGGCGGCCAGAGCGAGCGGGCCATCGACCGCTTCTGGGACCTGATCGTGCTCCCGACCTGCAACGACCGCAGCGAGCGGGTGTCGGGCGCCCTGGCGGCGTTCGTCTTCCGCGAGGGGTTCCTCCGCACCGCCGGCGGATCGGCGATCGGCTACGCCCGGGTGGGCCTGACCCGGCTCGTCGACCCCGCGGCGCGCGACTTCCTCGCCGCCCGCGGCGGGCGGGTGCTGAGCGGGCGGGCCGTGGCCGCGGCCGGTCCCGGCGAGGTGCGCCTGGCCGACGGGACCGTCCTCCCGGCCGACGGCGTGGTGCTGGCGCTGCCGCCGCGCCGGACCCGCGAGGTGGCGCCGGCGGCGCTGCCGGAGGACCCCGACCTCGGGGTCTCGCCGATCGTCAACGTGCACGTCTGGTACGACCGGCCGGTGATGGAGCGGCCCTTCACGGCCGTGCTCGACAGCCCGGCGCAATGGGTCTTCGACCGGACCGCGATGGCCGGGGGCGGCGAGGGGTCGCACCTGGCCGTCTCGATCAGCGGCGCCCACGAGGAGGCGACGGTGCCGCGCGGGGAGCTGGCCGAGCGGCTGATCGCCGAGCTGGCGCACGTCTTCCCCGCCGCCCGCCGGGCCCGCGTGCTCGCGAGCGCGGTGGTCAAGGAGCCCGAGGCGACCTTCGCCGCGAGCCCCGGCAGCGGGTCGCGCCGCCCGGGCCCGGCGACCCCGCTCCCGAGCGTGGCCATCGCCGGCGCGTGGACCGACACCGGCTGGCCGGCCACGATGGAGGGCGCGGTGCGCAGCGGGATCCGGGCGGCACGGGTGGTGCTCGGCGAGCCCCCGAAGGGGCCGCCGGGCGGTTCGGCTTAGCTGCCCTTCGGCAGCGTCCTGAGCTGGCCGCGCACGGCGCCGGCCGGGAACGCATCGGTGTGGACGTTGACGTAGAACCCGCGCGGGTGCCGCTGGATCGAGGTCGCGAGGTCCGCGGCCGCGGTCACGCAGCCGGCCGAGGCGCCGGGGTCGCCCGAGGTCGGGGCGGTCAGCGGGACGACCACGTTGCCGTTCTTGCCGGCCCGGGCGCTGTGGATGTGCGCCGCGCTCGGCGTGTCGAGGCCCTTGATCGTGATCGCGAAGCAGACCTGGTCGCCCTTCACCACGACGGTCGCGCCGCCGGTGGCGTCGAGGTCGCCGGCACGGCGACGGCCGGTGGTCGCGCTCACCTCGTTCTTCCCCGAGAGCGAGGCGACGAGCGTGGTGCGCGCGTCCTTGGCGGCCTGCACGGCCGCCTTGTGCTGGTCGCGCGCCTCGTGGGTGGAGCCGTGGTCGCCGCCCTGGGCCAGCAGCGGCGCGCCGACGGCCAGCATGCCCGCGACGCCGACGACGGCGCCGAGGCCGACACGATGGGTCCTTCGCATCTCCCAGTCCTCCTGGATCGTCCGGCCGCGACCTGGTTGCCCGCGGCGCCTTTTGGTTCCTCTGCAACGTTGACGGGACACCGCCGGATGCGGTTCTCATAGAAACCTAACCCCACGTCGATGACCACTCGACTCCGCCGTCACCTCGCTCACCCCGTTCTCCCCGGCTCGCTCGGGCCGGCCCTGCGGAGGGCGCGCTCGGTCTGGGACGCGCGGGCGGCGGTCGCGGCGCGCCGGCTGGTGGCGGGCTGGTGGGCCTCGGCGCGGCGGGCGGCGACCTCGGTGGGCGGCGCCCTGCGCGAGGCCCTGCTCATGCTGACGGCCTACGCGCTCTACACGCTGGTGCGCGGCATGTGGGGCGGCACGCTCGAGGAGGGCCGGGAGAGCGCCGCCGGCCTGGTCGCGGCCGAGCGGTCGCTCGGCATCGACGTCGAGCCCGGCATGCAGGCGTTCTTCGTCCGCCACGACCTCGTCATGCCCTTCTGGAACGTGCTCTACGTGGCCAGCCAGGTCGTCGTGCTGCCGCTGACGGTCTTCCTGGTCTACCGGTACCGGCGCCACGCCTACCCCTTCGTGCGCAACCTGGTGCTGCTGTCCTGGTCGGCCGGGCTGGTCTGGTACGCGCTGCAGCCGATGGCCCCGCCGCGCCTGCTCGAGGGCGGCCTGCTCGACACGGTCACCGCCCAGACCCCGCTCGACCTCGACGCCGGGCTGGTCGAGCTCTTCTACAACCCGGTCGCCGCCATGCCGAGCCTGCACGTGGGGCTCGCGCCGGTCGTCGCGTGGGCGCTGGTGCGGCTCACGCCGTGGGCCTGGAGCCGCGCGATCGGGTTCGCCTACCCGGCCCTGATCACGGTCTGCGTGATCGTGACCGGCAACCACTTCGTGCTCGACGTCGCCGGCGGGCTCGCCGTGGTGCTCCCGGCCGCGCTGGTGGCGTGGCTGCTCACCCGGCCGTCCCGCGCGCCCGTGCTCCCCGCGCCGGCGCCGGGCCCGGCGCGGCTCGGCTAGCGGGGCTCAGCTCGGCGACAGAAGCGTCTGGAGCGCCGCGGCGGGATCCGTGGTCGCCGGCGCGGGCGCCGCAGCCGCCGCCGGCGCGGGCGCCGCGGTCCCGCCCGCCTCGGCGCAGCCGCCGGGGCCGAGCGAGCCGTTGTTGAACGCCTCCAGCTGGTCGGTCCAGGCGATCACGTCGTCGTGCTGGGGATGCAGGATCCAGTCGCCCGGGCCGTGCGCGGCGAGGGAGGCGTCGGCGGCGGCGATGGTCCCGGCGACCGCGTCCGCCGGCACCCCGCGGGCGATGTTCAGCTTCGCCGCCAGCAGCTCGGCGTAGAGCCGGTTCACGCCGTTGGCCCGGTCCTCGGAGAAGGCCAGCAGCGGCAGGGCCTGGCCCGCGCTCGCGACCTCGACGGTCTGCGCGCCGCCGGGCGTGCCGAGCAGGATCGGCAGGTACGGCGTGATCCGGTCCGGGGTGGGCGGCGTCGCGCCGGCGTGCGTCTGCCAGTGGCCGACGGGCAGGGTGCAGGCCGCGGAGCAGTCGGCCGTCATGAGCGCGGCGCCGGCGCCGGCGTCGTGCGCCGTCCCCGAGTCGGTCTCGGTGAGCGTCGCCGCGAGCGCCACGGACTGCGGGGTGTCGCACTCCGCGCCGTCGTTGCGGACCTCGATCGCCACGTCGACCGGGCCGGGCGCGTCGAGCGCCGTCGGCGGGACGCCGACCGGGGCGCAGGCAAGACCGGGCGGGCAGGTCACCTGGAGCGCGAGGTGCGCGTTGCCGTCGACGGTCCGCGCCTCCGGCGAGGGCAGCGAGAACGGGGCGGTGGCCTCGCCGGCCGGCTGGCCCGACGCGACCGCGTCGGCGACCACCCGGTAGGCGCCGGTCAGCGCCGGCGGGAAGGCCATCTCGTACGGGAAGCAGGCCCGCTCGCCCGCCGCGAGCGTCGGCAGGATCGGCTGGCTCGCGCCGGGCAGGTCCACGTAGGCGCCGGTCACCGAGGCGGCCTGCACCCGAAGGTCGATGCGGGCGTCGGTTCCGGCGGAGCCGGTCGCGCTCACGGCGCAGACCTCGCCGCGCACGCCGGTGAAGGCGGTGCTGCTCGCCGGCGCGCGGTGCGCCACCAGGTTGACCGTGACCGTCCGCGTCTCGCCGCGGGCCAGCGGCGCGGCCGCGTCCTGGCCGGGCGCGAGCGCGGCGGTGAGGCCCCAGTCGAAGGAGTCCTCGAGCTCGAAGGCGCCGGCGGCGCTCAGCGTGAGCTCCATGGCCGCCGGGGGCGTGACCTCGGCCGGCGGCGGGGCCGGGGCCGGCGCGGGGGCCTGGGCCGGCGTGACCGTCGGGGTCGGCACCGGCGTCTCGACCGGGGTCGTGACGGGCGTCGGAGCGGGCGCGGGGGCCGGCTGCTGCGCAGCGCCGAGCGCCGGCAGAGCCAGCAGCACCAGCAGGACCACGGCGGCGAGCCGGAGGGCGCGGGGCGCGCTCACCCGGGGGAGACTACCTCCCCCCGCGGCGTTGCGGGCGCCGCAACGATTGCAAAGATGGGGGCCATGACCGCGGCGCACCCCGGGCGCGCGCGACCTCGGGCCGGTTCCTGGCGCGGCGCCGTCGCGACCCTGACGGCCGTGGCCGCGCTGGTCGTCCTCCTCCTCGCCGGCGCGTCGTCGGCACGCGCGGCCGAGCCCCCCGCGGCGCCGCGCGACTACGCGCAGCCGACCACCTTCGACGCCCTGAACCTGAGCTGGAAGGGCGGCGCCGGCAACAGCGGGTCGAGCGGCGACGGGCTGGTCTGGGGCGGCTCCTATTTCCTGCAGGCGTACCTGCTCATGTTCGAGGCGACCGGCGACCGGCGCTACCTGAGCACGTTCGTCGCCCAGGCCGACCGCATCCTGGCCGGCCGCGACTCGGAGCGCGGGCGGCGCGACTGGCGCGCGCGCTCGCTGCCGGCCTGGAGCGTGGGCGACCCGTACACGGTCGGCGCGGTCGCGCTCGCCGACGCCACCGGCGTGCCGGTCCTCGAGCTCTCGAGCGCCCTTCCCGCCGCCGGCAAGGCACGCGTCGCCGTGGGCGCGGGCACCGCGCCGGGGACCTTCCGCCTGACGGTCTGGAACCCCTCGCGGGTGTACCGGCGGCAGCCGACCGACGTCCTGGACGACCTCACGATGGACCCGGCGAGCCCCGACTACGCCCCGGCCCGCATCGCGGCGGCCTTTCCCGACTCGAAGCTCCAACTGACCGCCCGCGACCTTCGCGCTCCGGGCCTCGCCGGCGGCGATCCCGCGCCGGGCCAGCGTCGGCTGACGGCCCTGAGGTACGTCTTCCCGGTCCACACCGGCCAGCTCACCTACCCCCTCGCCCGCTTCGCGCGGATCGTCCGCACGACGCCCGGCCTGCGGGACGACCCCGGCTACGCCGCCACCGCGGACCGGTACGTCGAGGCGGCGCGCGCCGCGGTGGCCGTCCACGACGAGGACTGGCGCGAGACACCCTCCGGAGAGGGCTTCTACGTCACGCCGAAAGGCGCCCCGGTCCGGTACGACGGCGTCGAGCTGCCCTTCAACCAGGTGCTCAGCCTCGGCCGGACCATGATCGAGCTGGCCGTCCTGACCGGGGACGAGCGCTACGCGGACAGGGTTCGCAAGATCGCCCGCTGGTTCAAGGCCGACCTCCGCCTGAACGCGGCCGGTGCGTACGAGTGGAGCTACGCCTGGACGCGAGGCCGCTTCTTCACCGGCTGGACCGCCGAGGACGGCGTCTCGCGCTACCTGCCGTCGCACCCCGGCACCCGGGTCGCCGAGGACGTGGAGCACGGGCACATCGACGTCGGCTTCGCGGTCCTCGCCTTCGAGGAGCTCGGGACGGCCTCGGGGTTCACCGACGCCGACATGCGGGCCTTCGCCGCCACCTTCGTCCGCAAGATCATCACCACGGACGCCCGCGGCGTGCCGACGGTCTTCGACCGCGTCGACGGCAGCGGCGCGAAGGGCAGGCGGGCCAACATCCCGGCAGCCTGGCTGCCGCTCTCGGACTGGGACCGGGCCATCTCGGACCACCTGTACGCCGACTTCAACCGGCGCCAGCCGGCGGCCACCACCCCCGAGGTGGTGCTGGGCGCGGCCTACCTCGCCAAGCACGCCAGGCGCGGCCGGGGCGGAACCCCGGTCGCGCCGCGCGGGCACACCTCCGGCGGCGCCGGCGGCGCCGCCTCCTCCCTGAGCCGTTAGGCGGCCGCGAGCGCCACGATCGGCCGCGGGTCCGCGGTCGACCGGCGGTTGATCGCCGTGATCGCGTGCATCAGCTCACGGTTGGTCTCGACCTTCACCGAGGCCGCGTCGCCCAGCTCGACGGCCAGCCGGCGGGTCCACTGCACCAGGCTCGGCAGCGGGCGGGCCGTCGCGTCGATGAGCGCCTGCTCCAGCACCAGGCCGCCGAGGCCGCGAAGCTCGGCCGTGACCACCCCGCGCTCGCGCGGGGGCCGCGGCTTCGCGCGGCTGCGCCGGCGCGGCTTGGCGGAGGCGTCGGCGGGGCAGTGCGTGGGCTGGAAGGCGGCGAGGCTCATGTCGACTGCGTCCTTTGGCGGATTCCGGCGAGCAAAGGATGGATCGACCGATTCGGGCGATCGCCTCTCCCCCAAACGGGGGATCCGTCCCGCCCGGACGCGATCGGGGGCACCGCGTCCCGCAGGGCGCGACGCGGCGTACGATCCGGTCGAGTTCCGGCGAGCAGGGAGATGCGCGATGAGCGACGGCCCGACCATCCGATCCCTCCAGATCGAGGACAGGGTGTTCCCGCCGCCTCCCGACTTCGTCGAGAGTCGCGTGGCCACGCCCGACCTCTACGAGCGCGGGCGGGACGACATGGAGGGCTTCTGGGCCGACGAGGCCCGCCGGCTCGACTGGATCACCCCCTTCACCCAGGTGGTCGACCGCTCGAGGGCGCCCTTCTTCACCTGGTTCGCCGACGGCGAGCTCAACGCCAGCGCCAACTGCCTGGACCGGCACCTCGCCGAGCGCGGCGACCGGGTCGCCTATCACTGGGAGGGCGAGCCGGGCGACCGCGCCGAGATCACCTACGCCGACCTGCACGCCCGGGTCTGCCGACTCGCCAACGCCCTGAAGGGGCTCGGCGTGAAGCGCGGCGACCGGGTCGCGATCTACCTCGGCATGGTCCCCGAGCTGCCGGTGGCGATGCTGGCCTGCGCGCGCCTCGGCGCGCCGCACACCGTGGTCTTCGGCGGCTTCTCCCCCGACTCGCTGCGCGACCGGGTGAACGACTGCGAGTGCGTCGCCGTGATCACCGCCGACGGCAGCTATCGCGGCGGGAAGGTCGTGCCGCTGAAGGCCAACACCGACGCCGCGCTCGAGGAGTGCCCGTCGGTGCACTCGTGCGTCGTGGTCCGCCGCGCCGAGAACGAGATCGGCTGGGTCGAGGGCCGCGACCACTGGTACCACGACCTGGTCGCCGACCAGCCGGCCGAGTGCGCGCCCGAGGCGATGAACGCCGAGGACCCGCTCTACATCCTCTACACGTCCGGCACGACCGGGAAGCCGAAGGGGATCGTCCACACGACCGGCGGCTACATGACCGGCGTCGCCTCGACCCACCGCCTGGTCTTCGACATCAAGCCGGACTCCGACGTGTACTGGTGCGCGGCCGACATCGGCTGGGTCACCGGCCACAGCTACATCGTCTACGGGCCGCTGGCGAACGGCTGCACGAGCGTGATCTACGAGGGCGCGCCCGGCACGCCGGACAAGGACCGGCTGTGGTCGATCGTCGAGCGCTACGGCGTGACGATCCTCTACACCGCCCCCACCGCGATCCGCACCTTCATGAAGTGGGGCGCCGAGTACCCGGAGTCGCGCGACATGTCCTCGCTGCGGCTGCTCGGGAGCGTCGGCGAGCCGATCAACCCCGAGGCGTGGATCTGGTACCACGAGAACATCGGCGGAGGCCGCTGCCCGATCGTCGACACCTGGTGGCAGACCGAGACCGGCGCGATCATGATCAGCCCGCTGCCGGGGATCACCGCCACCAAGCCCGGCTCCGCCACCTTCCCGCTGCCCGGCACCTTCCCGGACGTGGTGAACGAGGCCGGCGAGAGCGTCCCGTTCGGCGACGGCGGCTACCTGGTGATCCGGGAGCCCTGGCCGTCGATGTTCCGCACGCTCTGGGGCGACGACGAGCGCTACATCGAGACCTACTGGAGCCGCTTCGACGGGCTCTACCTCGCCGGCGACGGCGCCCGGCGCGACGAGGAGGGCTACTTCTGGCTCCTCGGCCGGATCGACGACGTGATGAACATCTCCGGCCACCGTCTCTCGACGATCGAGATCGAGAGCGCGCTGGTCGACCACCCTGCCGTCGCGGAGGCGGCGGTCGTCGGCCGCGCCGACGCCACCACCGGTCAGGCCATCGCCGCCTTCGTCACCCTGCGCGGGTCGGTGACCGGCGACGAGTCGCTGATCGCCGAGCTGCGCCAGCACGTCGCGACGAAGATCGGCCCGATCGCACGGCCGGCGTCGATCGTGCTCACCGACGACCTGCCCAAGACGCGCTCCGGGAAGATCATGCGCCGCCTGCTGCGCGACATCTCCGAGAACCGCCAGCTGGGCGACGTGACCACCCTCGCCAACGAGGAGGTGGTGCGGGAGATCACGGACATGGCCGCGAGCGCCCGCGCCAAGGAAGAAGGCTGAGATGGGGGCGGGGCACACCCGCCTCAACCTGCGCGAGGACGTCGAGGACATGGCGCCGCGGTTCGGCCTGTCGCCCGGCCTGGAGTCGCGCTTCGCGCGCGAGGCGCTGGGCCTGGAGAAGTCCGGGATCACCTACTACCGCATCGGTCCCGGCTTCCGCATCCCGTTCGGGCACACCCACCGAGAGCAGGAGGAGGTGTACCTGCTCGTCAGCGGCAGCGCGCGCCTCGCGCTGGACGACGAGGTGGTGGACCTGCGGCCGTGGGACGCGGTGCGCATCCCGGCCCCGACGATGCGCACGGTGCAGGGCGGGCCGGAGGGCGCCGAGCTGGTCGCCTTCGGCGCGCCCCGGACCGAGGAGATGGACGCCGAGATGACGCCCGGGTGGTGGCCGGAGTGACCGCGCGGGGCTGAGCTAGCTGTACTGCCCACGCTCCTACTGAACACGGCTGATGGGCGGCCGGTCCCCCAGCGAGCTGTGCGGCCTGCGCCGGTTGTAGTAGCGAAGGAAGCTTAGGAGCGCGCGGGCGCGCTCGGCCGAG
>JAWVEV010000210.1:0-2653 GCA_033856535.1 Miltoncostaeaceae bacterium | reverse complement strand
CTACTTCGGCTTGACCTGCTTGGGGTAGGCGCCGGGCGCGTTGGACTGCAGGCCCTTGGAGGCGGCGGTCGCCTGCTGGAGGTTCTCGTACTGGCCCGACCACAGGACCCAGTAGCCGGCCCGCAGCGACGAGTAGTCGCGCGAGCGCAGGATGCCGAGGCCGGGGAGGTTGAGGCTGCGGGCCTTGGCCTCGGACTGGGCGCGGGTCTCGCCGGAGTAGATGATCACCGTGTAGGCGGTCTTGCCGGTCGGCCACTCGGTGAGCTCGGAGCGGCCGGTGACGCTGTCGGGCGGTGTGGAGGTCGCGGACGGCGTGGAGGTGGAGCTCGCGTCCGGGGTGGTGCTCGAGTCCGGCGTGGCGCTCGAGTCCGGGGTCGTGGTGCCGTCAGGGCTGGGCGTCGCCGACGGGTCGGCGTCGTCAGGGCCGGTCGGGCCGGTGAGGGAGGTCTCGGGGCCGGTCGGGCCGGAGGTGCCGGTGGGGCCGGTCTGCGCCGCGGCCGCGGGGCGCGGCGGCGGGTTGGACGCGACCTTGTCGTTGTTGTCGTCGGAGAGCTGGATGAAGGCGAAGACGAGCGCGGCCGTCGCGAGGGTGATCACTGCGACGACGATCATGATCGGCGTCCGCCAGCCTGGCGCGCCGGCGACGCTGGTCGTGACGGCGTGACCGCAGCTCAGGCACCAGTCCTGGTCGAGGCCGACAGGCGCGCCGCAGCGCGGACAAGGCTGCGCGGCGGGCGGGCCGGGGGGAGGCGGCGGGAGGTCTGGGGCGCTCATCGGGTCGTGGAGGACGGCGGTGTCGGTGGGGGCGGTGGCGGCAGGAGGCTGTCGCCGGCGTCGCCGTCGAGGGCGTTGATCTCGGTGGTCGGCTGGTCCGGGCTCGGCGGCGGGGGGTCCTCGACGAGGCGCTCGCGCTCGGCGACGACCTCCTTGATGGCCTTCTTGGCGGCGGAGCGGCGGCGGGGCGCGCCCTTTGCGCGGCGGCGGCGGGACGGCTTGTCGTCGGCGGGGTCCGCAGCGGGCGGCTCGGGGACGGGCGCGCCGTCCACAGCGCCGGCTAGGGCGGCGGGCTCCGGCGGCGTCGATCCTTCGCCCTCCGTCGGGGGCGTCGTTCCGTCGACCGGCTGCGGCTCGGCCTCCGGCGTCGATCCTTCGGCCTCCGCCTGCGGGGCCGCGCCGTCCACTCCCGGCGGCGGCGCCATCGCCGCGGTCTCGACGGGCGGGGCCGTCGGGGGCGGCGGGATGTCCTCGCTCGATCCCTCGACGAACGGCTGGACCGTTGTAGGCGCCTCGCTGACCGGCAGCAGCGCCGGCAGCTGGTCGACGATCTGGCGGGCCGCCGCGGGCGGGCGCACCGCGCCCGGCGCGACCGGCGTCCCGCACGCCCAGCAGAACCGGGCGTCGCTGCCGAACAGCTCTCCGCAGGCGCTGCACGTGCCGCCGATCCCGGGCTCACGCACGACGAGGCCGCGACGGTCGTCGAGCAGCGTCTCGAGCTCGCGGATCTCCACGTCCACGCGCTGCATCCGCTCGAGCTTCGCGCCGACGATCCCGTGGTGCTCGTTCCCGGCCGGATCGCCGGAGCGGTGCACCTCGAAGACCACGCCGCCGAGGTCGCGCAGGAGGATCTCGCGCACGCTGCGCAGGTGGCGCAGGCGGCGGCGCAGGCGGCCGCGCCGCTGGGTCGCCGGACGGTCCCCGACCAAGCGGTCGAGGTCGGTGCCGGCCGGCACCGTCAGCTGCTCAGTGGGCTGCGTCTCCTGCTGCTCGCCGACCCCGGGCGGGGCCTGGTCGGCGTCGGCAGGACGCGTACCGCGTATGCGTCGTACGAATCCGCTCATTGGCTCGGGCGCGTTGGCGCCTCGAACGGCCGAGTGTAGGCACAGGTTGCGGTCATCCTGCCACCTCGCGCCACGCCGCAACAACCCGTGCGGCCATGCGATCAGCGGAAAACAGATCCGCCCGCGCGCGGCCGTCCACGCGCGGATCGGGCGCCGCGAGGATCGGATCGAGCGCCACCCGCCACGTCTGCGCGTCCCATTCCAGGCAGTGGCTGCCCTCGACGCCGCCGAGCGCGACCGGATGGATCCCCACCGGCGTCCCGAGCGCGGGCACGTCGCACGCCAGCGCCTCGATGACGCTGAGGCCGAATCCCTCGTCGAGGGACGGGACCAGCACCGCGTTGACGGCGTTGATCCAGTACGGGACCTCTTCGGGGGCGACGTTGCCGAGCGTGAACAGGGGAACGTCGCCGGCCGCCTCGACTGCACGCGGGTAGCCCTTGAGCGGGCGAGACGGGTCGTGCGGGAACAGCAGGTAGGGGCCCTCCGGGTCCAGACCCAGGTGGGCGCGGGCCTCGGCGCGTGGGATCGGCCGGAAGCGGTGCATGTCGATGCCGACCGGGAGCACGGCCACGCGGCGCGTCGTCCCCGCGCCGGGGACGTGGGCGCTGAAGGCGCGCGACACGGCGGCGGGGAGGACGAACCGCAGGACGGCGCGGGTGATGCGCGCCGAACGGGGGTGGAAGAGGTCGTTGCCGTGCAGGGTGACGACCATCGGGCCGAGGCGCGCGAGCAGGGCGGGCCACGCCGTGAGGCCGAAGTGCACGTGGACCACGTCGAACTTCTGACCTTTGAAGGCCTTACGCATGGCCCGC
>JAWVEV010000209.1:0-7125 GCA_033856535.1 Miltoncostaeaceae bacterium | reverse complement strand
TCCTCGCGCGCCAGCGCGCTCACCCGCCGCGAGCTCGAGGTGGCGACGCTGGCCGCCCGCGGCCTCGCCAACGAGCAGATCGCCGAGCGGTTGGTGGTCTCGGTGCGGACCGTCGAGTCGCACCTCTACCGCGCCTTCGCCAAGCTCGGCATCGGCGGCCGCGAGGAGCTCGGGCCGCTGATGCTGGACGCCCCGCGGACCCACCCCGCACGGCCGCCCCGCCCGGCCCGCTCCCGGTCCTGAACCCCTAGCCCAGCTCCCCCGTCGGGTCGCCCACGCCCGCCTCGAACAGCGACTCCAGCGCCAGCACGAAGCTGGGGCCGAACTGGGTGCCCGCCTGGCGCCGGCACTCCTCCATCGCCTCGGCGGTCGTGACCGGCCGGCGGTAGAGGCGGAAGTTGGTCATCACGTCCCAGGCGTCGGCCAGGGCCAGGATGCAGGCCTCCGGCGGGATCGCCTCGGCCGTCAGGCCGCGCGGGTAGCCGGTGCCGTCCCAGCGCTCGTGGTGCGCCCGGATCCACGAGACCTGCTCGGGCGTGAGCACCTCGGCGGCGATCTCGGCCCCGAGGTCGGCGTGCTGCTTGACCAGCTCGTACTCGTCCTCGGTGAGCCGGCCGGGCTTGAAGAGCACCGCGTCCGGAACCCCGATCTTCCCCACGTCGTGGATCAGGGCGGCCTCGCGCAGCAGCGCGGTGCGCTCGGCGGAGAGGCCGGCGGCGCGGGCGATGCGCACCGACAGCTCGGAGACGCGCTCGGAGTGGGCCTGCGTGGAGGGGTCCTTGGCGTCGACCGCGCGGGCCAGGGCGCGCAGGCCCATCAGGGTCTGGCCGCGCTCGAGCCGCTCGGCGCGCTCGGCCGCCGACAGCGCCTCGACCACCTCCGGCGTGTAGCGGAAGGTGACGTCGCGTCCGTGGCTCTTGGCCCAGTAGAGGGCGCCGTCGGTGAGCTGGACCAGCAGCTCGCCGGAGCCGCCGGCCTGGGCGAGGTCGCAGACGCCGGCCGACGCGCTCATGGTCCCGATCCCCGGGAAGACGGTGTCGGCGATCGCGCGCCGCGCGCGCTCGGCGACGGCGAAGGCGCCCTCGGAGTCGGTGCCCGGCAGGATCCAGGCGAAGCCGCCGCCGTTGACGCGGGCCACCAGCTCGCCCTCGCGCGACAGCGCCAGGAGGCGCCGGCCGGCCTCGGACAGGACCCGGTCGCCGGCCTGATGGCCGTGGGTGTCGTTGACGTGCTTGAAGTGGTCGAGGTCGATCATCGCGAGCGCCAGATCGCGCGACTGGCCGCGGACCTTCTGCACCTCCTCGCGCAGGCGCTCGTGGAAGGTGCGGTGGTTCGCCAGGCCGGTGAGCGGGTCGGTGGTGGCCTCGTGGATCAGGCGCGAGCGGGCCTCGGCGTTCCCCACCGTGAGCGCGACGAGGTAGGCCAGCTGCTCCAGCCGCGACGCGGCGTCGCGCGGCATCTCCCCGCGGGTGGCCGTGGCGACGGCGCCCCAGAGGCGCTCGCCCACGTGCACCGGCGCGGCGGCGGCGGAGCGGTAGCCCGCCGCGATCAGCTCGGCCGCCCCGGGGTCGTCGGCGATGTCGCGCAGGTCGTCGACCCGGGTCGGGCCGCCGCCGCGGAAGACCGCCGCCGCCGGCATCCGGTCGCCCATCGAGAAGGTCTCGCCGTGCAGCGCGCGCGTCTCGCCCCAGCGGCCGGCGAGCACGACGCGGCCGCGGTCGCCGAACTGGATCACGGCGCCGCTGTCGGCGCCGACGAGCTCGGACACCTCGCGGGCGGCCAGGTCGAAGACCACCGAGGCGTCGGCGCCGCTCGCGACCGCGGTGGCCACCCGGCGCAGGGCGGACTGCTCGGCGGTCAGCGCGCGCTGGGAGCGCTCGCGCACCAGCAGCTCCTCGGCGCGCTTGCGCTCGGTGATGTCGCGCATGATCGCGCTGTACACCGGCTCGTCGCCGGCCAGCCCGGTGACCGTGACCTCCAGCGGGAAGCGCTCGCCGCCCTTGCGGACGCCGGTCAGCTCGCTGGTGCGGTCGAAGAGCCCGTCGTCGGCGACCGACTCGGGCGCCTCGCTCTCGTCCGGCCGCTCCAGCATCAGGATGCTGAGCGGCTGGCCGACGGTCTCGGAGGCGTCGTAGCCGAAGATCCGCGCCGCGCCGGCGTTCCAGCTCAGGATGTTCCCCGGCTCGTCGGTGGTCACGATCGCGTCGGCGACCGACCCGGCGACGGCCTCGAAGCGCTGCCAGCTCTCCTGGAGCGCCAGGAACTGCGCCAGCTGGGCGCCGATCGCCAGGCAGAACTCCAGGTCGCCGGGGTCCGGCTCGCCCTCGCGCTCGCGGTGCATCGCCAGCGCGCCGAAGACCGCGCCGCCGACGCGCAGCGGCACCGCGAGCCCGCCGCGCAGCCCGGACTCGGCGGCCTCGCCCGGGCGCAGGATGGTCGGGTCGCGCTGGGCGTCGGCGGTCCATGTTGGGCTCGCGCCGGCCCAGGCCCGGCCGGGCAGGCCGACGCCGGGCGGCACCTCGGTCGCGCGGCCGGCGGCGGTCATCGGCTCGTGGCGCTGCGGGTGCTCGCTCCAGGTCGCGGCGCAGCGCAGCGCCGTGCCGGCGCGGGTCGTGCGCCAGATCTCGGCGAGCGACCAGCCCAGGCTGCGACAGGCGGCCTCGAGCACGCGCGGGAGACAGCCGGCGTCCCCCTCGGCGAGCATCGCGGCGACCTCCTGCTGTCCGCGCAGCAGGCGCTCCGCCCGCTCAGCGCGGGTGGAGCGGTCCTCGTCCTCCTCCGGGCGCGCCCGCTGCGGGGTCTCGACGCCCTTCCCGCCGCTCGAGGTCACCCTCGTCCTCCGGTTGCGCGGACACGCGAGGACGGTATCACCGGCCCGAAGCCGGTTCCCCTCCTCGATCGGCCGGGCGCCCGGAGGCGCCCGCTCGGATCAGTCCGCGGCGAGCGCCGGCTCGAGCCGGCTCACCCGCACCACGTCGCGCATCGAGAGGATCCCCACCAGCTCCGAGCCCTCGAAGACCAGCACGTGGCGGATGCCGTGCTTGACCATCAGCTCGGCCGCCTTCGAGATCGGCCAGGTCGGCATCGCGGTCACGAGCTCGCCGGTCATGTGGTCCTCGACCAGCTCGGAGCGCGGGTCGAGGCCCGCGGCGACCGCCCGCAGAAGGTCGCGCTCGGTCACGACGCCGGGCCCGGGGAGCGCGCCGTCCAGTACGACCGCCGCCCCCGTCTTGTGCTGCACCATCCGCACCGCCGCCTGCTGCAGCGTGTGCTCCGGGCCGACGATGGCGCTCAACGAGCTCATGGCGTCGCTGACACGCATGGGCGCTCTCCCTCGTGACGATTGTTGCGAGGTCGCGAAGGGTCTCATGAGACGCCCGGCAGATCAACGGGGCTGGGCTCCAAAACCCGCCGACCGCGGTTTGGAGCGCCCGCCGCGCGGGAACCGGCCCGGCCATCGCCGACGAGACCCCGCAGCCGCCGCAGCACCAGCCGCGCCAGCCCGGCCGCGAGGGCGCGATGACGCCGCCGCCGCGTGCGGCCGGTGAGGGGTATCGCGCGGCCGGCAAGCTCGACGGGCGGATCGCGCTGGTGACGGGCGGCGACAGCGGCATCGGGCGGGCCGTCGCGGTCGCCTTCGCGCGCGAGGGCGCCGACGTGGCGATCGCGTACCTCGAGGAGCACGAGGACGCGGAGGAGACCCTGCGCATGGTGCGCGACGAGGGCCGGCGGGGCCTGGCGATCGCCGGCGACCTGGGCGAGGAGGCGCACGCCAGGTCGGTCGCGGCGCGGGTGCGCGACGAGCTCGGGCCGGTCGACGTGCTGGTCAACAACGCCGGCGAGCAGCACGTGCGCCAGGACATCGCCGAGATCAGCGCCGAGCAGCTCGAGCGCACCTTCCGCACGAACGTCTTCGCGATGTTCCACCTGACCAAGGTGGTGCTCGAGGACATGGGCGAGGGCGGGGCGATCGTGAACACGGCCTCGGTGACCGCCTACCAGGGCAACCCGGTGCTGATCGACTACTCGTCCACCAAGGGCGCCATCGTGGCCTTCACCCGCGCCCTCGCGATGTCGCTGGCCGACCGCGGCATCCGCGTGAACGCCGTCGCGCCCGGACCGGTCTGGACGCCGCTGATCCCGGCGACCTTCCCCGCGGACAAGGTGGCCGAGTTCGGCGCCGACGTCCCGCTCGGCCGTCCCGGCCAGCCGGACGAGATCGCGCCCAGCTACGTCTTCCTGGCCTCGGGGGACGCCTCGTACATGACCGGCCAGGTGCTCCACCCCAACGGCGGCAAGGTGGTGAACGGCTAGGCCTGGGCGAACCGGCCGGCTGGCGAGGGCCGGCGGCCGTGGGAGAGGATGCCCCGCGTGAGCCGATACGACTGGTTGCTCCTCCTCCACCTCTTGGCCGCGTTCGCGCTCATGGGCGCGGTCGTGGTCTCGGTCGGGGTGCTCGGCGCGACCTGGCGCACCCCATCGGCGCGCGACGCGATCCCGTTGCTGCGGCTGGGCAAGCTCGGCGACGTCCTCGGGCGCATCGGAGGCGTCGGCACGATCGTCTTCGGCATCTGGCTGGCGGTCGACGTCGACGGCTACGCGCTCACCGACGGCTGGATCATCGCCTCGCTCGCCCTCTGGGTCGTGGGCGGCGTCACCGGCGCGCTCGTGGGCCGCACGTACCAGGAGGCGCTCGCCGGCGCGGCCGGGGTGACGCTCGGTCAGACCGTCCGGTCGGCGCGCTCGGTGGCGTTCCACGTCCTGCAGGCCGCGGCGGTCGTCGGGATCCTGGCCCTGATGATCTGGAAGCCCGGCGCATGAGCGTCCTGCCGCTCGTCCTGCGTCCCGACGCCTGGGACCTGCCGCTCTTCGTGCACGTCGCCGGCGCGATGGTGCTGGTCGGCACCGCCCTGCTGGCCGGCGTCGCGCTCGCGGGCGGGCTCCGTGCCGCCGGCTCGGGCCAGGGCGCCACGCTGACGCGCTTCGGCTTTCGCACCCTGCTCCTCGGCGCGCTGCCGGCCTTCATCGTGATGCGGGTCGGCGCCGAGTGGATCGTGTCCAAGGAGGACATCGAGGACCCGGCCTGGGTCGGGGTCGGCTTCATCACCTCGGACGGCGGCGCGCTGCTGCTGATCGCGGGCCTGATCACCGCCGGCATCGCGCAGAAGCGCATGGGCCGCGGGGACGGCGCATCGGGGCTCACCCGCGCGGCGACGATCCTGACCCTGGTGCTCCTGGCGGCCATGCTCGTCGCCGTCTGGGCGATGAGCACCAAGCCGACCTAGGCACACGGGGTGGAGATCACCCGCCCGATCGCGGGCTGAGGCCGACTCCGTCTGCGCGCCCGGTCTCAGGAGGCCGTCAGGGTGACCGTCGAGCGGTAGACGCCGGCGTAGGCGGTCAGCGGGACGTGGAGCGTGACCGTCGGGTTCTGGCGGAACGTGCCCACCCCGTTCCCCGACGACGCCGTCATCAGCACGATCGGGACGGTCGGCGAGAAGGTGCCGCCGGCGCCGGCGGCCGCCCCCGTCAGGGAGTCGCCGAGTGGCGCGCTCGGGGCCTGCGGCGCCGCCGTCCAGGCGTTGGCCGGCAGCGTCTGCGAGGGCGCGCCGACCTTGGTCCACTGGGTCGCGGTCGCCGACAGGGACCAGCCGCTCGCCACGCCGCCGCCGTCGGCCAGGTCGATGGCGCCGAATGACGCGTTCACGACCTTCTCCGCGACGCCGTCGATCGCCACCCCGGGCAGGGTCACCGTGGTCGGCCCGCTCACCGTGATCCCGCCGGTGGAGATCACCCGCACGTAATCGACGCTCAGCGACGACTGCGCCCCGTCGGCGCTCTGGGTCTGGTCCACGAACCGGATCCGCACCTCCCCGCTCACCCGCTCGGAGGACAGCAGGCCATAGGTGAGCGGCGTCACCGCACCGACCGGCACGGTCAACCGGGTGTTCCAGGCCGAGCCGTTCCAGACCTGGACGTCGAAGGCCTCGCCGGTCGCGCCGGCGTCCACCGCCAGCGTCATCGTCGAGCCCGCCACCACCGAGGGGATCGTCATCTCGCCCTCGGCCCGGTAGTTCACCTGCTGGGCGGTCAGGTTCACGTTGTCGAACCAGACCGTGGCCGATCCCAGTCCGGCCAGCGCGCTCAGGTCGACCTTGACCTCGATCCGGTAGCTGTGCCCGTTCACGAGACCGGTCGTCGGCACGGACACGTTGTCGGTCGTGAACGACCCGTTCACGGGGACGCTCGCGTTGATCAGGACGTTGTCGAGCGCCGCCGTGGTCAGGTCCTTCAACGTCACGCGCCAGCTGGCCGAGGCGACCAGCGCCGCGTCGAAGCGGCGCTGGATCGAGAAGCTCGCCGAGAGCGGGCTGGCCCCGCTCCAGACGAAGCTCTGGCTGTTCCAGGTCCCGCTGCCGCTCGAGAGCAGGAGCAGGATCCCGGTCAGCCGGCTCCGCGCCGACCCGGCCGGGTTGCCGACCCCGCCGTCGTAGGCCACGTCGACGCTGCCCGTCGAGCTGCTCGTCCACCCGGTGGCGTTGCCGGTGAAGGTCCCGTTGGTCGGCAGCGTGATCGTGCCGAGCGGGTTGGTCTCGGTGAGGGTCGCGACCCCTCCCCCGGCCGCGGTCGCGCCCGCCGGCGCGTTCGCCCAGGTCCCGTACGTCGGGGCGGTCGCCGCGTTCACGACGGCGGTCGAGGTGCCGTAGGCCGCGGCCTGGGCGACCCAGACGAGGGCCACGACGACCGCCACGACGATCGCGGCCAGCCGCCCGGTCACCCGCCCACCACCACGGTCACGCGCGCGGCCACCTCGTAGGCGACCGCGGCGCCCGTGCCGTCGGGCGTCGCCGCCGCGCGGGCCGGCGAGACGACCAGCGCACCCTCGTGGGCGCCGGGCGCGGCGTCCTCGGGAACCCTCACCACAACCGTCACCGCCGCGCTCTCACGCGGGCGCACGACGGCGTCGGCCGGCGCCGTCAGCCAGGCGCCCACGCCCTCGGCCGGCGGGCCGGCGGGCGCCACCGCCCCGGTCGCCAGCACGTCGGCGGCCCGCAGCGCGAAGGCGCGCTCGGCGCCGGCGGGGTTCGCGACCCGGAAGGTCAGCTCCGCGGTGCCGCCCGGCGC
>JAWVEV010000208.1:0-6076 GCA_033856535.1 Miltoncostaeaceae bacterium | reverse complement strand
CCGTGCTCCTCGATGAACGCGTTCTCCTGGTCGGCCGACGGCTGGTGCTCGCTCCAGGCGTCCCGCTCGTCGAGGACGACCCGGCCGTCGCCGACGAGCTTCTTCGCGCGGTCATAGCCCGGATTGTGCAGCTTCACCGCCATGTCCCCGGTGGTAATAGGCCACCGGACGGTCGGCGTCAGTCCAGCGCGCCGGCGGGGAGCACGAAGCGGGACGGGGCCCGCGGTGTGGACCCACCGCTCGAGTGCAGGCGGGCTCCGTGCAGGCCCTGGCGGGTCGTCGTCTCGATGGGGGCCTCGGGTTGGCCTCCGTGGGCGGCGATCCAGGTTCCGATCGCGTCGGCGTCGCCGCCTTCGGCGACGATGGCGGCGCGCTCGATGACCATGCCCCCGGAGGGATGTGCCCTGGCCAGCCGCGTCACCAGCGCCCGGATGGCGTCGTCGTCCATGTCGTCACGGTAGTCGTTCGGCGCGTCCTGTGCGCTGCGGCCCGCATGGTGGCGCACGGTTCGCTGATGAGCCTCGTCACCGACTGCGCTCGCCTGCCCGGATCGGGATCGGGAGCCGGTTCGCGGGCGGGGCCAGGGGGCAGGCCCAGCGCGCGTCGTAGGAGCACGAGGGGTTGTAGGCGAGGTTGAAGTCGAGCACCAGGCGCCCGCCCTCGCTGCCGAGGTCGGCGCCCTTGACCGTGTCGAGCAGGTAGCGCCCGCCGCCGTAGGTGCCGCGGCCGGCGAGGGCGTCGCGGAAGGGCAGGAACAGGCCGCCGCCGTAGCCCTCCAGCCAGAAGACCGGCAGGCGCGCGGCGGCGCCGAGGTCCACCGCGACCCAGCCGATGCGCCGGAAGCGCGCGGGGGCGCCGGTGCTCACCGGGAGCTCCATCTCCGGCCCGCCCGCCTCGGGCTCCAGGGCCGCCTCGCGCCGCAGGTCGTCCCGGTACGGGTACCAGCGCGACCCGGCATAGCCGGCCCGGGCGTCCGCGGGCAGCGGGCTCTGCGGGTGGCCGGCGAAGAGCGCGTCCCGGGCGGCCCGGAAGCGCGCGGCCACCTCGGCGCCGGCGCCGCCGGCGCGCACCTCGGCATAGAGCGCCCCGATCCGGCGCTTCCAGTCCATCAGCTCGAGCTCCGGGGTCGGCGCCCCGGTCATTCGGCCGCCCGCCTCAGATCGGACGGGTGATCGCTCCCTCGGCCGCCGAGGAGACCAGGGAGGCGTACTTGGCGAGCACGCCGCGGGTGTAGCGCGGCGGGCGCGGCTCGAGCGCGGCCAGGCGGCGCGCGATCTCGTCGTCGGGAAGCTCCACCCGCAGCTCGCGGGCGTCGACGTCGAGCACGATCGTGTCGCCCTCCTCCAGCGCGGCGATCGCCCCGCCCCGGGCGGCCTCGGGGGCCACGTGGCCGACCATCAGGCCGTGGGTCGCGCCGGAGAAGCGGCCGTCGGTGATCAGCGCGACGTCCTCGCCCATGCCGGCGCCGACCAGCGCCGCGGTCACGTGGAGCATCTCGCGCATGCCCGGGCCGCCGGCGGGGCCCTCGTACCGGATCACGATCACGTCGCCTGGGTGGAAGAGCTTCTGCTTCACCGCGGCGAAGCACTCCTCCTCGGAGTCGAAGACGCGCGCCGGGCCCACGTGCAGGCGCCGCTCGTGACCGGCGAGCTTCACCACGCAGCCGTCGGGCGCCAGGTTGCCGCGCAGGATCGCCAGCCCGCCGGTGGGCGAGAGCGGCTCGTCGATCGACACGACCACCTTCTGGCCCTCGGTCGCCGTGGCGTCATCGGCGATCTGGCCCAGCGTGCGGCCGTCGACGTTGCGCGCGCCGGCGTGCACCAGGTCGCGCTTCAGCAGCTCCTTGGTGACCAGGGCCACGCCGCCGGCCGCGTGCAGGTCGGTCGCCACGTACTTCCCGCCCGGCGTGAGGCTGGCGACGATCGGCGTGCGCCCGGCCAGCCGGTCGAAGTCCTCGAGCTCCAGGGGGATGCCGAGCTCGCTGGCGATCGCCAGCAGGTGGAGCACGCCGTTGGTGGAGCCGCCGCTCGCGGCGATGCCGGCGATGGCGTTCTCGAGCGACTCGCGGGTGACGATCTGCGAGGGCCGCACGTCGCCGCGCACCAGGTCCATGACCAGCCGGCCCGCCTCCTCGGCGGCGGCGTGCTTGTCCGGGTGCGTGGCCGGGATTCCGTTGAGTCCGGCCGGGCTGATGCCCAGCAGGTCGAGCGCCATCGACATGGTGTTGGCGGTGAACTGGCCGCCGCAGGCGCCGGCGCCGGGGCAGGCGGCGCTCTCGACCGCGTGGACCTCCTCGGGGCCGACCCGGCCGGCGGCGTGCGCCCCGACCACCTCGAAGACGTCCTGGATCGTGATGTCGCGGCCGTTGTAGCGGCCGGGCGCGATCGAGCCGTTGTAGAGCACCAGGCCGGGCAGGTCGAGCCGGGCGAGCGCCATCATCGCGGCCGGGATCGTCTTGTCGCAGCCGACCAGGCAGACCAGGCCGTCGAGCAGGTGGCCGCGGGCGACCAGCTCGATCGAGTCGGCGATCACCTCGCGCGAGACCAGGGAGGCGCGCATGCCCTCGGTGCCCATGGAGACGCCGTCCGAGACCGCCACGGTGTTGAACTCCATGGGGGTGCCGCCGGCCGCGCGGACGCCGCGCTTCACCGAGACCGCCAGCTCGCGCTGGTTCAGGTTGCACGGCATGGTCTCGATCCAGGTGGTCGCGACCCCGATGAAGGGGCGCGCCAGGTCCTCGTCGGTGAAGCCCGTGCCCTTGAGCATCGCCCGGGCCGGCGCGCGGTCCGGCCCGTCGCTGATGCGGGCGCTGTGTCGCTTGGCGGGGTCGCTCGGTCCGTAGGGGTCGGCCGCCACCCCTAGTGGTCCTTCTCGCCGAGGAACGTGCCGCCGGCCGCGGCGAGCGTGAACAGGCCGAAGACGAAGCCCATGATGAACGGGAAGTAGCCGGCCTCGTGACGATCGTGCCAGCCCACGTAGAGCAGCAGCCCCGTCAGCACGACCATGATCCCGATGACCCAGGGGGGAAGCGCCCGCATCTCTCGCCCTCTCCTCGTCCGCCCGCGTGCGGCCGAGAGCGTACCGGCTGGCGGGCGTCCGGTGCCGGTCGGCCGTCCTGCTAGGGTCCGCCACATGTCCACGGACCACGTCGGCGTCGACGTCGAGCCCCGCGGTGACGGGACCCTTGTCACCGTCACGGGCGTCGTCGACGCGCTCGCCCTCCCCCAGGTCTCCCGGGAGCTCACCGACGCTCAGCGCGGCACGGGCCCGGTCTACGTCGACCTTCAGGGCGTGACGTTCATGGACAGCCGGGGCCTCGGGGCCCTGCTGGCGGCCAACGAGCGGAGCCGCGAGGGCGCGGCGCCGGTGCGGATCTACCGCCCCTCGGAGGCGGTGCGCCGGCTGCTGGAGGTCTCGGGGGTCGGGAGCGTCCTGCCCGAGGCCGACGAGCTCCCCACCTGAGCCGCCGGAGGCCATGAGCGAGGGGTTCCTCGGGCGGGGCGGTCGCCTGGCCGGGGGCCCGGCGGCTGAGCTGACCGACGCCGGCTACGCCCATGAGGCAGCCGCCGGCCCGCGCCTGGCCCGGGGCCTGTCGCTCGCGGACCTGGCCCACGCGGTCGTCCTGGTCGAGGCCGGCGTGGTCGGCGGCGAGCAGGGCCGCGGCCTGCTGGCCGGGCTCCTCGAGCTGCACGCGATCCCGGGTGCCGACTTCCCGTTCGACCCGGCCCGCGGCGACGCGTTCACCGCCCGGGAGCACGAGCTGCGCGCCCGGGTGGGAGTCGCGGCCGCCGGCTGGCTCTCCGCCGGGCGGCCCCGCCGCGAGGCCTTCCGGGTGGCGCTGCGGCTCACCGCCCGCGCCGGGGCGCTCGCGGTGCACGACGCCCAGCTCGACCTGGCCGAGGCGATGCTGGACCAGGCCGCCCGCCACGCCGACGACCTGGCGGCCGACTACACCTACCTGCAGCCGGCCCAGCCGACCACCGTCGGCCACCTGCTGCTGGCCTACGCCTTCCCGGCGCTGCGCGACGCCGGGCGGCTGCGCGGCGTCCATGGCTGGCTCGACCTGAGCGTGGCCGGCGCCGGAGGCAGCGCCGGCTCGCGCTGGCCGCTCGACCGCGACCGCCTGGCGGCGCTCCTCGGCTGCGGCGGCGTCGCGGTGCACGCCAAGGACGCCATGTGGCAGGCCGACGGCTACCTGGAGCTGCTCGGCGCGCTGGCCACCGCCGCGACCCACGGCGCGCAGCTCGGCCAGGACCTCGAGATCCTCGCCAGCCAGGAGTTCGCGGCGGTCGAGCTGGCCGAGGAGCACAGCCGGGCGAGCGCGCTGATGCCGCAGAAGCGCAACCCGTACGCGCTGGCGGTGATGCGCACCACCGCCGGCACCGCCGCCGGCGACCTGACCGCCGCCCTGGTCGCGCTCCACACCGGATCGGCCCGCACGGACCACTTCCACCTGCTGAACGGCAGCGTGCCGCGGGCGCTCGACGACGCGCTGGTGACGGCGCGCCTGGCGGCCGCCGTCGCCGCCGGCCTCACGATCGACCGCGAGCGGATGGCCGAGGCCGCCCGCCGGGGCTTCACCGCCGCCGCCGACGTCGCCGACGCGCTCGCCGCCGAGACCGGGATCGACTACCGGTCGGCCCACACCGCGGTGGGCCGGGCCGTGCGCGCGCTGGTCGAGGCCGGCGCGCGTCCCGAGGAGCTCACCTCCGAGCTGCTGGCCGACGCCGCCGAGGCGTCCATCGGGCAGCGGGTCACGCTCCCGCCGGACCTCCTGGCCGAGGCGCTCGACCCCGCCGCCTGCGTGCGGACCCGGCTCCAGTCCGGATCGACCCGCCCGGGCGAGGTGCTCGCGATGGTCGCCGACGGGCGGGCCCAGGTGGCCGAGGCGCGCGCGTGGAGCGCCGCCGCGGGCGCCCGCGCCGCCGCGGCCGAGCGCGAGCTGCTCCGGCTCGCGCGCGAGCTCGCCGGCACGGGCCACTGACCCCCTAAGCGGGACAGGGCCCCGGATCGACCGGGGCGCTCGCCGGGGCCGCCAGGGCCCGGGCGATCACGTCGACCGGCACGCCGGCGCCCCCGCCGCCGCCGGGCCGGGAACCGAAGACCATCGCCGCCACGCGGCCCCGGTCGTCGACGGCCGGCCCGCCGCTCGCCCCGGGGCGGATGTCGCCGCGCAGCGGCACCACCGCGCGCCGCACCCGGGGACCGCCGTACGCGCCGGGAGCCGACGCGGTCGCGGGGGCGCCCACCGCGCCGGCCAGCGCCCGCAGCGGGCCGCCGCCCGGATGGCCCCAGATCACCACCGCGCGCGGCGGCAGGGCGGGCCCGAGGGGCAGGCTCGGCGCGTCCAGGCCGGGCACGTCGAGCAGCGCGACATCCTGGACGGCGTCCACGTAGACCGGGTGCCCTTCCCGCGCCCGCTCGCCCGGCGCCCGGACGGTCGGCGCGTCCTGGCCGGCGATCACGTGCACGTTGGTGACCACCAGGCCGTCGCGCGCCACCCAGCCCGAGCCCGCGATCGGCACCCCGCAGGCGTCGCCGGTCACGAGCACCACGCTCGCGCCGGTGCCCTTCACGGCCGGCTCGTCGACCAGGCCCGGGTCGGCCGACGGGGCCGGCAGCGGCAGCCCGGGCAGCAGCGGCCAGGGGTCGAGCCGGTAGAGCGCGCCGAGCACCCGCTCGGGCGGCACGGCCTCCACCAGCGCGCGCAGGACCGCCGACTCCTGCACCCGGTCGCGGACGCCCTCGCCGGGCTGGAAGGTTGCGGCCGCGGCGACCAGCCAGGCCAGCACGACCGCCAGCGCCACGCCCAGGACCGCGCCCCCGGCGGCGTCCACCGCCCGGCCGGGCCCGCGGGACACGGCCCGCGCGAGCGGCGCCGCCAGGCGCGCGAGGATCGCGTGCACGAGCAGCGCGCCGGCGATCGCGCCGCCCAGCGCGACCAGCGGGAGCCAGGGCGAGGCGTCGCCGTCCTCGAGCAGGTGCGGCGCCAGGCGCGAGCCCGCCATCGCCCCCGCGCCGAGGCCGATCAGGGCGACCGCCTGGTCGGTGAAGCCGCGCGCCGCGCCGGTGATCG
>JAWVEV010000207.1:0-6593 GCA_033856535.1 Miltoncostaeaceae bacterium | reverse complement strand
CCGGCGATGATGCGCGCCACCCTGCCGCGCGGCGGCGCCGGCGCGCTGGCCCGGGTCGCCCGCGCCGGCCGGGCGGTGCGGATCGACGACTACGCCGCCCTGGCCGGCGACCCCGCCGCCGAGCTCGCCGGCCTCGGGGCCTACCGCCGCGCGGTCGCCGCGCCGGTGCACGTCGACGGGCGCCTGTGGGGCGCGGTGATGGCCGCCACCACGCGCGTCGAGCCGATCCCGCTGGAGGCCGAGCGCCGATTGACCGCCTTCGCCGAGCTGCTCGGCATGGCCATCGCCAGCGCCCTCGCCGCCGCCGACCGCCGGCGCGCCGAGCGCGAGGCCGAGCGCCAGAAGGACGCCTTCTTCACCCTGGTCTCGCACGAGCTGCGCACGCCGCTCGCCTCGATAAAGGGCTACCTCGAGGTGCTGCGGGAGGGGGAGGAGGGCGAGCCGCTCGACCCCGACGAGCGCCGCGGGTTCCTCGAGATCATCGAGCGCAACGCCGGGCGGCTGGAGCGCCTGGTGGGCGACGTGCTCTTCGTCACCGGCCTGGACGAGGGGCGCCTGATCATCGAGCGGGCCGACCTGGACCTGTCCCGGTTGGCCCGCCAGGCCGTCGAGGCCGCCGGGTCCGCCGCCGCGGCGCGCCGGATCCGCCTCGGCCTCGAGGCCGAGAGCCCCGGCCCGGTCCTGGGCGACCCCGGGCGCCTCGGGCAGGCGCTCGATGCGCTGATCTCCAACGCCCTGAAGTTCACGCCGGACGGCGGCCGGGTCGACGTCCGCGTCATTCGGCGCGGCGGCGCAGCGGTCGTCGAGGTGGCCGACACCGGCCCGGGCATTCCGCCGGAGGAGCGCGAGCAGGTGTTCCAGCGCTTCTTCCGGACGGCCGGCGCGGCGCGCGGCCAGGTGCAGGGCGTCGGCCTGGGCCTGACGGTGGTCAAGGCGATCGTCGACGCGCACGGGGGCACCGTCGCGGTCGACAGCGTCGACGGGCAGGGGGCGACCTTCCGGGTCGAGCTCCCGCTCCGCGCCGAATAAATCCGCGCGGAGCGTTCGGGGGAACCGCCAGAAGGGGACGGGCGTCCCTCCTCGTGAGACGCTCGTGGCGCGCGGCTGAAGGGCTCCCGTCCCGAAGCCGAATATGGAGGTCATGCGCCCGCTCGCCTGTCTCTTGGCCGCCTGTGCGGTCATGGCTCCGGCCGCTGTCGCGACCGCCGCTCCGGCGCCGGCCGACAAGCCCCCGGCCGACAAGCCCGCCACGGTCCACCGGGGCCCCGACGACTGGGCCCGCCCCGCCGCGGTCCGTCTGTCGCGGTCCCTCGACTGGCCGCAGCTGCGCACGGTCTCGCTGGCCCGGCCGGCCACGCGCGGGGCCCTCGAGCGCGCCCTTGGCGCCCTGTCCTCCACGGGCCAGACCGACTTCCGCGTGCTCGCGGCCCCGGCGGTTCCGGGGAGCAGCTCCGCCGGCATCACCCTCGCCGGCGCGCGGCGCGCGTTCGTCCGCGCGATGGGCCTCGAGAGCGAGCGCCGCGCGATCCAGTCGCTCTCGACCGAGGACGGCAAGACGCTCCGGATGCCGCGCGACGCCGGCAGCGAGGTCCTCGCCCGCGAGCTCGGCCTGGTGGTGAACCTGCCCCAGCCGCTCGAGAACCTCGAGCGCCAGGCGAGCCAGCCGCTTCGCTACGCCGACCTGGTCTCGATGGCCGACGCCGCCAGCCGGGTCGACTTCTGGCACCTCTCCCAGGTCGCCCGCTACGCCGACATCGTGCTGCCGGCGATGTCGCCGGCGCAGTTCCGCGTGGTGCAGACCGCGGTCAAGGAGATCGGCTCGCCCTACGTGTGGGGCGGCGAGTGGCCCAGCACCACGTCGCCGTTCGGGTTCCAGCCGGCCGGCGGCTTCGACTGCTCGGGCCTGGTCTGGTGGTCCTTCTCGGGCCCCGACGACATGCGCCGCAGCGATCTCGGCGACGGCCTCGGCTGGCGCACCACGGCCGACGACATCGCCTTCTCGAGCACCGCCGGCAAGCGCGTGAAGATCGCCGACACCCGGGCCGGCGACCTCGTCTTCTTCGGTGCCCGGGGCAAGAAGACCAAGCGCGGCCACATCGAGCACGTCGGCATCGCGCTCGGCGGCGGCTGGATGATCCACTCCTCCGGCTCGCGCGGCGGGGTGTCGATCAGCAACCTCGAGACCTACTGGACCGACGGCACCGCCTTCGCCCGCCGGCCGCCGGCCTTCGCCGGCGCGGGGGCGGAGAAGCCCGTCTGAGGCCGGCGCCGAGCTAGGGCCCGAGGAGCGCCGCCGGCACGACGCCGATGCCGTCGGGGCGGCGATATGCCTCCGGCCCGGTCGTGACCAGGATCGCGTCGAGCAGCTCGTCGCCCATTCGCCCCGCCAGCCAGCGCAGGTGCCGGACGTCATCGTCGCGAGCGGCACGTATGAGCTTGACCTCGATCGCGACGGCGCGTCCGTCCGCCCGCTCGACGATCAGGTCCACTTCCTGGGCGCCGCCCTTCGTGCGCATGTGGCCGACGCGGGCCTCGGCCTGTTGCGCGAGGACCCTGACGCACAGGGCCACCAGCGATTCGAAGAGTGCGCCGGCCAGCGGTCCCTCGCGCCCCACGGAGGGGCCCGGGGTCCGTCCTTCGAGCAGCGCCGCGGCGTCGGCGCCGAGCAGCCGAGCCGCGAGCGCCGGGTCGGCGAGGTGGTGCTTCGGCGCGCCGAGCAGCCGCGTGAGGCGGCCCCCGCGAGGGACCCAGGCGGGCAAGGGATCCAGGAAGAAGAGCCGCTGCAACGCGTCGCGGTAGGGCAGCGTGGTCGCGCGGGCCGGTTTGTCGCCCTCCCCGGCGCTGGCGGCGTCGCGGATTCGTTCCCAGGAGGCGCTCGTCGCGGTTGCCGCCGCATACGCCGCCATCCACCGGCGGACGGCCTCAGGGTTCCGGACGCCGACCCCCAACTCGGGGAGCTCTCGATTCGCGAGCCGCTCCAGGTAGCTGTCGAGCTGGACGTGGAGGGCCCGGCCCTCGAAGCCCCGAAGCCCAGGCAGGCCCGGGCGGACCATCTGCTCGACGTAGTCGCCGAAGCCGACGCTCGTCGCGCCGGTGAGTGCCGGGCGGCCTCCGGTGAGCAGGGCTGCCAAGCTCACCGTCGGCGTCTCGACCCCACGTTCCCCGAGCGTCATCGGCCGCATGCGGAGCGTCGCGATGCGGCCGGCGCCCGAGTGGACGGGCGGCCGGGCAGGCGGGCCTGAGCCCGTAAGGAGGAAGCGTCCGCCCCCGGCGCCATCGTCAACGGCCCGACGGACGAGGTCCCAGACTTCGGGCAGGCGCTGCCATTCGTCGAGCAGGACGGGCGGCGGGCCCTCGAGCAGTCGAGCCGTGTCGGCCGCCGCCAGGGCGGCCTGGTCAGGGACGTCGAGACGGTGCGTCGTGCTCGCGCGTCGTTCGGCGGTCGCGGTCTTGCCGACGCCCTTCAGTCCCTCGATGGCGATCGCGGGCAGGAAGGGCACGAGCTCGTCGAGCTCGTCATCGATCACCCGTCTCGCGTATTCGGGCGGCCCTTCACGGTGTTCCTTGCGAGACGGCACAGCTCCGACGTTACAGATCGTCGGACTTTTACGCTACAGATAGTCAGGCGTTTGCTTTACAGATCGTCAGCCTTATGTCTTACAGATCGTCAGGTTCTGAGCGAAGATCGTCAGCCGACGAGCGGAAGGGGCTGACCCGAGGCTCCGGCCAGCTCCCGGGCGCCGAGGGCCTCGCAGATCCGGAGGGCCACCCGGTAGCCGGCGTCGGACTCCGCGCCGGTCAGCAGCGCGAGGCCGCCGGCCCGGTTCTGCAGCTCGATGAGCAGCGGCGAGGGCTGATCGGCCACGACCATCAGCGGCCGGGCGTCGGCCCGAAGCGCCTGCGCCAGCCGGCTCAGGTCGTCGTGGCAGGCGCGCAGGTCGAGGACGATCACCGCGCCCTCGGCCGGTGCCTCGTCAGCCGAGGCGGGATGACGCGTCACCACCCGCTGGCCCAGACGGAGGAAGACCTCCTGCAGGCCGGTGCGAGCGGCGCCTTCGGGGGCGAGGATGAGGACCTGATCGGGATCCATGTGGCTCCGTCCTTCACGACACGGGGGGCACGATCGCCCGGTGCAACCCCCGGGCGGTCTGTGAGGCCTCGCGGCCTCACGGCACACAACGCAGCCCGGCGCGGAAGGTTGCGCCTATCCCTCCGATCTCGTCACACCTCGACGCCCGAGGGTGTCCGACGGGGACATGGGAGCTTAAATTGAGTTCATGCCCGGTCTGGCCGCGCTCGCGATCGGAGCGCTCGCTGCCTTCCTCGCCCCGCAGGGGCACCTCGCCGACGCCGCCCAGGCGGTGAAGGCGCTCGGCCCGCCGCAGCTCATCGCCGAGCTGACGCGGCCGGCCGCCATTCGTCGCGCACCCCGCGCCGACGCCCCGGTGCGGCTGCGTCTGAAGGACCAGGCCACCTTCTCGGGCGGCCCGCAGGGCCTGCGGATCACCGCGAAGCGCAAGGACGATGCGGGCCGCTGGTGGTACCGGGTGCAGCTGCCGGTGCGGCCGAACGGCGCCGAGGGCTGGGTCAGCAACGACGACGTCCGGCTGCGCTCCACCTACGCGCGGTTCGTGGTCCACCGGGGCGCCCGGACCCTGGAGGTCTGGGACGGCACGCAGCGCGTCGGCACGTTCCGCGTCGGCATCGGCCGGCCGGGCACGCCCACGCCACTTGGCGACTTCGCGATCCAGGATCCGCTCTACACGCCCCAGCGGCTCCGGAGCACCTACGGCGCCTGGACCCTGATCCTCACCGCCCACAGCGAGGCCATCGACCGGTTCAACGGCGGCGACGCGCTGATCGGCCTCCACGGCGCCGGCGACGGGCGCTCCTGGCGGGTGGGGCAGGCCTCCAGCAACGGCTGCGTGATCCTGAGCGAGCCGGACCTGGCCATGGCGGCCCGCTACGCCTGGCCCGGCACCCCGGTGACCATCCTGGCTTAGGCCGGCGGCGCCTCGGCGCCAAGTGGCACCTCTGCCCACACCCGGGTGCGCCCGCCCGGCTCGGGCACCACGCCCCAGCTGCGCGACAGGGCGGCGACCAGCCGCAGCCCGCGCCCGCTGACGCCCTCCAGCTCGTTCAGCCGCCGGCGAGGGGTGGTGGTCCAGCAGCGGTTCTCGACCTCCACCCGCAGCAGCCCGGCCTCAGCCTCCAGGCGCACCCAGATCCGCCGGCCGCGGCCGTGGCGCACCGCGTTAGCCACCAACTCGGTCACGACGAGTGACGCGACCGGGTCGTCCGGCGCGGCGCCGGCGGCGCCGAGGGCCCGCGCGGCGAGGTCCCGCGCCTGGGGCGCGGCAAGCGGTCGCCGGCGGAGCTGCTCGGCGGCCTGAGGCATCAGGCCGCCTGGGCGTCCTCGCCGATCAGCGCGGCCATGAGCCAGGTGCCGAGGGCCCGGTGCAGGGCCTCCTCGGAGCCGAACGCCACCTGGATCGTGCCCCGGCCCACGGCGGCGCGGCGCGCGACGGCGGCGAAGGTCACGCCACCGATCCCCGTCGCGGCGGCCTCAGCGGCCGCAAATCGCAGGAAGCCCTCCCGCCGGGCCGAACCGGTGTCGGCGCGAGGGCTCCCTGCCAGGGGGTGTTGGTGCGCAACCACCGGTGCGAGGGTAGGCGCCGGCCCGGCGACGCTGCGTTGGCCCGGTGGCGAGATCCGCCGGCCCCGGGTTCGCCTCAGCGTCCGGAGGGGGCGAGCGCCTCCTCGACGCTGTCGTGCAGCGGCAGGATCTGGTCGACCCCGGTCACCTCGAGGGCCCGCCGGCTGGGCGCGGTCGGCGGGCACACCAGCCGCAGGCCGCCGCGCTCCGTGGGCATCGAGCGCGCCAGGCGGTCCATCGCCGCCAGCCACGCGCTGTCCAGGTACTCGACCTCGGTGAAGTCCACGATCAGCGGCCCGCGATCGCCGGCGGCCTCGAGCAGCCGCTCGCGCACGATCTCCGCGTTCGACAGGTCGAGCTCGCCGGCGATCCGCGCCAGCGTCGCGCCGTCGTACCGCTCGACAATGACCCTCGCCAGCTCGTTCATGAGTCCTCGCTCCTTCGCACCATCACCACGTGCGTCCCCTCCTCGGACGTCGACACGTCGAGTGCATCGGTCAGCTGCTCCATCATCCCGATGCCGCGCCCCCGGTCGGGGTTCCACCGCGGCGGGCGCCAGCGCCCGAAGTCGCGGATGGCCGCCTGCAGGACCCCGTCCGCGTCGAGCGTCACCCGGAACTCGATCCGGCCGTGCTCGCCGGGCCGGTAGGCGTGCTCCACGGCGTTCGCGAGCGCCTCGCCGACGGCGAGGACCAGGTCCTGCAGGATGGTCTCGTCGACCTCGGCCTCGCGCAGCCAGCCGCGCAGCTCGCGGCGCAGCGGCGCCAATTGCTCCGCCTTGGCGTCGATCCGGCGCTTGAAGACCAGCGGGATGGGCGAGGTGCGGCGCAGCAGGAGGAGGGCCACGTCGTCGGCCGGCCGCCGGCTGCCGAACATGGAGGACAGGACGCGGTCGCAGACCGTCTCGGTCGTCTCGCCCACGACGAGGTACACCGCC
>JAWVEV010000206.1:0-23277 GCA_033856535.1 Miltoncostaeaceae bacterium | reverse complement strand
CGCCAGCGCGACCACCTCGGCGTCCGGCGTGCCGGGCGCCACCTCGAGCCGGTCGCGCAGCTTGCCGTTCACCTGCACCACCACGGTCACCACGTCGCGCACGAGGAACGCGGGGTCCGCCTGGGGCCAGGTCTCGCGGTGCAGCGAGCCGCCGCCGAGCGCCTCCCAGAGCTCCGAGGCGACGTGCGGCGCAAACGGGAAGAGCAGCGAGACCGCCGTCTGCGAGGCGTATCTCAGCGCCTGCGCGCCGGCGGCCCCGCCCAGCTCGCCCGCCGACACGCCGCGCGTGCCCAGGTTCACCAGCTCCTGGATCGCGGCGATGGCCGTGTGGAACGAGAAGCGCTCGGTGATGTCGACGGTCGCCTTCTGCACCGTCGCCTCGGCCTTGCGCACGAGCTCGAGCGCGACCGGGTCGTCGGCCAGCTGCTCCAGCGTCGGCCGCGCGGCCAGCGGCCCGGCCTCCTGGCCGGCCACCAGGCGCCACAGGCGGTCCAGGAAGCGGCGCTGGCCCTCGACGCCCTGGTCGCTCCACTCGATGTCGTCCGCCGCCGGCCCCATGAAGAGCACGTAGAGCCGCAGCGTGTCGGCCCCGTAGCGGTCGACGATCTCGTCGGGCGCGACCACGTTGCCCTTGCTCTTGCTCATCTTCGCGCCGTCGCGGTAGATCATCCCCTGGGTGAAGAGGCGGGCGAACGGCTCGACGAAGCCGACCAGGCCCAGGTCGTGGAGCACCTTGGTGAAGAAGCGGGCGTACAGCAGGTGCAGCACCGCGTGCTCCACCCCGCCGATGTACTGGTCGACCGGCAGCCAGTAGTCGACGACCTCGCGCTCGAACGCCGCGGTCGTGAGGGCCGGCGCGGTGTAGCGCAGGAAGTACCAGGACGAGTCGACGAAGGTGTCCATGGTGTCGGTCTCGCGGCGGGCGGCCGTGCCGCAGACCGGGCAATCGACGTTCACGAACGCCTCGCTGGCCGCCAGCGGGCTCTGCCCCTTCGGCGCGTAGTCGTCCACGTCGGGCAGCAGCACCGGCAGGTCGGCATCGGGCACCGGCACCACGCCGCAGTCCGGGCAGTGGATCACCGGGATCGGCGCGCCCCAGTAGCGCTGGCGCGAGATGAGCCAGTCGCGCAGGCGGTAGCCGACGGTCGCCTCGCCCAGGTCGCGCTCCTGCAGCCAGGCGGCCATCGCGGGCTTCGCCTCGTCGACCTCCAGCCCGTCGATGAAGTCGGAGTTCACCAGCCGGCCCGGGCCCGAGTAGGCCTCCTCGAGCGGCTCGTCCGGCGCGGTGCCCTCGGGCGCGATCACCCGCCGGATCGGCAGGCCGAACGCCGTCGCGAACGCGAAGTCGCGCTCGTCGTGGCCCGGCACGGCCATGATCGCGCCGGTGCCGTAGTCCATGAGCACGTAGTCGGCGACCCAGATCGGCAGCTCCTCGCCGTTCACCGGGTTCACGACGCGCCGGCCGGTGTCAACGCCCGTCTTCGGCTTCTCGGCGTCGCTGCGGTCGGCGAGGGACGTCTGGACCGCCCGGCGCACGTACTCGGTGACCGCCTCGGCCTCGGGCCGCCCGGCGACGAGCTCGGCCACGAGCGGGTGCTCCGGCGCCAGCAGGAAGAAGGTCGCCCCGAAGAGCGTGTCCGGCCGGGTCGTGAAGACCGGGATCTCGTGCGCGCCGTCCTCGGTGCGGAAGACGACCCGGGCGCCCTCGGAGCGCCCGATCCAGTTGCGCTGCATCGCCAGCACGCGCTCCGGCCAGTCGACCAGGCCGGCCATGTCGTCCAGCAGCCGCTCGGCGTAGTCGGTGATGCGCAGGAACCACTGGGTGAGCTGGCGCAGCTCGACCAGGGCGCCGCAGCGCTCGCAGTGGCCGTCGACCACCTGCTCGTTGGCGAGCACGGTCTGGTCGACCGGGCACCAGTTCACCGCGGCCTGGCGGCGCTCGGCCAGGCCGGCCTCGAACATTCGCAGGAAGAGCCACTGGGTCCAGCGGTAGTAGTCCGGCTCGGCCGTCGAGAGCTCGGTGTCCCAGTCGAGCGCGAAGCCCAGCCGCTTCATCTGGGTGCGGATGCGGGCGATGTTGCGCCGGGTCACCGTCGCCGGCGGCTCGCCCGTGCGGATTGCGGCGTTCTCGGCCGGCAGACCGAATGCGTCGTAGCCCATCGGGTGGAACACGCGCGCGCCGGAACGCCGGCGCTGATGCGCGATCACGTCGCCCATCGTGTAGTTCTTGACGTGCCCCATGTGGATCTCGCCCGAGGGGTACGGGAGCATCTCGAGCACGTACGCCTTGGCCCCGTCGGGCATGTCCGGAGACCCGCCGTCGCGCGACACGGGCTCCGCGCGAAAGGCCTTCTCCCGTTCCCAGAGCCCCTGCCATTTGGACTCGACCGGCGCGGGGTCATAGCGTTCGGGCAAGATACGGGCGGGCGCAGACACGGCGTCCGATGATATCGGCCCCCCTGCGAGCACCGCGATGACGACGCTACGGCCACCGGCCCTCATCCGCGAGGCGGATGTCCCCGAGCACTTTCCGGGCATCCTCGAGCTTTACCGTGCCCACGGCTGGACGCATGCGGCGCAGCCCGAACGCCTGCGCGTGGCCGTCGAGTGCTCGTCGTTCTGCGTGGTCGCGCTCGACGACGACGACCGCGTGGTCGGCTTCGCGCGGGCGATGTCCGACGAGGCCTTCGCGGTCTACATCGCCGACATCCTGGTCACGCCCGACCGCCAGCGACAGGGCATCGGCCGCCAGCTGCTGCACGCGATCCTCGACCACTATCCGCTCCAGACGTTCCACCACCAGGTGCTGATCGCCGAACGCGGTGCCGAGGGCTTCTACCGCCGGCTGGGGCTGGTCCCGGTGAGCGCCTACGGACTCACCGCCTTCATCCGCACCCGAGCCCGCTAGCAGCGGGCTTACGGACCGGGCGGTCAGGCCCGGGACCGGCGGATCGAGGGGTGTGAAGGCACCGGAGACTCGACTCGCGTCGAGTAGAGCTTGTGCCATCTTTCCTCGCATGAAGAACTGCCCGGATTCTTCAGGTCACGGACGACCCCTCGGCGTATGGATCGTCGGCGCGCGAGGCGCCGTCGCCACCACCACCATGGTGGGCCACGCCGCGATCCGCCGCGGCCTGTGCCCCCCCATCGGAATGCTCACCGAGGCCCACCCGCTCTGCGAGGCGCCGCTGGCGCCCCTCGACGCGATGCGGTTCGGCGGCCATGACCTGGCGGCGACGCCGCTGCTCGAGTGCGCCCTGTCCCTCTCCGCCGACGGCGGACCCATGGACGCCGGCATCGCCACCGCGGTGGCCGACGACCTGCGCGAGCACGAGGAGCGCATGCGCCTCGCGCCGCTCCGCGCCCCCGGCACCCCGGCCCGCGAGGTCATCGAGCGCATCCAGCGCGACCTCGAGGACTTCGGCCGGAGCAACGCCGGCGCCCGCACCGTGATGGTCAACCTGTCCAGCACCGAGGCCCCGCCCGTGCCGGACGTCGCCCACCTCGACCCCGACCGCCTCGAGGCGGCCCTCGACTCGGCCTCCACCGACCCCGGCGTGCTCCCGCCGAGCGTGCTCTACGCCTACGCCGCGATCGACGCCGGCATCCCCCACGTCAACTTCACCCCCTCGGCCGGCGCCTCGCTGCCGGCGCTCGACCAGCTCGCCCGCGAGCGCGGCGTCCCCCACGCCGGCTGCGACGGCAAGACCGGCGAGACCCTGCTCAAGACGGCCCTCGCGCCGATGTTCGCGATGCGCCAGCTGAAGGTGCAGAGCTGGGTCGGCTTCAACGTCCTCGGCAACGGCGACGGCCGGGCCCTCTCGGACCCCACCGTGGCCGTCTCCAAGACCCACTCGAAGGCCCGCGCGGTGCCGTCGATCCTCGGCTACGAGCCGCAGAGCGTCGTCCGCATCGACTACGTCCCGAGCATGGGCGACTGGAAGACCGCCTGGGACAACATCCAGTTCCAGGGCTTCCTGAACACCCCCATGAACATGCAGATCACGTGGCAGGGCGCCGACTCGGCGCTCGCCGCCCCGCTGATCCTCGACCTCGCCCGCCTGACCGACCTGGCCGCCGAGCGCGGCGAGTCCGGTGCCCTCGGACACCTGGCCTTCTACTTCAAGTCGCCCCTGGGGTCCGCCGAGCACGATCTGTCGAAGCAGCACCAGCTCCTCCTGGAGCACGTCGGGTGCGGCTGACGGACGCGCTCGAGCTCGTCCGCGCGCCCAACATCCTCACCGCCCCCGCCGACGTCGGCATGGGGCTGGCCGTCAGCGGAGCCGTCTTCGACGGCCCCGCCGCCCTCCTCCTTGGGGCCTCGGCGCTGGCGTACGCCGGCGGGATGGCGCTCAACGACGCGGTCGACGCCCCCCTCGACGCGGTGGAGCGGCCCGAGCGGGTGATCCCGTCCGGGCGCATCCCGCGCTCGACGGCCTTCGGCATCGGCGGCGGGCTGCTCGGCGCCAGCGCCCTGCTGGCCGGGCTCGCCGGCCTCTGGCCCTTCCTGGTGGCGCTGGCGCTCGTCGCCGCGATCGTCTTCTACGACGTGCGGGGCAAGGGGACGCGGCTCGGGCCGCCCTCGATGGCCGCCTGCCGCGGCCTGAACGCCGGCATGGGCATCGCGCTCGGCACGGCCACCTGGGGCGCGGTCGGGGCGGCGGTCGTCCTCGCGGCATACGTTCTCGTGGTGACCGTCGTGAGCAGCTTCGAGGTGACCGAGGCGCCGAAGCGCGTGGTGCAAGGCGCGGGGCTGGCCCTGGGCGCCCTCGTGGCGGCGGCGCTCGCGCTCATCGCGATCCACTGGGACGAGCGGATCGCCGGCATCGGCGTGCTCGCCCTGCTGGTGCTCTGGCTGGCGACGCCCTACCGGGCGGCGCTCGCGCAGCCGGCGCCCAAGAGGATCATCGGGCTGATCGGCGCGGCCGTGCTCGGGATCGTGCTGCTGGACGCGGCCTTCGCGGTCGCCGCGGTGGGCCTGGCGGGACTGCTGGTGGCGGCGCTCTTCGCCCCGGCCTTCCTGCTGAAGCGCCGCTTCGCCGGTGCGTAGTGTCCTGAGGCGATGGCCCTGCGCCTCGGCTACAACACCAACGGCCTCGCCCACCACCGGCTCGGGGACGCGCTGCGCCTGGTGGCCGACCTCGGCTACGCGGGCTGCGCGCTCACCCTCGACCACCACCACCTGGACCCGTTCGAGGCCGACCTCCCCGCCCGCACCGCCCGCGTGGGCGCGCTGGCGCGGGACCTCGGCCTGGGCCTGGTGATCGAGACGGGCGCGCGCTTCCTGCTCGACCCGCGGCGCAAGCACGAGCCCACCCTCCTGAGCCCCGAGCCCGAGGGCCGCGCCCGCCGCATGGAGTTCCTCGAGCGCTCGATGGACATCGCCGCCGACCTCGGCGCCGAGTGCGTCTCGCTCTGGAGCGGGGCCAGCGCCGATCCCGACCGGGCGGGCCTCTGGGGGCGGCTGCTCCCCGGAGTTGAGGACCTGGCGCGGGCGGCCGAGCGCCGGGATGTCGTATTGGGCTTCGAGCCGGAGCCCGGCATGCTGGTGGAGTGCGTGGACGACTACCTTCGGCTGCGCGCGGCGGTCGACTCACCGGCCCTGCGTCTGACGCTCGACCTGGGGCACTGCATCCTCACCGAGCCCGGCGAGCCGGCCGACGCGGTGCGCCGCTGCGCGGGCGAGCTGGTGAACGTGCACGCGGAGGACATGCGCCGGCCCCGGCACGAGCACCTGCCGTTCGGCGAGGGTGAGATGGACTACGCGCCCATCCTTCGTGCCCTGGCCGAAGTGCGCTATGACGGGTTGGTGAACGTGGAGCTGAGCCGGGACAGCCACCGCGGGCCGGAGATGGCGCGCGCCGCGATCGGGTACCTGCGCGCCGCGGAGGCGGCGTCCGCGACGGAGGAGGCCGGTGCCGGCGACCGCTGAGGACGCGCTGCTCGGGGAGCTGACCGCCCGGGCCCCCGCCGACGGGGTGGCCTGGCTCGGGGATCAGCTGAGCGCCGCCCGCGCCGGGGACCGCGCCGCCGTCAAGAAGGCCTTCCCCGGCATGGGCCGGCGCCTGGGCCGCGGCGAGCTCGGCGCCGCGGGCGCGCTGAGCCGGGCCGACGGCGCCGCGGTGCCGCTGCGCGCCTGGCGGATGGACGACGCCGGCCGGGCCGCGCTGATCGCCGCCTTCTCGGATGGTCGCGACGAGCTGGCCCGCGAGCTCTACTTCGCCGGGGACATGCGCGAGCGTGCGGGCGTGCTGCGCGGGCTCGCGCTCGCCGGCGAGGGCGACGCCGCGATGGACGCGGTGCGCGACGCCTGCCGGGCGAACGCGCGCGAGCTGTTCGAGGCCGCCGTCGCCGACAACCCCTACGCGTCGGCCGGCCTGAACGACAACGAGTACCGCCAGGCGGTGCTGAAGTCGGTCTTCCTGGGCGTTCCGCTGGAGCACATCGCCCGGATCGACGAGCGCGCCGACGCGGAACTCACCCGGATGCTGCTCTCGTACGTGACCGAGCGCGAGATGGCCGTGCGGACCGTTCCGCCGGACATCTGGCCGGTGGCCGGCCGCGCCCCGATCCCGGGGACGATCGCCCGGCTGGTCGGGTACCTGGAGCATCCGCAGGCGGCCCACCGGGCCGGCGCGGCGCGGGGCCTCGGGATCAGCGGGGACCCCCGCGGGCGGGCCTTCCTCGAGGAGCGCCTGCCCCGTGAGACGGACGAGTCGGTCCGCGCGGCGATCGCCGGCGCGCTGACCCCCTGAGAGGAGCGCGATGCGGATCTTCGACCCCCACGCCCACATGATCAGCCGCGTCACCGACGACTACGAGTCGATGGCGGCGGCCGGGGTGATCGCGGTGCTGGAGCCGGCCTTCTGGCTCGGCCAGCCGCGGACCTCGGTGGGGAGCTTCGTCGACTACTTCGACGCGATCATCGGCTGGGAGCGGTTCCGCGCGGAACAGTTCGGGGTCCGCCATTACTGCCTGATCGGCCTCAACCCCAAGGAGGCCAACGACGACCGGGTGAACGACGGCGTCATGGAGATCCTCCCCCACTTCCTCGAGAAGGACGGCGTGCTGGGCGTCGGCGAGATCGGCTACGACGACATGACCGCCAAGGAGGAGAAGTACCTGGTGGCCCAGCTCGAGCTGGCCAAGGCCGAGGGGCTGCCGGCGCTCGTGCACACGCCCCACCGGGACAAGGTGAACGGGGCCAAGCGGACGCTGGACATCCTGAAGGACATGGACTTCCCGCTGGAGCTGGCGCTGATCGACCACAACACCGAGGAGACCGTGCCGGCCCTGATCGAGTCGGGCGTCCACATGGGCTTCTCGATCTACCCGGACACCAAGATGAGCGAGGAGCGCATGGTCGCGATCCTCCAGAAGTACGGCAGCGACCGGATGCTCGTGAACAGCGCCTGCGACTGGGGCAAGAGCGACCCGCTGAAGGTCCCGAAGACCGCGGCACTGATGCGCCAGAGCGGCTTCTCGGACGAGGAGATCGAGAAGGTCGTCTGGCACAACCCGATCGACTTCTTCGCCCGCGGCGGGCGGCTCGACAAGGGCGAGCTGGCCGGCCCGGCGGAGGCCGGCGCGCCCGAGGCGCTCTACGAGGGCAACACGATCCTGCGGGGCGAGCGGGTCTGATGCTCCTTCCCGGGGGCGCGCACCTCGGCTACTGCACCAACGTCCACCCCTCCGAGAGCCTGGAGGAGGTGGGCGCGGCCCTCGATCTGGCCGGGCGGGTGCGGGCGGCGCTGGGGGTCGACGAGCTGGGGCTGGGGATCTACCTCAGCGCCGGGGCCGCGCGGGCGGCCGACCCCGCGGCGCTCGCCGAGCGGCTGGCGGGGCTCGGCCTCTACGCCTTCACGCTGAACGGCTTCCCCTACGGCGGCTTCCACGCCGGCCGGGTGAAGGAGGCCGTGTACCGGCCGGACTGGACCGACCCGGCGCGGGCCGAGCACACGCTGCGGCTGGCCGCGCTGCTCGAGGGGATCGCGCCGGCCTCGGTGGACGAGCCGACGATCTCCACCCTCCCGCTCGGCTGGCGGATCGGCTGGAGCGACGACCACGAGCGTGCCGCCGCCGCGGCGCTGGTGGCCGTCGCGCGCGAGCTGCGCGTCCAGGCGCACACCCGGGGCCGCGCGACCCGCCTCTGCCTGGAGCCCGAGCCGGGGTGCGCCATGGAGACCGCCGCCGGCGCCGCGGCCTTCTTCGCCGGCCCGCTGGCCGAGGCCGCCGGCGCCGACGCGGATGCCGTCCGGGACCACCTGGGGGTCTGTTACGACGTCTGCCACCAGGCCGTCATGCACGAGTCGCCGGAGGAGGTCCTGCGGACGCTGGCCGAAGCCGGCGTGACCGTGGGCAAGGTGCAGCTCTCCTGCGCGCTCGAGCTGCGCGACCCGGCCGACGCCGGCGCCCGCGCCGAGCTGGCGGCATTCGACGAGCCGCGCTACCTGCACCAGGCCTGCGCCGGCGACGCGCGGGCCGACGACCTGCCCGAGGCGCTCGCGGAGTTCCCCCGCGACCGGCCCTGGCGGGTGCACTTCCACGTCCCGATCGACGGCGACCCGGAGGGCGCGATGGGCACCACGCGAGGCGAGCTGGAGCGGGCCGCGACCCTGCTCCGCGCGACCGGTGCCACGCGCCACTACGAGGTCGAGACCTACACCTGGTCGGTCCTCCCCGAGGGGGAGCGGCCGGACGGCCCCGAGGCGCTCGCCGCCGGCGTGGCGCGCGAGGTCGCCTGGGCAAAGGAGGCCCTGCAATGAAACCTCTCTTGGTGATCGACGTCGTGGGCCTGACACCGGGTCAGGTGGGCCCCGACACCCCGGCGCTGGCGGGGCTGGCCGGCAAGGGGTTCATGTCTCCCATGGGGGCCGTCCTGCCGGCGGTGACCTGCAGCGCGCAGGCCACGATGCTCACCGGGACCATGCCGTCGGAGCACGGGGTGGTGGGCAACGGCTGGTACTTCCGCGAGGTCTCGGAGATCTCGCTCTGGAAGCAATCGCGCCACCTGGTGCAGCGCCCGCAGGTGTGGGAGGAGGCGCGCCGGCGGCACGGCGACGCGGTCACGACCGCCCAGATGTTCTGGTGGTTCAACATGTACACCAGCGCCGACTGGACCGTGACGCCGCGGCCGTCGTACCCGGCCGACGGGCGCAAGGTGCCCGGCATCTACTGCCAGCCGGCCGAGCTGCGCGGCGAGCTCGAGCGCGAGCTCGGGGACTTCCCCCTCTTCAACTTCTGGGGGCCGACGGCGGACATCCGCTCGTCGAGGTGGATCGCCGACTGCACGAAGCTCGTGATGGAGCGCAAGCGGCCGACGCTCACGTTCGCCTACCTCCCCCACCTCGACTACGACCACCAGCGGCACGGGCCCAACGACAGGCGCTCCAAGACCGCGCTCCGCGAGGTGGACCGGCTGGTGGAGGGGCTGGTCGGCGCGGCGGACGCGCTCGGCGCCGAGGTGCTGGTGGTGTCCGAGTACGGGATCAAGCCCGTGAGCCGCGCCATCGACATCAACCGGGCGCTGCGGCGGGCGGACCTGCTGGCGGTGCAGGAGACGCTGGGCTGGGAGCTGCTCGACGCCGGCGCCTCGCGGGCGTTCGCGGTGGCCGACCACCAGCTGGCGCACGTGTACGTGCGCGACGAGGGCGACCTGGACCGGGTGAGGACGCTGGTCGGGAGCCTCGAGGGCGTCGAGACGGTGCTCGACGAGGCCGGGAAGCGCGAGGCGGGCCTGGACCACCCGCGCGCCGGCGAGCTGGTGGCCGTCGCCGAGCCGGACGCCTGGTTCACCTACTACTACTGGCTGAACGACGCCAAGGCGCCGGACTTCGCTCCGACCGTCGACATCCACCGCAAGCCGGGCTACGACCCGGCGGAGCTGTTCATGGTCCCGGGCCCCGGCTCGAAGCTGAAGGCCGTCAGGGGGCTGGCCAAGAAGAAGCTCGGCTTCCGCTACCTGATGGACGTGATCCCGCTGGAGCCGTCGCTGGTGCGCGGCTCCCACGGGCGGCTGCCGGACGACCCGGCCGACGGGCCGGTGCTCATCGGCTCGACGCCCGACCTGCGGCCGGGCGGGGACGGGATCCCGCCCATGACCGCGGTCTGGGACGTCGTGCTCGACCACCTGGCGCGGGGGTAGCGCCTACCCCTCGACGGCGGCGGGGTCCATCCAGAAGATCTCCCAGTGGTGGCCGTCGGGGTCGGCGAAGCTGCGGCCGTACATGAAGCCCATGTCCATGGGCTCCTTGGCGGGGGTCCCGCCGTTGGCGAGGGCGGTGTCGGCGAAGGCGTCGGCCGCCTCGCGGCTCTCGGCGGTGAGGGCGACGATCGCGCCGGTGGCGGCGGTCGCGTCGGCGAGCGGCTTGACCGTGAAGTCGGCGAACTTCGGCCGGGTCAGCAGCATGACGTAGGCGTCCTCGCCCACCAGCATGCAGGTCGCGGTCTCGTCGGTGAACTGCGGGTTGAACTCGAAGCCCAGCGCGGTGAAGAAGGCGACGCTGCGGTCGAGGTCCTCGACGGGGAGGTTGAGGAACATCTTGCGGGGGGTGGTGGCGACGGTGGCCATGGTGTCCTCCGGGGGAGCGCGGGTCGGTGTCTGTCCTCTCGACCGGCACGGCGGCGCGAACTCATCGCGCCCGGGCGGATCGATGTGAAAACCTGCTCGCGCGGGGGCGACCGGCGAGGAGGACGACGATGGGCGAGACCGTTCGGGTGGCGGTGGTGCAGGCGGGATCGGTGGTCATGGACGGGCCGGCGTCGGTCGACAAGGCCTGCGGCCTGATCGCCGAGGCCGGGGCCAACGGGGCCCGGCTGATCTCCCTTCCCGAGGGCTTCGTGCCCGTGATGCCGCGCTCGTGCTGGGGGCACCACTACGGGCTGATCATGTCCCCGGCCTCGGTCGAGCTGCACCGGCAGCTCTGGGACAACGCGGTCGACGCCGAGGGCCCGCTTGCCGCGCGCTTGGGCGAGGCGGCGCGCCGCGCCGGCGCCTGGGTGGCGATCGGCGTGAACGAGCGCGTGACCGCCCGGCCCGGGACGCTCTGGAACACGCTGCTCTGGTTCTCCCCCGACGGCCGGTTGGCCGGCAAGCACCGCAAGCTCATGCCGACGATGCACGAGCGGATCTTCTGGGGGCAGGGCGCCGGTGACGACCTGGGCGCCCACCAGGCCGACTTCGGCCGCCTGGGCGGCCTGATCTGCTGGGAGAACTACATGCCGGCGGCCCGGCGGCGGCTGCACAAGGACGGCGTGGACTTCTACCTCGCCCCCACCGCCGACGACCGCGACATCTGGATCGCCTCGATGCGCGCCTTCGCCTTCGAGGCCGGCGCGTTCCTGCTCTCGCCGGTGCAGTACCTGCTCACGTCCGACTTCCCGGACGACTTCGCCATGAAGGAGCAGCTCGCCGGCTGCCCCGAGGTCCAGTACAACGGCGGCTCGACGATCTGCGACCCCTGGGGCAACCTGATCGCCGGCCCGGTCTTCGGCAAGGAGGAGATCCTCTACGCCGACTGCGACCTGGACCTGATCATGGCGGCGCGCCGGGTGCTGGACACGGCGGGCCACTACGACCGGGCGGACCTCACGGACGCCGACGGCCGGCCGCATGTCCCGGTGGCCTTCGAGTCGGAGACCCCGGCCGGCGCCTGACGGCGCGCTGAAGGGCGTCGAACGGGCTCGCATCGGGCAGAGATGCGGCGATGGATTCCGCCGAACCGGACGCGCACCACGAGGTCGTCGCCCCCGGCGGGGCACCCGATGTTCACCTGGCGGGGGGCTGACCTGCCCCTTCCGTCACGGCGAGGCCCGCTGCGCAACGCGCCTCAATGGTTCCTGGAGAACGCGACCTCACCGCCATCGCGGCTGCGCCAGGCCCTCACGGTTGTGTTGGCGGTCGGCCTGACGATCGGAGCCTGGAGGCAACGCGGCGCCGTGGCCGGCATCGTCGCGGTGGGAGTCGGTCTGGTCCTCATCGCCTTCGCCTTCTGGCAAGCCGAGGCGGCCGCTTGGTCACAACGGCACCGACTCCTCGACAGCCTCTTCATCGCTCCGCTGCTGTTTCTCCTGTTCTTCCTGGTTTTCGGCGCTTCCCTGATCCTCGCCGTCGCAGCTGCCGCGATCGGGGCCGGCCTTCTCCTGACCGTCGTCTGGAGCAGGGCGCCCGAAGGAACCTGAGCGCGAGCGCGCTCGCGATGCCTGCATGTCCCAAATCCCGAGACAAGAGACGGCATCGCGAGCAATTCCCGAGCATCGTTGCCCAGAGCCTCGGTTCTGCCAATCGGCGACGAGCTTCGGGGCTCGAGGCCGATCCGCCCCGACCAACCCGATTCGTCGCGCCACTACGGCGGTGTCGTCGTGATCCCGCGAACCGCCACCACCGGCTCATGCGATCTCCACCGTCGACCCTCCCAGGCCGAGGAAGCGGGCCACGTCGGAGGCCTCCTGCGTGATGCCCGCTCGAAGATCCCGGCCCAGCCGGCCGAACGGCTCCACCGTCACCGCCAGCGTCCCCTTCGCCCGCTCCGCCTTCCACACCGCGACCACCTGGCCGTCGACCGCCACGGTCGGGTGCAGCCAGCCACCCCCGGGCAGCACTCGTTTGCCAAATGGCCGCTCCACGGCCAAGTGGCGGCCCTCGTAGCCCAACAGGTAGGTGTCGAAGTGCGGCAGCAGCCGCACGACCGGCTCTGACCCCGGCTCCGCGTCAAGTGGCGTCCCGGCCAGCCGCCACGCCGGCTCCCCGCCCACCGCCACCTCCTCCAGCGGGTCCCCGATCGCCGCGAAGGCCGCCCGCGCATCTTTCTGCGGCAGACCCGACCACGCCCCCAGGTCGCGCGGCCCCGCCGGCCCGAACGCGCGCAGGTAGCGCACCGCCAGCTCGGCGAGCGCCGCGTCGCGTTTGACGTCCACGACGACATTTGGCGCCCAGTCGGCCAGGAGCGCGACCGTCGGCTTGCCCTTCACGTCCGGCCCGTGGCACAGCACGCCCTCGAGCGAGGCCCGCCCCACCAGGTGCGGCGCGCGCTGCCCCGAGACGTCGATCCCCCGCGCCTTCAGGCCGGCCGCGAGGTCGCCCCGCGTCAGCGGCCCGCCGGCGGCGATGAGCTCCACCGATGCCTTCAGCGCCCGGGCGTAGACGTCCTCGTCCAGGCCGAGCTCCGCCCGCCGGCGCGCGGACGCGGCCACCGCGATCGGCCCGAGCAGGCCGACCAGCCAGCCGTAGTCCTCCGTCGCCACGACGTGGAGCGTCCCGCGCATCGCCCACGCCCGGATGATCGAGCGCTCCTGGACCCGCGCCCGCTCCACGCCCTCGGCGGTCAGGCCGCCCTGGCGCGCCCGCACCGACAGGTTCCCCGCCGAGCTGATCTGCGCCTGCACGCCCACGACGGCGCCCACGACGCCGGCGACGTCCGCCCGCGGCGGGTCCGCGCCCAGGCGCTGCGCGCGGGCGCGCAGCCGGCGGACCTCGTCGTCGCCGAGCGGCGCCGGCGCTGGGGACTTCCGCGATCGGGGCGGGATCGCCCGACCCTACCTGGGCCGGGCGCCCGTCCGACACTCCTGGAGAGGGGCTCCGCGGGCGTCCTGCCCCCCGCTCCCCGGCGCGGTCCATCGCGTCCGGGCCGTCCTTCGTCATCCGTTCGACCACGCTTGACCGGCGAGCACGGCCCATGTTCTGACGGAACCCCGGCGGCGCCCCGATCGATCCTCGTTCCCGGCTGCGGCTCGACGCGGGTGCGGAGCGGCCTGCCGGGGAAGCGCGATCCGGGGAGGGGGATCCTCGGGCATCCGTGCCCGCCCTCCCCGATGTGCGCGTTCCCTCAGGGAGTGCATCGTCCCCCGGTCCACGGTCTTGAGAAACGGGGCACGGACCGACCGCGGCCTCGCGCCGCTCACCGCCGGCCCGAGGGCCTACGATGCCCTCGAAGGCCGAGAAGAGGAGAGCGCGGTGAGCGTCGACACGGAGTCCCGGGCCAACGGCGGTGCGCCCGGCGGCGGCGGCGAGGACGTCGACCCCGTCGAGACCAAGGAGTGGCTCGACGCCCTCCGGGACGTCATCGACCACTCGGGGCCCGAGCGCGCGACCGAGCTGCTGCAGGCCCTCGCCGACGCCGCGATCCACGCCGGCGCCCAGGCGCCGCTCAGCCTCAGCACGCCCTACGTCAACACGATCCCCCCCGAGGACGAGCCGCCGATCGGGGGCGATCCGGCGGTCGAGCGCAGCCTGCGCTCGCTCATCCGCTGGAACGCCGCCGCGCTGGTGCTGCAGGCCAACAAGGAGTCCTCCGAGCTCGGCGGCCACATCGCCAGCTTCGGATCGGCCGCCACGCTCTACGAGGTCGGCTTCAACCACTTCTGGCACGCGCCCACCGAGGAGCACGGCGGCGACCTGATCTACATCCAGGGCCACTCGTCGCCGGGCATCTACGCGCGCGCGTTCCTCGAGGGGCGCATCGACGAGGAGCGGATGCGGAACTTCCGCCAGGAGGTCGGCGGCAAGGGCCTCTCGAGCTACCCGCACCCCTGGCTGATGCCGGACTTCTGGCAGTACCCGACGGTCTCGATGGGCCTCGGCGCGATCATGGCCATCTACCAGGCGCGCTTCCTGAAGTACCTCGCGGGCCGCGGGATCCAGGACACCGCCGAGCGCAAGGTGTGGGCCTTCATGGGCGACGGCGAGATGGACGAGCCCGAATCGATGGGCGCGATCTCGCTCGCCGGCCGCGAGCACCTCGACAACCTGATCTTCGTCGTGAACTGCAACCTGCAGCGTCTGGACGGGCCCGTCCGGGGCAACGGCAAGATCATCCAGGAGCTCGAGACCAACTTCCGCGGCGCCGGCTGGAACGTGATCAAGGCGATCTGGGGCCGCCGCTGGGACCCGCTCCTGGCCGCCGACCACGAGGGCCTGCTGCGCCGGCGCATGGACGAGTGCGTCGACGGCCAGTACCAGGCCTTCAAGTCGCGCGACGGCGCCTTCGTGCGCGAGAACTTCTTCGGCCCCGACCCGCGGCTGAAGGCCATGGTCGAGCACATGACCGACGAGGAGGTCTGGGCCCTCAACCGGGGCGGCCACGACCCGAACAAGCTCTACGCCGCCTACCAGGCCGCGGTGACCCACCGCGGGCAGCCCACCGTGGTACTCGCCAAGACCATCAAGGGTTACGGGATGGGCACCTCGGGCGAGGGCCAGAACGTCGCACACCAGGCGAAGAAGATGAAGGAGGAGGCGCTCCTCGCCTTCCGCGACCGCTTCAACGTGCCGCTGAGCGACGCCGAGGCGCGCAAGGCGTCCTTCTTCCGCCCGCCGGAGGACAGCCCCGAGATGGTCTATCTGCGCGAGCGGCGCGAGCGCCTGGGCGGCAGCCTCCCGGTGCGCCGGGCCGACGTGCCGGCGATGGAGGTGCCGCCGCTCTCGACCTTCGACGCGCTGCTGGAGGACAGCGGCGAGCGGAGCCTCTCGACCACGATGGCGTTCGTCCGCGCGCTGCAGACGCTGGTGCGCGACGAGGTGATCGGGAAGCACATCGTCCCGATCGTCCCCGACGAGTCGCGGACCTTCGGCATGGAGGGCATGTTCCGCCGGCTCGGGATCTTCTCCCAGGTGGGCCAGCTCTACCGGCCCCAGGACTCCGAGCAGCTCATGTGGTACCGCGAGGACAAGCAGGGCCAGATCCTCGAGGAGGGCATCACCGAGGCCGGCGCGATCTCGTCCTGGATCGCCGCGGCGACCTCCTACGCCAACAACGGCGTGCCGATGATCCCCTTCTTCATCTTCTACTCGATGTTCGGCTTCCAGCGGGTCGGCGACCTGGCCTGGGCCGCCGGCGACAGCCGGGCGCGCGGGTTCCTGATCGGCGGCACCTCGGGGCGCACGACGCTGAACGGCGAGGGCCTGCAGCACCAGGACGGCCACAGCCACCTGATCGCGGCCACGATCCCGAACTGCCGCGCCTACGACCCGACCTACTCCTACGAGGTCGCGGTGATCGTCCAGAACGGCCTGCGGCGGATGCTCGTCGAGCGCGAGGACGCCTTCTACTACGTGACCGTCATGAACGAGAACTACCGCCACCCGGCGATGCCCGAGGGCGCCGAGGAGGGAATCCTCGCCGGCATGTACCGCCTGCGCGCCGCCGACGGAGACGGGCCGCGCGTGCGCCTGATGGGGTCCGGCGCGATCCTGAACGAGGTGGTCGCGGCGGCGGACCTGCTGCGCGACGACCACGGCGTGGCCGCGGAGGTCTGGAGCGTGACGAGCTTCACGGAGTTGCGGCGGGAGGGCCTCGAGGTGGAGCGCTGGAACCGCCTCCACCCCGAGGAGGAGCCCCGGCTCTCGTTCGTCGAGCGCTCGCTCGACGGCGGCGAGGGCCCGGTGGTGGCCGCCTCGGACTACATGCGCGCGTTCGCCGACGGCATCCGCGGCTTCGTGCCGGCGCGCTACCACGTGCTGGGGACCGACGGCTTCGGGCGGAGCGACAGGCGCGCCACGCTGCGGCGCTTCTTCGAGGTGGACCGCCAGCACGTGGCCGCGGCGGCGCTCGCCGCGCTGGCGGCCGAGGGGGCGGTGGTGCCGGCGGCGGCCGCCGCGGCCATCGCCGACTATGGGATCGACGCGGATGTGGAGGCGCCGTGGCTGAGGTGACCGAGGTCGTCGTCCCGGACCTCGGCGACTTCGCCGACGTCCCGGTCATCGAGGTGCTGGTGTCGCCGGGCGACAAGGTCGCCCCCGAGGACCCGCTGATCGTCCTCGAGTCCGAGAAGGCGACGATGGAGGTCCCCTCCCCGGCCGCCGGGACCATCGCCGAGATCGCGGTCAAGGTGGGCGACGAGGTCTCCCAGGGCGACCTGATCCTGACGCTCGAGGGCGGCGAGGGCGGCTCGGTCGAGGCCGAGGTCGTCGAGCGGCCGGACGACGACGAGGCGGCCGACGACGAGGCGCCCGCGGAGGACGAGGCGGAGGCCGAGCCCGACGAGGAGGAGCCGGCGGACGAGGACGAGGACGAGTCCCCCGAGGACGAGCCCGACGAGGACGACGAGGACGAGCCCGCGGACGAGGACGAGCCCTCCGAGCCGGCCGACGAGGAGGAGCCCGCGGGCGACGGCGAGGTCTACGCCGGGCCCGGCGCCCGGCGGCTCGCGCGGGAGCTGGGCATCGACCTGGCCGAGGTGACCGGCAGCGGCCGCAAGGGCCGCATCACGACCGAGGACGTCGAGGCGTACGCCGGCGGGGCCGGCGGCAAAGCGCCGGCCGACGACGAGAAGCGGGCCGCGGACCCGGAGAAGGCGCCCGCGGAGAAGCCGAAGAAGAAGCCCGCCAAGGCGCCGGCCGGCGACCTACCCGCGTGGCCCGAGGTCGACTTCGCCGTCTTCGGCGAGATCGAGGTGGTCGATCTCCCCCGCTTCACCCGCATCGCGGGCCCGCGGCTGGCGCGCAACTGGGCGGCCATCCCCCACGTCACCCAGCACGAGGACGCGGACGTCACCGACCTGGAGCAGTGGCGCAAGGAGACCAACGCCGCCCATGCCGACGCGGGCGTGAAGGTGACCCCGGTCGCGCTGGTGCTGAAGGCCTGCGCCGCGGCGCTCCGCGCGTACCCGCACGTCAACGGCTCGCTCGACGGCGGCAAGCTGGTGTTGAAGCACTACTGCCACATCGGGGTCGCGGTCGACACGCCGCAGGGGCTGCTGGTGCCGGTGATCCGCGACGTCGACCGCAAGGGCGTGCTCGAGATCGCCCGCGAGCTCGCCGACCTGGCCGGCAAGGCGCGGGAGGGCAAGCTCGCCGCCGAGGCGATGGAGGGCGGCACCTTCACGGTCTCGAGCCTCGGCGGCATCGGCGGCACGGCCTTCACGCCGGTCATCAACGCGCCCGAGGTCGCGATCCTCGGCCTCTCCCGGACCTCGACGAAGCCGGTCTGGATCGACGGCGAGTTCCGCCCGCGGCTGATCCTGCCGCTCTCGCTCTCCTACGACCACCGGGTCGTCGACGGGGCGATGGGCGCGCGCTTCACGACCCACCTGGCCGGCCTGCTGGCCGACCCGCGCCGGATCCTGCTGTGAGCGAGGAGGGCCGGGCCGACCTGGTCGTGCTCGGCGGCGGCCCGGGCGGCTACACCGCCGCGTTCCGGGCCGCGGACCTCGGCCTGGCCGTGACGCTGGTCGAGCGCCATTCGCGCCTCGGCGGGGTGTGCCTGAACGTCGGCTGCATCCCCTCGAAGGCGCTGCTGCACGCCGCGCGGGTGCTGAGCGAGGCGAAGGAGGCCGAGGCGTTCGGCATCCGCTTCGGCGAGCCGTCGATCGACCTGCCGGCGCTGCGCGAGGCCACCGCCGGAGTGGTGGGGCGGCTCACCGACGGCCTGGCCGACCTGGCCCGCAAGCGCAAGGTGCGGGTGGTGCGGGGCACCGGCACGTTCACCGGCCCGAACGCGCTCGCCGTGGAGGGTCCCGAGGGGAGCCGGGAGATCGCCTTCGACTCCTGCATCATCGCCGTGGGGTCCGAGGCGGCGCGCATCCCGGGCCTGCCGGACGACCCGCGCGTGATGGACTCGACCGCCGCGCTCGCCCTGGACGAAGTGCCCGAGCGGCTGCTGGTGATCGGCGGCGGGATCATCGGCCTGGAGATGGCGACGGTCTACGACGCGCTGGGCGCGCGCGTGACCGTGGTCGAGATGCTCGACCGCCTTCTGGCCGGGGCCGACCCCGACCTGGTGCGGCCGCTGCAGCGGCGGATCAAGGAGCGGTACGAGGGCCTCCACCTGGGCGTGAAGGTCGGGGCGGCCGAGGCGGTGGACGAGGGCATCCGGGTGACCTTCGAGGGCGAGGGCGCCCCGCGCGAGCAGGCGTACGACCGGGTGCTGGTGGCCGTCGGCCGGCGCGCGAGCGGCGACCGGATCGGCGCCGACGCCGCCGGCGTGGAGGTCGGCGAGCGCGGCGTGATCGCCGTCGACGAGCAGCTGCGCACCAACGTGCGCCACATCCACGCGATCGGCGACGTCACCGGCGAGCCGATGCTCGCCCACCGCGCCAGCCACCAGGGCCACGTCGCGGCTGAGGCCGTCGCCGGCGGATCGGCGACGTTCGACGCCCGGTCGATCCCGAGCGTGGCCTACACGGACCCCGAGATCGCCTGGACCGGGCTCACCGAGACCGAGGCCAAGGAGGGGGACGTGCCCCACGAGGTGGCCGCCTTCCCCTGGGCGGCGTCGGGGCGGGCCCTCGGCACGGGGCGTGCGGAGGGCCGCACGAAGCTGATCGTCGACCCCGAGCGCAAGCGGATCCTCGGTGGCGGGGCGGTCGGCGTGAACGCCGGCGAGCTGATCGCCGAGATTGTCCACGCGATCGAGATGGGCTCCGACGCCGAGGACCTGGCGCTCACCATCCACCCCCACCCCACCCTGTCCGAGACGATCGGATTCTCGGCCCAGGCGGCGATCGGGACGATCACCGACCTCTACCTCGGCGGCCGCCGCCGGGGCTAGCTACGTGGAGGAGGGCCGGACCTCGCCCTCCGCGGCGGGCGCGGGCGCCGCGGCGGGCGCGCGGCTCGGCGAGGGCAGCACGACCATCGCGATGAGGGCGCCGACGGCGACGCACGCCGCGGCGATCAGGAACGCGAGGTGGTAGCCGCCCGTCAGTGCGCCGGCCACCGAGTGCCCCTGGGCGGTCAGCGAACGGGTGTGGTCGGTGGCGACGGTGCCGAGCACCGCGAGGCCGAGCGCGGCGGAGATCTGCACCGAGACGTTCACGATCCCCGACGCCAGGCCGGCGTCGCGCGGCGGCACGTCCGCCATCGCGATCGTCAGCAGCGGCAGGAAGGCCATCCCCGCCCCGAGGCCCGTGAGGGTGAAGGCGAAGACGAGATCCGGGAAGTAGCTCGCGCCCACGCCGGCCCGCGCCAGCAGCAGGAGCCCGACGGTGGTGAGGCTCAGCCCGACGAGGAGCACGGCCTTCGCCCCGAACCGGGCGACGAGGCGCGCCGTGATCCCCAGCGAGAGCGCCCCGACGATCAGCGTCATGGGGAGGAAGGCGAGGCCCGTGTCCACCGCGCCGTAGCCCAGGACGTGCTCGAGGTAGAGCGCGCCGAGGAAGAACGAGGTGAACATCCCGGTCACGAGGAACGCGCGCACCGCGCTCGAGCCCATGAGCCCGCGCAGCCGCAGGACGCGCAGCGGGAGGATCGGGTTCTCGATCCGCGCCTCCCACGCGAAGAAGATCGCCAGCAGCGCGATCGCCACGGCGCCGAAGCCGAGCGTGTGGGACGAGAGCCAGCCGAAGTCCGTCGAGGTGACGATCGCGTAGACGCCGATCATCGTCGCCGCGGTCACGAGCACGGATCCGAGCCAGTCGACGCCCTGGCGCAGGCCGATGCCCTCGTTCTCCTTGATGAACGCGGACCCGAGCAGGAGCGCGGCGATGCCCACCGGGACGTTGATGAAGAAGATCCAGTGCCAGCTGATCGCCTGCGTCAGGACGCCGCCGGCCAGGAGGCCGATCGAGCCGCCCGCCACGGCGACGAACGTGTAGAAGCTGATCGCCTTCGCGCGCTCGCGCGCCTCGGCGAACTCGGTGACGATGATCGCCAGGATCACCGAGGTGGCCACCGCGCCGCCCATGCCCTGGACGAAGCGCGCCGTGATCAGGACGGCCTGGTCCGTCGCGAGGCCGCAGGCCACGGAGGCGACGGTGAAGAGCGCCAGGCCCCCGAGGAAGACCCGCTTGCGCCCGATGAGGTCGCCGAGGCGGCCCGCCAGCAGCAGGAAGCTCCCGAACGCGATGAGGTAGGCGTTCACGACCCAGGTCAGGCTGGCCTGGGAGAAGGCGAGGTCCTTCTGGATCGCCGGCAGCGCGACGTTCACGATTGTCGCGTCCAGCACCATCATGAGCTGGCCGAGGCAGACGATGCCCAGCGCGATCCAGCGGCGCCGCGAGGCGGCGGTGTTTTCGAGTTGCTCCATGGATCGTCACTGTACTAGTGACGATCAATTTTTCAAGGACCGTCTGCGCGGATGGTAGGATCATCGCGGATGAACGACTCATCCCCACCGGGGGCGCTGGTCCTCCTCACGCGGCTGGCGAAGGTCATCTACCGACGCAGCTCCGAGGACCTCCTCGGCATGCGCCTGCGCCAGTTCGTCGCGCTGACGCTCCTGCGCGACGGCGGGACCCTCCCGCAGCAGGAGCTCTGCGAGACGATGCACCTCGATCCGAACAACGTCGTCCTCCTGCTCAACGACCTGGAGACGGCGGGGCACGTCCGGCGCCGCCGCGACCCGGACGACCGCCGGCGCCACATCGTCGAGCTCACCGACGAGGGGCGCGAGGCGCTGGAGCGCGCCGAGCGGGCGCAGGCGAGCATCGAGGGCGAGGTCCTGGCGGCGCTCAGCCCGGAGGAGCAGACCGCCCTCCGGGAGCTGCTGAGCCGCGCGCTCCAGGGAGCCGGAGCGCTCGAGACCCCGGTCTGATCCGGACTAGGCGGGGGGCGTCGCGAGGCGGGCGCAGGCCTCGGCCCGGCCCAGCAGCAGGTCCTGCTCACGGCCGTTCCGGGTGAGCGCTGCGGCGCGCGCGAACTCCTCGCGAGCCTCGGCGAAGCGGCCGAGCCGGGCCAGCAGGTCGCCGCGGACGCTCGGCAGCAGGTGGTACTCCTTCAGCGCGGGGTCGTCGACGAGCTGGTCGACCAGGTCGAGGCCGGCCGCCGGCCCATAGGCCTGCGCCAGCGCGACCGCCCGGTTCAGCTCGATCACCGGCGAGGGCGTCAGCTCGGCGAGGGCGTCGTAGAGGGCGACGATCCGCTCCCAGTCGGTCTCCTCGGCCGCCCGGGCGCGGGCGTGGCAGGCGGCGATGGCCGCCTGGAGCGCGTAGGGGCCCATCGCGCCGCCAAGCGCCTCGGCTCGGTCCAGCGCGGCCAGGCCGCGCGTGATCAGGATGCGGTCCCAGCGGCTCCGGTCCTGGTCGGGCAGCAGGATCGGGTTGCCGGCGCGGTCGGTGCGGGCGCGGGTTCGCGAGGCCTGGATCTCCATCAGCGCGACCAGCCCGTGGACCTCCGGCTCGCGCGGGGCGAGCTCGGCCAGGATGCGGCCCAGGCGCAGCGCGTCCTCGCAGAGCGCCGGCCGCAGCCAATCGTCGCCGGCGGTCGCCGAGTAGCCCTCGTTGAAGATCAGGTAGACGACCTCGAGCACCGAGGCCAGCCGCGGCGCCAGCTCGGCGCCGGTCGGGACCTCGTACGGCACGTTCGCCTCGGCGATCGTCTTCTTGGCGCGGACGATCCGCTGCGCCAGGGTGGCCTCGGGCACGAGGAAGGCGCGGGCGATCTCGGGCGTGGTCAGCCCGCCGAGCATCCGGAGCGTCAGCGCGACGCGCGCCTCGCGCGAGAGCACCGGGTGGCAGGTGGTGAAGACCAGCTTCAGCAGGTCGTCGCCGACGTCGTCGTCGATCGCCTCGAGGTCCGGCTCGCCGCTGAGCTCCTGCCGGATCTCGAGCTCACGCTCGAGCAGCGGCTCCTTGGCCATCATGCGCGCGCCCCGGCGCATCAGGTCGATGTGGCGGTTCTTGGCGGCGGTCATCAGCCAGGCGCCGGGGTTGGCCGGCACGCCGGTCGCGGGCCACCGCTCCATGGCGGCCAGGAGGGCGTCCTGCGCGAGGTCCTCGGCCCGGCCGAGGTCGCGCACGATGCGCGTCAGCCCGGCGATGAGCCGGGCCGACTCGATCCTCCAGACCGCCTCGACGGCGGCGTGCGCGTCGCGCGCCACCGTCCCTACCCCTGCCGGCGCTCGATCTCCTCGCGGTGCCGGGCCTCCTGCTCGCGCAGCTCGGGGGTGAACTCCTCGCCGAAGTCCTCGGCCTCGAAGACCTGGCGGATCTCGATCTCGGCGCCGCCGTCGAAGGGCGCCTTCTTGATCCACTCGACGCACTCCTCGAGCGACGCCGTCTCGAGGATCCAGAAGCCGGCGACCAGCTCCTTGGCCTCGGTGAACGGGCCGTCGATGACGGTGCGGGTGGAGCCCTCGAAGCGGACGCGCGCGCCGCGGCTGCTGGGGTGCAGGCCCTCGCCCGCGAGCATGACGCCGGCCTTGACCAGCTCCTCGTTGTAGCGCCCCATCTCGGTCAGCTGGGCCTCGGTCGGCATCGCGCCCGACTCGATCTCCGGGTCCGCCTTGACGATCACCCTGCACCGCATCTCGCTCCTCCTCGGTCTGCGGGCCGGCCGTCCCGGCCCGTCACCCAGGCGACGAACGGGCGGCGGCGGGATCGACATCAGGCGCGAAATTCTTTCCG
>JAWVEV010000205.1:0-8498 GCA_033856535.1 Miltoncostaeaceae bacterium | reverse complement strand
GAGCCGGCGGCCCCGGGCGCTGAGGAAGACCGCGTCGGCGTCGCGGTGGCGGGCCTGATCGGCGCGCGGCTGGCGGTCGCGGGCGCGCAGCTCGGGCCGGGCGCCGCGCAGGTAGGCCGAGAGGGTGATCAGGGCCTCGCGGGGCACGGCCACCGCGCGCCGGCGCCCGCCCTTGCCCTCGACCATCACGAACGGGTCCTCGGGGTCGTCCAGGTGGCAGGCCGACAGGTCCAGCGCCGCGGCCTCGCTGGCGCGCAGGCCGCAGCCGTAGAGCACCTCGATCAGGGCCCGCGAGCGCGGGCCGAGCGGCCCGGCGCCGAGGCCCGAGGCCGCCTCGCACATCGCCCGCACCGCCGAGGGCACCAGCGCGACCACCTCGCGGCCGATCCGCTCCTGGCCGCCCTCGATCGCCTGCGGCGGGCGCAGGTCCTTCACCGGGCTCTCGAGCGCGTAGAGGCGCGACCACCAGCGGCAGAAGGCGCGCGCGCCGGCCACGCGCCGGCGCCGGCTCGCCAGGCGGCCGGGAAGGGCGTCGCGCCACTCCTGCCACCAGCCCGGCGGCACCGCGGCGAGCGCCCGGGCCGCGGCGGCGGCGGCGGGGTCGTCCTCGACCCCGAAGGCCGGAGGGGCCGCGTCGGCCTCCGGGAGCCCGAGCGCCTCGGCCAGCCCGACCAGGTCCCGCCGGTAGGCGTCGCGCGTGTTGGCGTTGCCGCGCGTGGCGAGGAAGCCGGCCACCAGGCGGTGCCAGCCGGGGGCGATGGCCGGGTCGACCGGCGGCGCGAGGATGCTCATCCGCGCGGGTGCCCCTGGCGGAGCGCCGCCTGCATCGCCTTCGTGGTGACGCCGGTGTAGCGCTGGGTGGTCGCGAGGCTGCGGTGGCCGAGCACCTCCTGGACCACGCGCAGGTGGGCGCCGCCGCTGCCCCCCGGGCCCTCGAGCAGGTGGGTGCCGGCCGCGTGGCGCAGCAGGTGCGGCCCGCCGCCCCGGCCGGAGGCGCGCAACGCCCGCGCGACCACCCGGTAGACCGTGCTGCCGTCGAGCGGGCGCCCCGAGCGCGAGAGGAAGACCGCCGCCTCGGCCCGGGCCCCGGCGGGCCGGCCGGCCAGCAGGCGCGGGCGGCCCTCCGCCAGCCACTCGCGCAGCGCCGCGACCGCCGGCTCGGTGAGCGGGACCGTGCGGGCGTGGCCGCCCTTGCCCACCACGCGCAGCGTCTCGTGCTCGAAGTCGAGCCCGGCCAGGGTCAGGTCGCAGGCCTCCTGGCGGCGCAGGCCGCTGCCGTAGAGCACCTCGAGCAGGGCCTGGTCGCGCTGGGCCAGCGCCCGGGCCGGGGCGTCCTCGGCCGCGGCGGCCGGCCGGCGGCCGGCGCGGTCCATCAGGTCGGCGGCGTCGGCCTGGGAGAGGCGCGGCACCGGCGGCGGCACCGGGCGGGGCGCCTCGACCAGGTCGGCCGGCGAGCGGTTGGGGGGGTGGTAGGGGCGGAGCCACTCGCGCAGGGCGGTCAGCGCCCGGGCGCGCGTGGAGCGCGACCAGCCCAGGGCGCGCAACGCGGCCTCGAGCGCGGAGGGGGTCACGGCCTCGGGACCCTCGACGCCCTGCGCCTCCAGCCAGGTCGCGACCAGCCGCGCGTCCTTCAGGTAGGCCGAGCGCGTGCGCGGCGCCAGGACGCGCCCGCGTCCCCCCTGGGACGCCAGGCGCGCCTCGAGCTCAGCGAGGCTCTGCTCGAACGGGCGCACCCGTCACTGGTTCGCCGCCCCGCGCAGCTCCACCTCCCCGATGCTCGCCTCGTAGCCGCCGCCCTTCTTCGGGACGAGGCCGGTGATCCAGAGCAGGTAGATCGCGCGCGGGCCGTCGGTGACCAGCGGGATCACCTGCCGGCCGCCGGTCAGCTCCCCCAATGCCATCCCTTGCCGCACTCCGTTCGAGTCGCGCGCGCCGAGCACCCGGAACGGGACGCCGGGGGTGTCCGAGGTGACGACGAGCTCCGCCGCGCGCGCCGGCTGGCGCAGGCGCATGAGGAGGCCGACGCCCTCCTTGCCGAAGCCGCTGAAGTCGGGGGTGTTGTAGCGCTCGGTGGTCCAGGCCGTCCCAGAGTTGCCGTCGTGGGCCAGCGCGGTGAGGTTGGGCGACTCGTGATGGTCGCCATCGGGGTCGTAATCGGTGACCGATGCGAGGGCCAGCAGCACCTCGCCGCGCGGCCGGTCGTTCCCGCCGAAGGGGTCGAGCACCGCGATCAGCGTCGCGGCGGCGACGAGCGCGGCAAGGGCCCAGAGCCCGATCGCCGCGAAGGTCCGCCGGCGCCTGCGGCGCACCCGCGGCCGGGTGACGATCGCCGTCTCCTCGGCCGGCTCGTAGCCGATCGCCGCCATGATCGCGGTGGACTCGTCGAGCGGCACGTGGAGCGCGTGGGCGAAGTCGCGGGCGCTGGCGAACCGCTGGGAAGGCCCCTTCTCGGTGGCGCGCAGCACGCAGGCGGCCAGGTGGTCGGGGATGTCCGGGTCGACGTCGCGCGGGTCGGGCATCGCCTCGGTCAGGTGGCGCATCGCGACCGCCACGAAGCCCTCGCCCTTGAAGGGCAGCTCGCCGGTGAGGCACTCGTAGAGCACGATCCCGAGCGAGTAGATGTCCGTCCGCTCGTCGATGTCGTCGCCCTCGGCCTGCTCGGGCGAGAGGTAGTCGGCGCTGCCCATCAGCACGTCGGTGCGGGTGAGGCCGGGCGTGCCATCGACCTCCATCAGGCGGGCGATGCCGAAGTCGGCGAGCTTGGCGTGGCCGTCCGGCTGGAGCAGGACGTTCTGCGCCTTGATGTCGCGGTGCACGACGCCCTGCTCGTGCGCGTAGGCGAGCGCCGAGGCCACCTGGCCCACGACCGACACGGCCTCCTCGACCGACATCGCCCCGTCGCGCTTGATCCGCGACTTCAGGTTCTCGCCCTGCACCAGCTCCATCACCAGGTACGGGCCCTGGTCGTCCTCGCCGCGGTCCAGCAGGTGGACCAGGTTGGGGTGGCTGAGGCGGGCCACGAGGCGGGCCTCGCGGCGGAAGCGCTCGGCGAGCTCCTCGTCGGCGGTCAGCGTCGGGTGGAGGCGCTTCACGGCCACGTGGCGGTCCAGGACCGTGTCGGTCGCGCGCCAGACCGTGGCCATGCCCCCGCGCCCGATCAACTCGTCGAGCCGGTAGCGCTCGCCCAGCAATGTCGTCGTCACCGGCGGTGCCGACGGAATGCGGGCGTGGACACCGGCTGAGGATAGCGCGCACCCGCGCGGCGCCCGGGCGCGCGGGCTAGACTCGCGCCGTGGCGTCACCCCCGACCGTCCTGATCGTCGAGGACGACGAGGCCATCGCCGAGTCGATCGCCTACCACCTCGGGAAGGCGGGCTACCGCACCCTCCAGGCCGGCGACGGCGCGCAGGGCCTGCGGCTCTTCCGCCAGCAGCGCCCCGACCTGGTGATCCTCGACCTGATGCTGCCCCAGCTCGACGGCTGGCGCTTCACCGAGGAGCTGCGCGTCGAGGACTCGCGCGTGCCGGTGATCGTCTGCAGCGCGCGCACCAGCGAGTACGACCGGGTGCACGGCCTGGAGCTCGGCGCGGACGACTACGTGACCAAACCCTTCTCGATGAAGGAGCTGCTGGCGCGGGTGCAGGCGCACCTGCGCCGGGTCGAGTCGCACCGCGCCCCCGACGGGCGCCAGCCGGTGGTCGCCGAGGGCCTCTCGATCGACCCCGAGCAGGTGCAGGCGTTCGTCGACGGCGACTCGGTGGGCCTGACCCCGCGCGAGTTCGAGGTGCTCTACGCGCTGGCGCGCTCGGGCGGAAAACCGATGCCGCGCGACCGCGTCTACCGCGAGGTCTGGGGCTACGAGATGATGCACGGCGACCGCTCGGTCGACGTCTTCGTGCGGAAGGTCCGCCAGAAGCTGGCGGCGGTCCGGCCCGACCGGAGCTACGTGCAGACGCACTACGGGGTGGGATACCGCTTCGAGCCCGGCCCGGCGGAGCGCGAGCGCGCCTAGAGGCGCGCGCCCCTCAACAAATTCCCGACGTCAACGGGCTCCGGCAGGGGGGCCGCTGCCTGGGCGGGACTTGGTACCATCCGCGGCCGTTCCGGGGGGATGCCCGAGCGGCCAAAGGGAGCGGTCTGTAAAACCGCCGGCTCCGCCTACGGAGGTTCGAATCCTCCTCCCCCCATCACTCCGGCCCGGCGCCGGCGCCCGCGGGCGCCGCCCGGGCCGTTCTCGTTCCCCCGTTCGGGGGACTTGAGCCGAACGTTCCCCCGGCCGACAAAGAGAGGGCAACACCGGCGACACGGATGTCGCCGGAGCGAGACGAACTCACACCGCATGGTCGGGGACACGGAGGTCGCCGATGTGGGACTGGCGCAACGGAGCGCGCCCGAAGACGCTGCTGCTGTGCGCGGTCTGCGCGCTGCTCGGGGCCGCGGGCGGGACCGATCCCGCCCCGGCGGTCACGCGCGCCGCGGACGCGACGCACCCGCAGGCTCGCGCCCTTTCCGCGCACGGGCCGCGCGCATCGGCGAGGGCTCCCCGGGTCGCCCCGCTGCCCCGCGTCTTGTCGCCCGCCTGAGGCGACCGCCGCCCGGCCTCGGACTCACGTCATGGCCGGCGCCGAGGCGGTCTCGTGGAGGATCTGCATCCCCAGCAGGTGGTTCACGAGGATGTCGGCGCGATTGCCGGCGTCGCGGGAGGAGTCCCCGCGCCAGCGATCGAGGGTCGCGTCCACGGCGGCCGGGTCGAACAGGCCCGCAGCCCCCAGGCGCTCGGGCGAGGCCCAGCGGGCCAGCAGCGTCTCGACCCCGAGGCGCTTGGCCTCGTCGGTGTGGCTCGGGGGCGCCATGAACGGGAACTTCTCGCGCCGGTAGAGCACGTCGGGCAGCACGCCGCGCATCGCCTCGCGCAGCACCCACTTCTCCACCCCGTCGCGGATGCGCAGCTCGGGCGGGATCCCCGTCGCGAACTCGGCCAGGTGGTGGTCGAGGAAGGCCGGCCGGGACTCGAGCGCGTGGGCCATGTCCACCCGGTCGCCGCCCCAGCTGAGGATCTGCCCCTCGAGCATGGTCTTGCTCCAGGTGTACTGGGCGATGTCGAGCGGATGGCGCCCGCGCACCATGTCGGGGTCGATCTCGGCGGCGATCGCCGCCAGCGGGTCGTAGCCCTCGAGCGCGTCGGCGAGCGGCTCGGCCATGAGACCGCGCGCCTCGTCCAGCGTGATCATCCACGGCTGGATCCACGAGGGCGTGAAGCCGCAGAGCTCGTCGAAGGCCTCGTGGCGGCGGTGCTCCTCGGCCAGGATCGCGCCACGGAAGAGCCGGTTGCCGCGCTCCATGGCGGCGCGGTGGCGCTCCTGCGCCGGCCCGCCGTGCAGGAACATGTCGCGCTTGAAGAAGGGGTAGCCGCCGAAGAGCTCGTCCGAGCCCTCGCCGGTGATCACCACCTTGAAGCCGTGCTGGCGCACGTGCCGGCTCATGTGCCACTTGGCGACGCTGAGCGTGTTGTAGAAGGTCCGCTCGGCGTGGCGGACCACGGTGGCGAAGCTGTCCCCGTAGAGGCCGTCGGCCGCGAGCGGCAGGACCACCTGATCGGCGTGGGCGCGCTGGGCCATCTCGCGCGCGATCGACACCTCGTCGTAGGCGTCGTCGTCGAAGCCGATCGTGAAGGCCGTCACCGGCGACTGCATGAGCGGCGAGGCGAGCCCGAGGATGGCGCAGCTGTCGAGGCCGCCCGAGAGGTAGCAGGCCACCGGCACGTCGGCCTCCAGCCGCACGCGCACGGCGTCGATCAGCCGGTCGCGGACGCCCGCGACGCAGCGCTCGGCCTCGACGTCGTCGGGCGCGGCGTGGTCGGCGGCCCGGGGGAAGGTGAGGTCCCAGTAGCGGATCTCGCGGCCCTCGAGGCGCCCGTTGCGCTCGCGGACGACCAGCATGTGCCCCGGCTTCAGGGCGCGCACGCCCTCGAAGGCGGTGGTGCCCGGCACCATCACCTGCATCATCTGGTGGAGGGCGGCCCGCGCGGACAGGCGCGGCGCGACGTCGGGGTGGGCGAGGATCGCCTTCACCTCGGAGCCCCACCAGAGCCCGTCCTCGGTGAGCTTGTAATAGAGCGGCTTGATCCCGAAGCGATCGCGCACCAAGAGCAGCTCGCGCCGGCCGGCGTCGTGCAGCGCCACCGCGAACTCGCCGCGGAGGCGATGCACGAAGTCATGACCGTGGCGCTCGTGCAGCGGCAGGGCGATCTCGCTGTCGCTCGCGGTGCGGAAGCGGGCGCCGTCGCAGGCCATCTCGGCGCGGATGCGCTTGTAGTCGTAGAACTCGCCGTTGACCGTCAGGGTGCGGCGGCCGTCGGCGCTCGCGATCGGCTGCGCGCCGTCGTCGAGCCCGATGATCGAGAGGCGGACGTGGCCCATCACCAGCCCGGCGTCCTCGTCGACGTGCACCCCGCGCCCGTCCGGACCGCGGTGCGCGATGGCGTCCATCATCGCGTCGATCGCGTCCGGCGCGCCGAGGCCCTCGCCGGGTCGCCAGTAGCCGGTGATTCCGCACACGGAGTCGTTCCTCTCGTCGGGTGGGGGTGGTCGGGGGTGGAGCGGGCGTGCCCGCGGCCGCGCGGGCGCGCGGGTCAGGCGATCGCGCCGGCCAGCGTCCCGATGCGGCCCAGCACGGCCAGGAGTAGCGCCTGGCGCACGAAGACCGCGCCGGCGGCCTCCGCGAAGTACAGGTTGTGGTCGGTCGGGTCGAGCCCGGGGTCGAGCTCCTCGCCGCGGGCGAGCGGGTGCATGACCACCGTCTCGGGCTGCAGCGGGGTGTCGGCGTCGATCCGCTGGCGCGCGTTCAGCCGGCGGTAGCTGTCGCCGAGGAAGGCGATCGAGTTCATGTAGACCACGTCGAGGTCCCCGATCACCTCCTGGAGGTCGTTCGTCGCCTCGACCGGGATGCCCGAACGGTCGATCGCGTCCTGGAGGCCCTCGCCGATCGGGTCGGCGAGCTCGGAGACGATCGTGATGCGCTCGACCGCGCCGGTGAAGAAGGTGGAGGCCCAGAGGAAGCTCTTCACCGCGCGCATGCTCCCCGGGGTGCCGACGATGCCGAGGTGGATGCGCCGGTCGGGCGGGCAGTCCGGCGTCGCGAGCTCGGGACGCCACTTCAGCAGCGCGTACCAGTCGACCAGGGCCTGGGTGGGGTGGTGCCCGGAGCCGTTGCCCGCGTTGATCAGCGGGATCGTCAGGCTCTCCTGGATCTCCTCGGCGCTCTCGGTCTCGGTGTGTCGCATGATCACGACGTCGCCGTAGCCGTTGAACATCTGGCCGATGTCGGCGAGCGACTCACCCTTGGCGGCGCCGGTGGTGCGCCCGTCCGGGACGCTCAGGACCTTGCCGTCCAGCCGCAGCATGGCGCTCTCGAAGGAGAGCCGCGTGCGCGTGCTCGCCTCGAAGAAGGCCGTGATCGCAATCTTGCCGTCGAGCGGGTGCAGGTCCCGCACCTCGATCGTCTCGAGCAGCGCCGCGGCCGCGCACAGCTCCACCACCAGGTCCCGGTCGAGCTCGCGCGGGTGCACCAGAGAGCGGCCGGTCATGCCGTCGAGCAGGTCGAGGTCGACGCGGCGGCCGCGCGCCTCGAGCAGCGGCGCCGGCTCGACCCGGCGGCCCACGCCCGGGACGGCGCGGGGGCTGCCGCCGCCGGGGGTCACGGGCGGGGTCGCCGCCGTCCGGGATCGTCCCTCGGGCATGGTGGGTCGTCCTTTCGTCGCAGGGCGCCGCGCCGTGGGCAGGACGTGCCGGGCGGCGGGGCGGAGCGGGCGGTCATCGGGAGGCGGCGGCGCGCGTCGGCGTCCGGCCTAGCGGGCCCTCCCGAGGGGGTGCGCGGGGCGTGCCGGCGGATGGGCCCCAGGGGCCGCCGCCGGGCGCCCGCGGGCGTCGTCGGCGTCGGCCGGGCCGTCATCCCCTGGCGATCGGGCCATGCGCATCCGAGGATCACCGTTCCCGGCGAAGGCGCGTCTCACACCCGCCGCGCCCCGCGCGCGGGCACGCTAGACTCGTCGCCCGACCCGCCCAGTTAGCTCAGTTGGTAGAGCACTTCCATGGTAAGGAAGGGGTCAACGGTTCGAGTCCGTTACTGGGCTTCGCCTCGACGGTGACGGCCGCCGAGGGCGTGGCGGCGTAGCTCAGTTGGTCAGAGCAGCGGAATCATAATCCGCGTGTCGCAGGTTCGAGTCCTGCCGCCGCTATTCTGAGAAAGCCCCGCTGATGCGGGGTTTTTGCTTCCCTCTCATTGGGTCGTTCGGTGGTCGAAAAGGGCCACGTGGTGACGAGAGTGGTACGCGCCGGTCAGGCGGCCACCCCGCGCCGGCCGCCAAGGCGATCCCGAGCGGGGTAGTCGACGCCGTCGCATGGGCCTCGATCTCGGCTCGGAGCAGCAGCCGGCGGGCGGGGGTGCCCTTCGCCGTGAAGCGGCCCTTGAGGAGTGGGTCGTAGACGTACAGGCGGGGG
>JAWVEV010000204.1:0-6187 GCA_033856535.1 Miltoncostaeaceae bacterium | reverse complement strand
CACCCAGGCGGCGCGGTACGCCGGCCCGGTCCGCAGCGCCGCCTGGAGCGCGGCCGTCATGTCCGGGTCGGTCGTCGCGCCCGGTTCCGCATGCCGCGCGCTGGCCGGCAGCCGCCACGCCCCGGCGGCCACGGCGACGCCCAGGGTCCGGTCCCCGCGAAGGAAGGTCACCCGCAGCGAGTGCCGCCCGGGTGCCGCGTCCGGCGCGAACCGCGCGCGCCCGCCGCGCACCGGCGCCTCGCCCGCGGCCTCGCCGTCGACCGTCAGGCGCGCCGTCTCGGCCCCGCGCGGCGCACGCGCGACCACCGCGCCGAAGAAGACCTCGTCGCTGGACGGGCTCATGCCGAGCACCGCGACCGCGGTCCCCGCGCCGGTCCCCGGGCAGCGGGGCGCCGCGCTCCGCGCCGCAGCCCGCGCCCGCTCGGCCGCCGCTCGGCCGCCGGCGACGTCGCTCGCGCTCGGCCGGTCCTCGCCCTCCATCTGGCGCACCCGCGCGGCGGCGTAGCGGCCCAGCGCCCGCAGCAGCGGCCGGCACCGCGGGCTGACCGGCGCCGCGCCGCGCACGGCCTCCTGCAGGTCGCGGGCCCGGTCGTAGGCGGCCTGGAGCTCGGTCGGGCCGCCGCCGGCCTCGGTCGCGGCGGCCTCGGCGACCGGCAGCAGCAGCCGGTTGGCGTCGACCAGCGCCCGGTCGCGCGCCGCGGCGGTCCCCGGGGCCAACGCGCAGCACGCGCCCGCCAGCGCCAGGATCGCCCCCGCGCGCCGCCTCACCGGCCGCTCGCCGAGAAGTGCTGGAAGTCCAGGTCCCCGCTCCAGCGACCGCCCCAGCCCCAGCCCGCGCGGTCGAAGGCCGCCACCAGCGCCCCGCCCTCGACGGCCATGCCCTTCCGGTACGGGGACCGCGCGACGTAGGCGTCGCTCCCCTCGTGCGAGGTCCGCCCGCCCGACACGTACGGGTTCTCGAGCGGGTTCACGTCGATCGCGCGCCCGTAGGCGTGCTCGGACCAGCGCGAGGTGCCCTCCACCGGGCGGCAGTTGAACGCCGAGGTGTTGTCGGCCTCGATGCTCGTGAAGTCGTCTCCGCCGTAGGCCTGGATCGGGCGCATGCGCCGGATGGGGAAGCGGGCCCGGTACAGCTCGCGGAAGACCGCCACGATGTCGCGCGCCGCGCCGTTGTGGACCACGATGGCGCCCCGGTGGACGCGCCCGTCGAACCCCACGAACGGCACGCTCACGTGGCGGAGCGCGCCCAGGCCTACGGGGCACCCCGGCCGCCAGGTGCTCGGCGTCATCGCCCGGCGCTCCTCGGGACCGATGAGCCGGACGACCGCGCGGAAAGCCGGAAGCCTCGTCGCCGCGGCGGCCGGGCCGGCCGCGCCGAGCAGGGCGAGGGCGGCGCAGGCGCAGGCGGCCACCCGGCCTTTCATGCCGGCCGCACCTGCCCGTAGTCGGCCATCTTCTCGACCAGCACGGCGACCTCGGCGTCGGGGATGACCCTGGGCTCGCCGAGCGCCTTGGCCCGCACGTAGGCCGCGGCGATCGACTCCAGGATCAGGCTGCGGTCGTAGGCCCGCGCCAGCGTGTCGCCGATCGTGATCACGCCGTGGCTCGCCAGCAGCGCGGCGCTGCGCCCCTCGAGCGCCTCGACCAGGCCGTCGGCCAGCGCCTCGGTGCCGAAGGTGGCATAGGGCGCCACCCGCACCGGCCCGCCGAGGTCGCCGATGAGGTAGTGGACCGCCGGCAGCTCGTCTTGGGCCAGCGACACCGCCGTGGCGAAGGGCGAGTGGGAGTGGACCACCGCGCCGGCGCCGGCGCGCCGGTAGCACGCCAGGTGCATCGGCAGCTCGAGCGAGGGCGCGAGCAGGCCGTCGAGCTGGGTGCCGTCCAGGTCCACCACGCAGACCAGGCGGGCGTCCAGGTCGTCGTAGTCGAGCCCGCTCGGCGTGATCGCGACCAGGTCCCCGCGCCGCGCGCTGAGGTTGCCGGCGGTGCCGACCACCAGCCCGTCCGGGCGCAGCCGGCGGGCCAGCCGGGCCACCTCGTCGCGCTCGTCCCGTAGCCGCATTCGCCCTCCCGCGGTCGCTCTCCGGCTCATGACAGCATGCCCGGGGTCCCGGAGGAGGAAAGCATGTCCCGGCGGACGATCGACTGGGTGGACGGCGAGATCCGGATCGTCGAGCAGACCCTGCTGCCGGCGCGCGAGACCGTGATCGCGCTGCGCGAGGTGCCCGAGCTGATCGATGCGATCCGCCGGCTGGCGGTGCGCGGCGCGATGGCCCTGGGGGTGGCCGGGGCGATGGGCGTGGCCCTGGGGGCGGCGCGCGCCGCGGAGCGCGGGGAGGACGTCGGCGCCGCCGCCCGAGCCGCCGCCGAGGCGATGCACGCGGCCCGGCCGACCGCGGTGAACCTGGGCTGGGGCGCCGACCGGGCGCTGGCCGCGGCCGCCGGCGGGCCGGCGGCGATCCTGGCCGAGGCGCTCGCGGTGCGCGACGAGGACATCGTCGCCTCGCGGGCGATCGGCGAGCGCGGCGCCGACCTCTTGGCCGGCTGCGCCCGCGTGCTCACGCACTGCAACGCCGGCGCGCTGGCCGGCGTCGAGGGCGGCAGCGCCCTCTCGGCCGTGCGGGTGCTGCACGAGCGCGGCGAGTTGACCGAGGTCCTCGTTTCCGAGACCCGGCCGCTGCTGCAGGGCGCCCGCCTGACCGCCTGGGAGCTCGGGCGCATGGGGGTCGCCCACCGGGTGATCGTGGACGGCGCCGGCGCCGGGCTCATCCTGGGCGGCCGCGTGGACGCCGTGATCGTGGGCGCCGACCGCATCGCGGCCAACGGCGACGTGGCGAACAAGATCGGGACGCTGCCGCACGCGCTGGCGGCGGCGCACGCCGGCATCCCGTTCGTGGTGGCGGCGCCCGAGTCGACGCTCGATCCCCGCGTGCCCGACGGCGCCGCCATCCCGATCGAGGAGCGCGACCCGGCGGAGATCCTCGAGCGGGACGGGGCGCGGGTGGCGGCGCCCGGCTCGCCGGCGCTCAACCTGGCCTTCGACGTGACGCCGGCGTCGCTGGTGAGCGCGATCGTGACCGAGCGCCGGACCATCCGGCCCGCGCGCGGGGAGCGCCCCTTCCCGGCGGACTGACCTCGGCGGGGGCCGCCGTGAGATCATCCGATCCCGGCGGCGGACGCGGAGGCGCGCGATGGAGGTCAGGGTCCGGCTGAGCACCGAGCTCGCCCGGCTGGCCGGCGTGCCCCGGATGTCCGTCGATCTCGGGGAGGGCGCCACCGTCACCGACCTGATGGCCCGCGTCGCCGCGTCCCATCCGGGCATCGGCGATGCCCTGCGAAGCGCACTGCCGGTGATCTCCGGCACCCATGCGTCCCGGGAGCGGCCCCTGCGCGCCGGCGAGGAGGTCGCCCTGCTCCTGCCCGTCGCCGGCGGCTGATCCCACGATCGAGGAGGGCCCCCGTGGCCACCCAGCTCACCGCGAGCGAGACCGTCTTCGTCGACACCTTCACCGACGGGGTGCTGCGCCCCGGGGCGCCGATGCTGGGGCCGGTGCGCGACGGGGGACACGTCCTCGTCAACACCGCCCCCGGCTGCTGGGGGCCCATGATCACGCCGGCCATCCGGGGCGGCCACGAGGTGACCCAGCCGGTCGCGGTCGAGGGCGCCGAGGTGGGCGACGCGATCGCGATCCGCATCAAGGCGATCCAGGTCACCTCGCTGGCCTCGGCGTCGGGCAACGACCAGTGGATGGAGGGCCGCTTCTTCGGTGATCCCTACATCGCCGGGCGCTGTCCGGGGTGCCACACGCTCTATCCGGAGACCCGCCTGGAGGGCATCGGGCCGACGGCGGTGCGGTGCGTCAACTGCGGCGCCGACGCGACCCCGTTCACCTTCACCAACGGCTACTCGATGGCCTTCGACGAGAACCGTCGGGTCGGGGTCACGCTGAACCAGGCCGCGTCCGAGCGGGTCGCCGGCGAGGCCGTGCGCTTCGCCGCGCTGCCGCAGAACTCGCGGCAGAACCCGATCCTGGCCTTCGCGCCGCACGATCTGGTGGGCGTGGTCGCGCGGCTGCGCCCCTTCATGGGCCAGCTCGGCACGACGCCGGCGATCGACATGCCCGACTCGCACAACGCCGGCGACTTCGGCTCGTTCCTGGTGGGCGCGCCGCACGAGTACGGGCTCGCGGCCGAGGACCTGCGCCACCGGACGGACGGCCACATGGACATCGACGCCGCGCGGGCCGGCGCGATCGTGGTGTGCCCGGTGAAGGTGGCCGGCGGCGGCGTCTACCTGGGCGACATGCACGCGCTGCAGGGCGACGGCGAGATCGCCGGCCACACCTGCGACGTCTCCGGCGCCGTGACCCTCCAGGTGCACGTGCTGAAGGGGCTCGCCATCGACGGCCCGCTGCTCTTCCCGCTGGAGGAGGATCTGCCCTTCCTGGCCCGGCCGCTGTCGAAGGACGAGCGCGCCCGCGCCGAGGCCGTCGCCCGCGGTTGGGGCGTGCCGCTGGAGGAGAGCGCGCCGGTCTCGGTGGTCGGCACCGGCCCGGACCTGAACAGCGCCACCGACAACGGCCTGGAGCGGGCGGCGTGGCTGCTCGACATGACCGTGCCGGAGGTGAAGAACCGGGCCACGATCACCGGCGCGATCGAGATCGGCCGCCACCCGGGCGTGGTGCAGGTGACCTTCCGGGCGCCGCTGGACCGGCTCGAGGCGCGCGGCCTGGGCGCCCTGGTGCGCGACCAGTACGGGGCCGCCTGAGCGACCGCGCGCCGCCACTGGGTCCGGCAGTTGGCGCCGCCGGCGCCAACTGCCCTCAGCGGCCGGGGATCCCCGCCCGCGCGGCGGAAGAGGAAGGTGCCGATCGCGCTCCGCCGGCCGGTGCCGGCGCCGCGGGGAGGTGCACCGTGACGCGGAGCCCGCCGCCGGGCCGGGGGGCGAGGGCGAGCGTTCCGTCGTGGGCGTCGGTGATGCTCTGGACGATCGCCAGGCCGAGGCCGACGCCCGCGCCCTCGGTGCGAACGCGCTCGGTGCCGCGCAGGAACGGCTCGACGAGCGTGGCGACCGACTCCGGGGTGAGCGCCTCGCCGGTGTTCTCGACGGTGAGCGCCACGCTCCCGGACCGCCCGCCGGTCGTGACCCACACGGCGCCGCCGTCGGCCAGGTTGTGGACGATCGCGTTGAGGACGAGGTTCGTCGTCAGCTGCAGCAGGAGCGCGTGCGAGCCGACGGTCGGGGCCACCTCGCCGGAGGTCGCGATCGTGACGCCGCGCTTCTCCGCGAGGGGGAGCAGCGTCTCCGTCGCGTCCTCCGCGATGAGGGACAGGTCGACGCGCGCCCGGGTGAAGGCCCGCCGGTCGGCCCGGCTGAGCAGGAGCAGCGCCTCGGTCAGATCGATCGCCCGGGTGTTGACGGCCTGGAGGCGGTCGATGAGCTCGCCGGCGTCGCGGCTCGGATCGTTCCGCGCCACGTCGAGCAGGGTCCGCATGACCGCCAGCGGGGTGCGCAGCTCGTGCGAGGCGTTGGCCGCGAATCGCCGCTGCTCGGCGACGTGCGCGTCCAGCCGCGTGAGCATGGTGTCGAAGGAGTCGGCGAGCTCGCGGAACTCGTCGTTCCGGCCCTCCAGCGCGATCCGGTGGGACAGCGATCCGGTTGCGGCCATGCGCGTGGCGTCGGCGATGCGCGTCAGCGGGGCGAGCATCCGACCGGCGAGGAGCCACCCTCCCACGAGCCCGAATACCAGCAGGAACGCCATGACGACGACCGCCGGCCAGAAGAAGCCGTTGAGCGGATCGGAGCGGCTGGGGATGTAGTACGGCGGCGTGAAGATCACCCCGTCGGGGATGTAGCGCAGGAGGCACATCCAGATGGCCGCGAGCATCAGGGCGCCCGCGACCATGAGGAAGCCGGCGTAGCTGAGGGTGAGCTTGAGGCGGACGCTCAGCCCGGGGGCCCGCCCCGCGGTCCGCGCGCTCACCCGGCGTCCGGCCCGGTCTCGATGCGGTACCCGACGCCGACCACGGTGGCGATGACCCAGGGCTCGCCGAGGCGCTTGCGCAGCGCCGAGACGGTGATGCGCACGGCGTTGGTGAACGGGTCCGCGTGCTCGTCCCACGCCCGCTCCAGGAGCTCCTCGGCGCTGACGACGCCGCCCTCGGCGGCGACGAGGACCTCGAGCAC
>JAWVEV010000203.1:0-2696 GCA_033856535.1 Miltoncostaeaceae bacterium | reverse complement strand
GCCTGCTGGCCGAGCGCGGCGACGACCTGCGCATCGCCGTGCGCCGGACCACGCGGCGCGACAACCACGACGGGCTCGACGCCAAGGTGGTCACCGCCGACCTGCTCGACCGCGCCGCCGTGCGCCGGGCGCTGCGCGGGGTCGACCGGGTCTTCCACGCGGCCGGGCTGACCAGCCTGCGCGCGGCCCCCGAGGTCGTCTGGCGGGCCAACGTGGACACCACGCGGATCGTGCTCGAGGAGGCGCTGCGGGCCGGCGTCGAGCGGGTCGTCTACACCTCGTCGGTGGCCGCCGTGGGTCCGGCGCGGCCGGGGGCGACGGCCGACGAGCGCCAGCGCTTCCCGATCGAGGCGGCCGTCATCCCCTATGTGCGCGCCAAGCGCGACGCCGAGGTCGAGGCGCTGCGGATCGCCGCCGCCGGGCTGCCGGTGGTCATCGTCAACCCGGCCCACGTGTTCGGCCGCGGCGACGTCAACCGCTCGTCGACCGAGCTCGTGCGCCGCTTCTTGCGCCGCGAGCTGCCCGCCTACGTCGACGGGACGCTGAACGTGGTCGACGCCGAGGACGTCGCCCGCGGCCACCTGCTGGCCGACGAGCGCGGCGTGCCCGGCCAGCGCTACATCCTCGGCAATCGCAACTTCACGCTCGATCGCCTGTTCGCCGACCTCGGCCGGCTCTCGGGCGTCGAGCCGCCGGCGGTCAAGCTGCCGCTGGCCGCCGCGCTCGCGCTCGCCCAGGCGGCCGAGGCGCTGCCCGGCCATTCGCCGGTCACCGTCGACGAGGTGCGCGCGGCCGGCCAGCGCTGGGCCTTCCGCTCCAACAAGGCGCGCCGCGAGCTGGGCTGGCGCCCGTCGCACCACGAGGACACGCTGCAGGCGACGATCGACTGGTACCGCGAGCGCGAGCCCGATCGCCTGTCGGCGCCGGGCGCCCGCCAGCCACTCGCCCTGCGGCTGGCCGGCGGCGCGCTGCGCGAGGGGCTCGGCCTCGCCGCTCGGCTGGTGCCGTGACGGCGACGCTCTACCGCTGCCCGACCCCGACCGACCGCCTGTGCGCGTGCGGCCGGGTCGCCCGCGAGCTGCGCCGGGCCGGCGTCGAGCACGACGTCGTCCGCGTGCCCTACCGCCGCTCGCGGCGCGACGACGTCGCGGCGGCCTCCGGCCAGCGCGTCGTCCCGCTGCTGGTCATCGAGGGTGAGCCGATCTGCGACTCGCGGCGGATCGTCGAGCACCTGCGCTGGCGAGCCGGCTGACCGACACCGCCGTGCGCAGCGCGGCGACCGGCGCCGGCGGCGGGGCGAGCAGCGCGTTGCCCAGCAGCCGCTGGCCGGCCTCGACGTAGGCCCGGAAGGACGGGTCGGAGGCGAACAGGGCGACGCGGCCGGCCCCGAAGGTGGCGTCGACCAGCGCCGGCGTGCCGCCCAGCACCGCGCTGCGTGCGGCGTAGCCGGAGACCCGGCGTCCGCCGGGGTCGTAGCGGACCACGGCGGCTCCGCCGCCGTCCGTGAGGATCGGGTCGCCGACGTCGAGCTGGAAGCCGGGCCCGCCGGCGCCCCAGCCGAGCGGGTCGCGGCCGTCGACGGTCACCGCGAAGGTGGTGCCGGGCACGCGGAAGCCGGGCGGCGCCGGGCGGACCGCCACCGTCGAGATGCCCGCCGCCCGGGCGACGGCGAGCCCGAGCCGGCGCACGCCGACGAAGGTGCCGCCGGCGGCCACGAACGCCTGCACCTGCGCGAGCGCGTCGGCGCCGAGGGCGCCGGCCGGGAGCTGGCCGTCGGCCACCACCAGCGCGGTGTAGCCGCCGTCGCGCAGGCGCCCGGCGGCCAGCTCGGCGTCGCCGAGCACGTCGGCGGCGACGCCCAGGCGCTGGGCGAGCACGAAGCGCGTCCAGCCATGGCTGGCGTGGATGTCGCTGTTCTCCGGGCCGGCGCTCCCGGTGATCACCGGCGCCAGGACGGCCAGCAGCGCGACCCTCGGCGTCCGCAGGGCGACGGCGCCGGCCGGCGGGCCGTCGACGCCGCGCAGCTCGACGCGGCGGGCGCCGGCCAGCCGGGTCAGCTCGTCGCGGCCCACGCCGCTCGCCGTGATCGCCCCGCCGACCGGCTCGCGCACGACGGCGGCGCCGCGGACCAGCAGCTCGGTGGCCAGCGCCAGGGCGCCGACGCTGTCGCCGGCGAACGCGTAGGCGGGGGCGTCGGCCGCCGGACCGGCGGGCGAGGCGGGCGCGTCGAGCGCCACCGCGTCGGCCGGCAGCGGTCGCTCGCTCCAGCCGCCGGCCAGCCCCATGAGCAGCGGGTTCGACCACGACGAGACGTCGTAGAAGTAGGGGAAGGGGACGAAGGCGTCCTGGCCGAGCATCGCCTGGACCCAGTGCTTGGCCGGCTGGGCGAGCGGGACGTAGTACGAGCCGGCCGCGATCGTCGCGGGGCCCGCCGCCGGCTCGCCGTAGCCGCGGAAGCCGGCCGCGGAGGCGTCTGCGGTCAGCCGCAGGACGCGGACGCCCACGGTCGTCAGCCGTTCGGCCAGCGCCGCGGCGTCGGCGCCATGGACGTCGCCGCGCAGGACGTAGCCGTGCACGGGGCCGTCGGGGACCCGGAAGCGGACGCTCTGACCGGGCTGCACCACCCGGTTGGGCAGCAGGGCGCCGCGCGCGCCCTGGTCGCGCGCCTGGCGCCAGCTGCGCGCCCAGGCCGGCAG